>NZ_JACJRS010000023.1 GCF_014697375.1 Phormidium sp. FACHB-1136
GTGCTCCTCACCCAGCGCCTGCACCCCCAATTTACCTTCCCCCTACCTCATACCGCCTGGTACATCAAGCAACACCCGACCTTTGCTGATGCCTTGGCCTTTGTCCGGCGCTATCTATGGGCCTCTCGGCTTTTTCAGACATCGCAAGATGACCTTGAGTACGTTAAAGTCCCGCGCCCTATCTTCGACATCTGGGCCGAGTTACTTTGCCATGCTGCCTAATTGGATAAAGTCGAGCTCAGATGTGGAGTTATTAGTGCCTAGTTATACAACGCAGACTCAAATCTGAAGTGCAACACTCCGTCTCAGAGCCACTGTCAGCCTTCGCGGTCATGACTACAACCAGGAACACGGTACAGCGCAGCACAGCAGGCTATAGGTCTCCTTCATAGGCTTAGTATTAGATCCATGGCTGCAAGCGAATTTGAGCAGGGGTTGCACTTCAACCTTGAATTGGCCGAGTATTTAGAATTTTTCGTTGCTTTGGCCCTAGATGTATGGGTGGTCCTAGTTTCCTACAGGCTAGAGAATAATCAGGCGACCCTAGAGACCTTACGGCAGTAGATTGCTGTTTTTGGCTGTTTTTTCTCTGACCCGTAGATTAATGCACTACCGATGTATGCGTAAGTCTCGTCCCTCCAAGTCCTGCGGCCTAGACTGCACCCAGGCGATACAATAACCTTCGTTACATTCCATCCCCCCGTCTCCCCATCACTCCATCCCCCAAAAGGAGCCCCGCCATCTACACCCGTCCCTTGGCCCGATTGATTGAAGAACTTCAGCGACTCCCTGGCGTTGGCCCCAAGTCGGCGCAGCGGTTGGCGTTGCACATCCTCAAACGGCCCCAGGTGGAGGTACAAGCCTTGGCCCAGGCGTTGCTGGATGCGAAATCTCAGGTGGGGCAGTGCTCGGTGTGTTTTCACCTGTCGGCGGATCCGGTGTGCGACATTTGCCGTGCCCCCAGCCGAGATCAGCAAACCCTGTGCGTGGTGGCCGATTCGCGGGATGTGATCGCCATTGAAAAAACCCGCGAGTACCGGGGCAAGTATCACGTCCTGGGCGGGCTGATTTCCCCCATGGACGGCGTTGGCCCGGAACAACTCAACATTGGCCCCCTGGTGCATCGGGTGAATAGGGAGGGCATTAAAGAGGTGATTATGGCCATCAGCCCCAGCATTGAGGGCGACACGACGACGCTGTACGTGGGCCAACTGCTGAAACCCTTTACCCGCGTCACACGCATTGCCTTTGGCTTGCCCATGGGCGGCGACCTGGAATATGCCGATGAAGTCACCCTGGCGAGGGCGCTAGAAGGGCGGCGAGATTTGGACTAGGGCGCTGGCGCTGGTGGGTTAGAGTAGAGAAAGCACAGCGAGGGCGGGGGCCTTCTGGGGTTAGGGCAGGGCACCGATGGGCGTATTTCTCTATTTTTTACGACATGGTCAGACGGCCTACAGCCTCACCGGGGGCTATTGCGGCAGGCCAGAAAATGATCCTGGACTGACCCCGGAGGGTATCGCCATGGCCGAAGAATTTGCCGAAACCTATGCCGCCCTGCCCTGGACGGCGACCTACGTGAGCCCCCTGCGGCGGGCGGTGGAAACGGCCAAACCCCTCTGCCAGCGGGTGGGCATGGAGATGCAGTTGCGGGACGGCCTGCGCGAGGTGATGTACGGCATTTGGGAAGGAATGCACCCCACGGCGGTGGATCGGGAACACCATGATGAATATGTGGCGTGGCTGACTGATCCAGCCTGGTATGCCCCGGTGGGCGGCGAGCGGGCGGTGGACATTGCCCGACGGTCGGCCCAGGTGCTCGACGAAATTGAACGCACCCACGACCAAGGCCACATCCTGGTAGTTTCCCACAAGGCCACCATTCGGATTATGCTCTGCACCCTGCTGGGGATCGACGTGGGCCGCTACCGGGATCGGATGGATATGCCCGTGGCCGCTGTCAGCGTGGTGGAATTGGCGAAACGGGGGCCGCTGTTTCACACCATCGCCGACCGATCCCACCTCAGCGATGCCCTGCGATCCCTTCCTTCCACCTAAGGACGGCCCACCATGACCCTGAGGCTTTACTTGCTCCGCAACGCCGAAACCGAATATTGCCGCACCGGACGCTACTGTAGTCGCGACCGGGTAGAGCTAACGGATCGGGGGCAGCAGATGGCTGAGTTCTTCGCCAAAGCCTACTACCCATTGGACTGGAAGGCCGTCTTTTGCAGCCCCCTCCACCACGCGATCACCACCATCCAGCCCTTTTGCCGCGCCACCGGACTACAGGTAGAATGCCGCGACAGCCTGCGGGAACTGGGCTTTGGCAAGTGGGAGGGGATGGCCCCTACCGAAGTCAATACCACCTTCCACGATGACTACATTCGCTGGCTGGCTGACCCCGCCTGGAACAGCCCTACCCAGGGCGAAAAGGGGATCCAAGTGGCCCGCCGCATTGCCGATGTGCTGTCGGAAGTGGAGGAAACCTACCCCAGCGGCAACGTGCTGATTGTCTCCCACAAGGCCACCCTGCGGATTATGCTCTGTACCCTGCTGGGGGTGGATGTGGGCCGCTACCGGGATCGCCTCGCCATGCCCGTTACGTCGCTCTCGATTGTGGAACTTCAGGAGTACGGCCCCTTTGTACACCGCTTTAATGACTGTAGCCACCTGCCCCTGCACCTGCGCCGCCCCTGGGCTGGCAATGGTTCAGACGGCTAGGACCGGCAAGCAGGCCAACCCTTCGGGCCAACAGGGCTAAAGCATTGGGGCGGCATTCGCTAGGGAAAGGGCCGTCGAAATTGTCCACAGGTCAATCCACAGCAAAAATAGGGTGAACAGGAGTAAAAGGCCGTACATCCAGGGCTGGGCTAGGGGTTTCACGTCCTGGGTGTCGAGGTCGGTGTAGCGTTCTACAAGCCCCACTAACCGAGCGAACCCCGCCACCCGCATCGGCAGCAGGTAGGCCCGCTGGGTTTCCCCCGCCGGATCGATGCCCACGAAGTAGTAGACGATGCCGCCCTGGCCCGTGGATCGAGGTTTGAGCGCCTGAGCCTGATCCCAGGGCAACCGCCAGCCGCCCCGAAACAACCAGCGAATCCAGCCCGGATAGGTGACTTCAATGGCCTGATCATCCACCATCACTCGTTGGCCCAGGGCACCATAGAGCCCGATCCAACCCAGGGCAATACCCACCGTCAGCCACAGGGGCGACACCGGAGCCTGGGTGGCCTGGGCTAGGAAGGGCAGTGGCCCCATCAGGGCGATATACAACAGCAGCAACGTCAGGCGAATGAAGGGCGCAATGGGAAACACCTGGCGATCTGATCCCTGGCCCAGTTCACTCCCCACCGCCTCGGTGATCTCCGAGGGATTGCAATCCACAGGGGTTGACTCCATGGCTGGCGAACCGATGATTGGGGTGTACTTTCCCTAAGGTAAATACTTTTGCACCACCTGCCAACCTGACAGGCCCACCCCCGCTAAGGCTAGGGCCAAGCCACCATTCAGGGCAAGGTGAAGTTTCCTAGCCCAGGGTCGTTCTAGGCTAATGCGGCTGGCGCTCCAGGCGGAGGCCAGCACTAGGCCCACCACTCCTAGACCTAGGGGTAGATGAACGGAATGCCCCAGACGACCGTATTCGCCCAGGGTGCCCACAATGCCGACGGACAGCAGCAGCAACACTAGGATCACCAGGGTGATGCCCAGGGTGATGTGCAGAAGCCGCAGCCAAGCGGGTGGATCGGGTTGGCGACGACGATAGGCCCAATAAGCCCCCGTTGCGGCCAAGAGCCCATAGCCCGTCAGGGTGAGACCCATCGACCAAGCCGCAATGCGCCATAGCCATAAAAAAGAAGGTAAGTCCAAAGTTTGAGCCCAAACGCAGGAAAACTTACCTTTTGCATAGCATGACCTTGCTTCAGCAGCGCGATCAATGGCACGGGATGTTACAACTCGATGGGTGGATTCAAGGGAGAATCTAGCCCAAAGGTAGCCCTAGTAACCCTTAGAAGGCCCATCCAGAAATCACCTGGGACACGACTAGGACGCTACGACCACCGACTTTGCGGCGCTCGTCTCAGCGGGAGACTCGTCAGCCTCACCCCCTAGTTCATCCTGGTCGATGGCGAGGCGTTCGCAGGGGATCGTATCGGACAAAATGGCGCTGGCCATCATGCCCGTATGGATTTCCAACATGGCCCTAGACACCGTTTCAAACATCAACCGCTGGCCTGGAAAGACCACCCGTTCAAAATACCAATCGGGAACGTTTGTAATGCGAGCGATCTGAATCTTGCTGGTGGCGTTGACATAGCAACAGAGCACCTGCCTGGAAGTATCGGATGGGATGGGATCAAGAATTTGTGCCATTGATGCTGCGAGCATAACTGCATGAATCACTATGGAGACCCTAACACTTGGTGATCCCCAATGGCTGTAAAGGCGACTACCAACCCCTGTAGAACTGTAATGAAACAGCACAGAAGGCAAGATTTCTTAGGGAGACTTTATCTATCCCTGAGGGTGTCCACCAAACTTTAGCCATGATAAATCGCGGTTTCTATCTATCTTTTCGATGGATTGATCGGCCCTAGGGTGCCGATCATGGCCGATTCTCAGGAGGGATTAGGGCCGACTCTTTTGTCAAAATTTAATCTTTTCTTTAGAGTTTGCCGTCCGTTGTGTAGCCAAGATTACTCAATCATTGTGGGCTCGAAGCCTTGAGATACCGAAGGTGAATCGTCTCGACCATGGCCGGGGCAACCTTCCTGAGGTTAACGGCGATGGGGGCGGAATCATCTCTGGATAATCTATTGATCCCGGTCTATTCCGACAGCGCTAGAAGCGAATTGCTCTAGGGCCATCCCCTCGAATGGACAGTGTTATTGTAAAGATAGGTGAACCCTTCTCAGCATTAGCGCTTCTGCGCCGGAGGCTAACCTGCTCAATCACCCTGCCTGTCTCTCCGCGTGCGCATGATGACCCCTCAATCCGCCGATCTGCCCCGTGTGCTTTATGTCCGGTTGCCCTGTAACCCGATTTTTCCTATCGGAGTAGTCTATCTGGCCGATCATCTTCACAAGCTGTTCCCAACGTTGGAGCAGCGAATTTTTGACCTGGGAGCGGTGCCCCCCTTGGACTATGGGGCGGCGCTAGATCGTTGCATTGACGAGTTTCGGCCCACGCTGCTGGTCTTTTCCTGGCGAGATATCCAAATTTTTGCCCCCGTGGGCGGACGAGGCGGCAACCCACTGCAAAACGCCTTTGAATTTTTCTACGCCCGTAATCCCTTCCTGAAGGCACGGGGGGCGATGGGTGGGTTACGTATGGCAACGACCTACCTAGCGGAACTGTGGCGCAATCAGGGTCTCATTAAACGCGGATTGAAACGGGCCAAACGGCACCACGATAATGTCACGGTCGTGGTCGGGGGTGGGGCTGTCAGTGTGTTTTACGAGCAACTGCACAACCGCCTGCCCAAGGGCACCATCATCTCCGTGGGCGAAGGAGAAACCTTGCTAGAACGCCTGCTGCGGGGGCAAGATTTCTCCGACCAGCGCTGCTACATTGCCGGAGAAACCACACCCCGCCAACGCCTGATCCACGAAGAACCAGAGCCTATCGAAAAATCCGCCTGCAACTACGGCTATATCGAACAAATTTGGCCAGAATTCGACTATTACCTGCAAGATAAAGACTTTTACATCGGGGTGCAAACCAAGCGCGGCTGTCCCCACAACTGCTGCTACTGCGTCTACACCGTGGTAGAAGGCAAGCAGGTTCGCATCAACCCCGCCGACGAAGTGGTGGCGGAAATGCGCCAGCTTTACGACCGAGGGGTGCGCAACTTCTGGTTCACCGATGCCCAGTTCATCCCGGCTCGTCGCTTTATGCAGGATGCCGAAGAACTGCTGCAAAAAATTCTCGATGCGGGCATGGAGGACATCCACTGGGCCGCCTACATCCGCGCCGACAACATCACGCCCAAACTGGCCGACCTGATGGTCGCCACGGGCATGAACTACTTTGAAATCGGCATCACCAGCGGTTCCCAAGAGCTAGTACGCAAAATGCGGATGGGCTACAACCTGCGCACGGTGCTGCAAAACTGCAAAGACCTCAAAGCGGCGGGGTTTAATGACCTAGTGTCCGTCAACTACTCCTTTAATGTGATTGACGAACGGCCCGACACCATCCGCCAAACCCTCGCCTACCACCGCGCCCTAGAGGAAGTCTTTGGCCGCGACAAGGTGGAACCCGCCATCTTCTTCATTGGCCTGCAACCCCACACCCACCTGGAAGAATACGCCTTCGAGCAAAACATCCTCAAGCGCGACTACAACCCCCTCGATATTCACCTACCCTGGGTGTCGAAAAAGCTGCTGTGGAACCCCGAACCCCTAGGGTCATTTTTTGGGGAAGTCTGCCTAGAAGCTTGGCAGCGCAACCCCGACGACTTTGGCCGCGAGGTGATGGATATCCTGGAAGAACGCCTGGGCCGCGCCCCCCTAGAGGACGCCCTGAGTGCTCCCATCCAGGAAGAAAAGCGCCCCCTGGCTTCCCTCTCAGCCTAGCCCTGCCCCTCGGCTACAGCAGTAACCTCAGTCATCGAAAACATGCTCTTTCGCTGTGAGTTGGCCCTCACCCTAAATCTCTCTCTCGTTGGGAGAGGGACTTGGAGCCGTTTCTGGCCCCCGCTCCCTACCGATTCGTCGTGCCGACTAACCCAGTTTTTGGCGAATTTTGGCGATCACCCGTTGCAGGTAAAGGCGGGTGAGGCGGGGCGGGGTAAGGCCAGGAATATCACCGGGATGGTTGGCCCGATGGTCGAAGAATTGGTTGAGTTCCGCTAAAATCACAGCCAACCGGGGAATTAAGGACTCCTCTCGGTAGGGTTGTAAATCCGCAGGAGACATGATTTTTGGCGTTGGTGTGGCCAGGGCGGCGAGGATACGCTCCACATCGTAGGCGGTGGAATAGACGCCGATTTTTTGGCCGTTAAAGCCGGGATCGAAATAGTCTGCTAGGGCACCGTTGACGCTGGAAAACACCTGACAACCGCAGGCCATAGCTTCCATGGGAGGCAGGCCAAACCCTTCACTGACACGGCTCAGCGCCCAATATTCCGCCGAATCATACAGATACACCTTGCTGCGGTTGAACAGTTCGCTGAGGTCGTCCACAAAGCCCTCCAGACACACCACATTGCCATGGGGTTTGAGGGCCGGAACTAGGGTATTTAGTAGATATTCCGAGGACTTCCGAACCTGCACCAGCACGTCAATATCGCGGGGCACCTGGCGGTTGGTAAAGGATTCATCAATGTGGTTGGGCAGGTAGAACAGCAGCCCATTGGCGTGGTGCTGGCCCCAATAGCCCAGGGAATTGCGGCTGACGGTGATGATCGGCACGTCGCTTGGCAAAGAAAAGCCATAGCCGCTGCTGTGGGCGTGGTAGACCAGGTTTTGCCCCCGTAGCCGTTTGGCCAACTTGGGCACATGGAATCCCCAACTGATCACAAAAATGCTGTTTTCTAGGTCGGGCCGTTGCAGCAAGTCATCCAAAAAAAGGGTTTCTGGCTCCCGCTGTTCGTAGGTCACCACCTCGGCAGAACAGAGCTTCTGGGCCAGTTTCAGGGTTTTGATCTCGGCAAACAGCCCACCACAGGCGTAGCGCTTGCGGGTGCCCGGTAGGAGAAAGTAAAGGTGTCGCATAGGGGCATTTTAAACGGCTTGGGCGCGGCTAAACTCTCCGGTTTCCCGCAGGGCATCCAAAAAGGCGTAGAGGGCAGGGGTGTGGAGGGCGTCCTTGAGAATGGTGGCCCCGATGGGCCGGGAAATGGGCAACGGTAAGGCACAAATCCGCACCTCTAGGGGCACAGGTTCGGCGGCGAGGCGGGGCAAAATGGCGATGCCTAACCCCTGCTGCACCATCGCCACCATGGAAGAATCGTGGCGGATACAGTAGGAGATGGCTAGGGGTTGGTTCTGCGCCCCCAGCACGCGACGCACTCGCAGACCGCAACTGCTGTGGGAGGATCCAATCAGCGGCACGGATCGCAAATCCTCCAGGCTAAGCTGGTTACCTTGCATCTGAAACCCTGGGGGCAACAGCGCCACATAGTCATCATCAAAAATATGCAGGCTTTCAAACTCTGCTCCCTCAATGGTTTCAGCTACGCAGAGGTCGGCTTCCCCTTTGATTAGGAGGTCTTTGAGTTCGTGAACCTCATCCTTTTCAATCAGGCTGATCGCGATGGCGGGATAGCGACGGTGCAATCGGGCGATCACCCCTGGCAGGACATGGGTGGCGCAACTCCGAAAACTGCCAATGCGTAGCTGTCCGCCCTGGAGCCCCCTAGCCTGGTTGGCCTCGCTGGCAATGGTGTCTATCAAACCCAGGACACTCTTGGCGTGGTGAAGAATGCGATCTCCCACGGGGGTTAACCTGGCCCCATGGCGGCCCCGTTGCAGCAGCGTCACCCCCAGTTCCTCCTCTAGGGTGGCAATGGCATGGCTAATGGTGGATTGGGAGAGATCGAGTTCTAGGGCGGCCTCGCTAAAGTTGCCACAGTCGGCAATGGCCACGAGCGCCCGCAGTTGAGACAGTTTCAGCTTGCCAGGGTTCATCACAGCCCCCAGGGAATGGATGGTTTTACCCTAGCCGATAGGGTTAACGATATCGTATCGATTTTTTGCATAGAACCTATCTATCCTATGCGTTGGTGGTTTTGGGGTAGCCCGATACATTAAACGTATCGGTTGTTACCTATTGCCCCATCATCCATCCGCTGCGCAACGGTGGTGAACGGGGCTTGGTCTAGCCCCAGCTTTTCCCCAATCTGCCCCGCTGACTGGATCCCCCCTGTGGGGATGCCCTGATCAGTCTACCCCCTGGGGACTGGGAACCCCACCATGGGCACCCTGCCATGTAGGCCGCCGATTTCCATAACAGCGATGAACCCCGGAGGAACGATGAACAGCACGCCCTATTCCAGCTACGATCTCGACCAACAGCGGCGGCAGCTCGAAACCCTCGTGCGGCCCCAGCCCAGTCCCTCCCTCATCCGGGTGCTGCAACAGGCTGGTCACGCCATGGTGAGGTTTTTGACCAACGGTCAAGATCCGGTGATTCGCAAGCGCTGGCACCCTGATGGCCTCGTCTGGCGGGTCTACGATCCCGTTACCCAGCAAAACCAACGGTTCTCCTCCGAGGCCGAACTGCGGGTGTGGCTGGAGGGCCGTTACTACGAATAGGGGCTTACCCCGGCCATGCCCAAGCTGGAATATTTTG
The DNA here is from genome assembly GCF_014697375.1 of Phormidium sp. FACHB-1136. Lineage (GTDB taxonomy): Bacteria > Cyanobacteriota > Cyanobacteriia > Phormidesmidales > Phormidesmidaceae > Nodosilinea. The sequence continues at coordinate 9,295 of NZ_JACJRS010000023.1, forward strand.
CCTCAACTGTCTCGCTGCCGCCTGTCCTCAGGCGGCTTTTTGCCTTCAGCGGTCTATTTTCAGGAGCCGATCCAGCCATAGTGACCTATCTAGCCCTGGGGCCCTAGCGGAGGAGTTGGCGCACGGTGCTGATCATGTCGTCGGGGCGGAAGGGCTTGGTGATGTAGGCATCGGCCCCCTGTTTCATGCCCCAATAGCGGTCAAACTCTTCGCCCTTAGAGGAGCAAATAATCACCGGAATGGATTGGGTGGTGGCGTTGTTTTTAATCCATCGGCAGAGTTCGTAGCCGTTCATGTTCGGCATCACAATGTCGAGTACCACCAGATCGGGTGGGGAGGCTTGGATCATGGCCTGGGCCTCTGAGCCGTCTTTGGCCTCCAGCACCGTTAGCCCAGCCTTGAGCAAAAGTCCGGCGATCATCTCCCGGAGGGTTGAACTGTCATCCACAACCAAGACTGTACTCATAATTTCTCTGCCTCGATACTGGAGTGGCCTACTCCGTGCTCCATCGCTGTTGTTAACGACTAAAGTGACATTTAGTAGAAGCGACGTTTATCAGGATACCGGATAACCTGTGCCCTAACCCTGCCCCCACAGGTTAGGATGCCCATAGGGCAGGAAAATTCTACAGTCCTGGAACTAAACGACTGGAAGAGTGGATGTCTGCCGATTCATGTTCCCCAGCTATCACTGCCTTGATGGGTTCCCTTCTCGCTGACGATTCTGCTGACGATTTCGCTGATCTCCATCCTACTGACGATGCCGACTCCTTACCCCTGGCAGAGATCCAGCGCCAGGATCAGCACCTTGATCTCAGGGTAGACCAGGCCGATCCGCCCCGCCTAGACCGCTGGCTGACAGCCCATGTCAGGCCGATCTCCCGCAATCGTATCCAAAAGTTAATTGATTGGGAGTATGTGACCCTGAATGGGCAGATCTGTACTAACAAAAAAGCGGTGGTGCAGGTGGGAGATCAAATTCGGCTGACCATCCCCGCCGTCAAGCCCCTGGAACTCACGCCAGAGGACATCCCCCTTGATATTTTGTACGAAGACAATCACCTCATGATCATCAACAAACCTGCTGGGTTGGTGGTGCATCCCGCCCCCGGCAACATGAGCGGCACCCTGGTGAATGCGGTGCTGGCCCATTGTGGCGATCAGTTATTGGGGATTGGCGGCGTCCAGCGTCCTGGCATTGTGCATCGGCTGGATAAAGACACCACCGGGGCGATTGTGATCGCCAAAACCGACCTGGCCCACAGCCACCTCCAGGCCCAGATGAAGGCCAAAACCGCCCGCCGAGAATACCTGGGCGTGGTCTACGGTGCCCCCCAGGCCGACTCCGGCACCATCGATGCTCCCCTCGGTCGCCATCCTCAAGATCGCAAAAAAAACGCCATCCTGCCCCTCGAAAAGGGCGGACGCCATGCCGTCACCCATTGGCAGGTGGAAGAGCGGTTGGGCAACTACACCCTGATGCGCTTTCGATTGGAAACGGGCCGCACCCACCAAATCCGCGTCCACAGCACCTCTATCGGCCATCCCCTCGTGGGCGATCCCACCTACGGATCTGGGCGCGATGTGGGGGTGAACCTTCCGGGCCAAGCCCTCCATGCGGAACGGCTCGAACTCGTCCACCCTGCCACGGGGGAAATCCTCGTTGCCCACGCCCCCCTCCCAACCCACTTCAAGACGCTGCTCGCCGTCCTGCGCCGCCGAGGATAGCCCAAGATCCCTGCCTGCCGACGGGGTCTACCCCAGGGACTACATCAGTTCCGAGGGGAGTACCTCCTCTAGAACAGCGCCCTGGAGGGTATGGAGGATCGCCTTAATGCGGTGGCTCTGCTGCACATCCAGCACCTTAGGAAAGCTCAGGTCGAGGGTGGTGGCGGTGGGAGAGGGATGAATGGCATCCAACTGGGCCACCAGTTTGACGACCTCCTGATCGCCAGCATGAACCATGAGCCCGACGGGTTCCCCCATGCCAAAGATTTCGGGGTGAAGCACCAAGTTATGATCCTGGGCAATCACCACCTGCATGGCTCGACTGTTCATGGCGTAGGCCATGGCATCGAGGTAGTGGCCTTGGCTGTAAATCTGGGTATGGGCCTTGACGGTTTTATAGACGGGCTTCGCCTCGTGGGGTTTGGGATCTCGGAAGGCCCGCAGGAGGCTGGTCATCAGGAAGCGAATAGACTCTAGGGGCTTGTCGGCATTGTTGCGTACCTGGGAGTACCACTGGTTCACATCGGAGAACATGACTAGGACGAGGTCGTCCTTTTGGGCCTGGGTCATGTCCTCAAAGTTGACCGTAATGGCGACTTCTTGGTCGTTACGGGGGTTTACCCGCAGCACGCGCCCCTGGAGGAAGACACGGCTGGTGGTATCACCATGGATTTCCACATCTACCGTATCGGGCAGGTTAGGCCAGTCGTTCAGCAAAATTTGTGCCCCGGTTTCACTGATGTCTATGGTGGTGCCATTAAAGGTGCTGTTGCCGGAGAACACCGTCACGCGCAGGTTACGGTTAAGGCGGTGAGACTGACGCAGTTGGGGCTGTTCTAGGGCGACCAGAATCGCCGCCGACAGCAGCACCAGGTTGACCACGCACCACACGGCGTTAATCCACACGGCGTCGGCGTCTTGCAGTTCGGTAATCAGCCAGTAGGGCACCAAAAATAGCGAAAGGATGCACAGTAGGCCGATAATCACCAGCAGGCGCACCGAGGCCCAGTCAAAGTCGCGTTTTGTAACTTGGAGCCCCTTATCGGTAACGTTAAAGCTACCCATCTTGGGGTTCACCAGGGCCATAAAGGTGACGATGCCATCCTGGAAGGCCATGGAATATTCAAAGATCTCGTTCCAGAAGGAGAACCGTACCCCCTTTTGGATAATGTAGTTGGCGTTGAGGGCCAGAAAGATGGAGGGCAGGGCATAGGTAAGGGTTTCAATCCCCAACCCTCGCACTAGGTTGATGCCAAAGATCAAAAAGGCGATGGGGGCAATGGCATACATCAGGCGCGGAAAGCCAAAGAAAAAGTGGGTGGTGGCGGAGGTATAGCAAATCCGCTGGGGGATGGTGAGTTTGCGGTTAAACAGGGGGAACTCCAGCCGCAGAATTTGGGCCATACCCCGCGCCCAACGCACCTGTTGCCCCACGTAGGAGGAGAATTTTTCTGGGGCCAGCCCAGCCACCATAATTTTGTCGTAGTAGACGGTTTCGTAGCCCTTGGAATGCAGCCGCAGGGAGGTATGGCAGTCTTCGGTCACCGTTTCTACGGCAATACCCCCCACCTCTAGCAGGTGCTTTTTGCGCACAATCGCCGCCGATCCACAGAAAAAGGAGGCATTCCAAAAGTCGTTGCCCTTTTGCAGCACCTTGTAAAACAACTCGTTGCCCACGGGCACCTTCCCCTGGGTGAGCAGGTTGCGCTCGAAGGGGTCGGGGTTATAGAACCAGTGGGGGGTTTGAACGAGGGATACCTTGGGATTGAGGAAAAATCCGATGGTTTCCTTGAGAATATTGCGGGTCGGAATGTGGTCGCAGTCGAGGATCAGCACGAAATCGCCGGGGGTGCGGTTGAGGGCGCTGTTGATGTTACCCGCCTTGGCGTGGTCGTTGTTGTCGCGGGTGACCAGTTCGCAGCCGATCTCCTCGCACATTTGCCCTAATTTGACCCGCCGTTCGGGGTATTTCCGGCCATCGTCCAGCACATACACCCCCTTTTTGCCCGCCGGATAATCAATCACCAGGGCAGCTAGGGCCGTTTTGCGGACGATCTCAATATCCTCGTTGTAGGTGGGAATGTAGATATCCACAGGGGGCCATTGGTCGAGGGGTACCGCCTCCATGCTGATGGAGGTGCGATGCTTGATTTTGAGGGTTTGGAAATAGGCCAAAATCAAGGTGCCAATGGCGTAGAGCTCGGCGGCATAGAGCAGCAGGCTGAAGATGCTGTTCACCCAGCCATCCAAGTTGAGGGTGTTGAAGGTGCGGTAGTAGAGGTAGCGCAGGGTTACGACGATACTCAGCCACACCAGCACCAGGTGAATGTGTTCACTGGTGCGATCATTTTGCTGCCGCTGTTCTAGATTGACCAAGAACCAGCCCACGACAATCAGAAACACCGCCAGAAAGCTCTGTTGCCTTAGCGTCAGCGGCGTCACCATCAGGGGCAAGGCGAGGAGGAGGGCCACCCCCATCAGCCACAGTAGGTTCCGCTGCCCCCGCCCACCAAAGGTAGACTCTAGCCAAAGGGGCAGGCGATCAATAAAACGGGCTAATCCAGACCCCGAACGGGGAGAGGTTGAGGTAGATGGCTGGGTCATTGGCTTCCCTCCGGACGACTTAAGCGGTTGAGATACAGTTGTGAGATGCCGTACAGCAGCAGCGACAGAACGACGAGGCCACCGGGCAAGAGGAACCAGTTGCGCTGGACAAAGGTAACGATACGGCCCCAAGGACTACGCCGATCCAGGGTGGCTGGAGCCTGCTGATTAAGGCTCACCACCTGGAAATCGGCCTGGTTGTAAACCGATGGGTTGGCGGTGGTGCGCTGCACAATCACCGTATCCCCATTCAGCCGAGCAAACAGGGCATCCTGTTGAAACACCTGCTGAATCTCGGTGAGGCCCGCCGGAGTTTGGGCCAAGAGACCCAGGAGTAGCCGTTCGGGGTTCCAGGGCGACACCTGGGCTTGAATCACCCCGGCTTGGTCGGGCAGGGTTTGAAGCTGGCTTTGTTGGCCTTGGCGGGAAAACTGTTCCCCCAGCCGAAAGCTCGTCGAGGCCTGGGATAGCTCTGGAATCGGGAAGTCATCCCGGAGGCCAATGCCCACCAGGTTCCGCTCCTGCAAGGCATCGGCGGGGGCATCGGCGGTGTAGACCCCTAGCTTCACGGATGGCCCTCGGCTCAGGCGTCCCATCCGATCCACCACCGCCAGCAGGGTGGCCACGTCGGCTTCGGAGGGCTGACTAGGCAACACTAGGGCCAAATTGGACAAATCCTGGGGAGCGGTGAACGGAAACCCGGTTTTTAGGTTATCGAGATCCGTGAGTTGGATGACGTTAGATCGGTTCAGATCGATCACACTGTTGCCATGAACCGCGCCCCACATGGGTTGATCCGGCAGCACCCCGCAGCTCGTGGGGGAATCGGGGAAGGTATAGAACTGTACCGCCAGCGTGGAGTTGGCGGTCACCAGTTCCGGCGGGATGGTCACGGTCACCGAGTCGCTGCCGCCATTGCGGGATCGCAGCCGTTCTCCCCCAATCCCTTCGCCATCCAGCATGATCGACACCGAGGAACGCTTGGGATCCACCCCAGGGCCATAGCTATAGCGCAGGGTAAACTGGCTTCCCCGCATCACCTGCTCGTTGGGCAACACCCGCAAGGGAATTTCCACCGGGGGCGGCACAGGCAAACCATTCACCGTCACATCCTGGAACAGTTGGTTGGGGGCCACTTCCAGATCGCTCAGCCGCAGCCGACGAACGCCTTCAGGGAGGTACCCTGGCCAATCCATCGCCGATGGCGTCGCCACATCCGTCACCTGGTTCACGAGGGTGGCTTGGCCTGTCAGGAGTTGCTGATCAACGGGCTGGGCCAAGGCTTGCACCGCCTTCAGCACCGCCGCATCATCGTTGCCCGTGGCCACTAGCACCGGGGCCGCACCATTCGCGGTGGTGGTGAGCATCAGCACCCCAACTCCGTTAGGCAGGGGGTTGCCATTGCCGTCGAGTACCTGGTTGTTTTCAACGGCAAAGGGTAGGGTCAATTCCGCTAGTTCGGGCTGCTGGGCGGGGGTGCCCAGAATCACCAGACGATCCCCGTCGTTTACCTGGTCGAGTTGTTTAATCAAGCGAGTTTGAATCGCTCGACCACTGCTGGCCCGACTGGCCACCGCCTGGTAGCGACTGCTGGCGGTTAGCCAGGTGGTATCGATGGTTTTCGGCTGTAGGTAGGTGAGCCGATCCGCATCGAGGCCCAGGCGGTCGAGGAAGGGGTAGGGATAGTTGGCAAAATCGAGGGCGATGGCCTGGGGGCGATAGTTCAACACCACCTGGGAGTCGGGCAAAATCTCCGTCCACAGGGTCGGGTCAGTGGGATCGGAGCAGGTAGGAGAATTGTGCTGCTGCACCTCCATGATCACATTGTTGAAATCCTGAATCAGGTCAGGGGGAATACTAAAGGCCACGTTGCCAATGGCCTCCTCCTCGCGGTTGAGGGGCACGCTGCCCAAGTGGCGATTGTTAAACCGCACCGTCAGGTTCGACCGATTGGCGTAGAGGGCGGGGGAATGCCGGAACCGCAGAATCACCCTCGCCGATTCCACCTGCCAATGGCGGGGCCGCGTAAACCCAATGCGGGCTTGGGAGAGCACCCCCTGCATTTGCAAGGCATTCCCCACCACGGGGGATCGGTTGAACTGAAGCACGTACTGGCTGAGGGGGGCGGCTGGGGTAGTGGGTTCAGGGGAGGGATTCTCAACCTCAGGATCTGCCTCGCTCGGTGCCGCTGGGGCTGGGCTGGGGGAGGTGCCCCCAGGGGCAGGTGTGGTGGTAGGGGGGCGGGTGGGAACCGTGGGGACGGGCCGCACTGGGGCGGCTGGGGTAGGGCGATTATTCGCCGGGGGCCGAGGGGCCGGACGCACCACCGGGGCAGGGGGGGGCGTTTGGGGTAGGGAATGCTGCTGAATCACCGCATCCTCCTGCTGCTCCACGGTGCCGCCCGATTGCGCTTGGGAAGGGGCCAACCGCCCCAGGCTAATCAGCAGGGCACACCCCAACCCTAGGGCCACAAGCCCTAGGCGAGGCCATGGCCCCAAGGATCGAGGGCGATGCCGTCGTTTATCTAGGGGGCGTTTATCTAGTTCATTACGCATAGGTTACTCCTAATACACCCGTCCGGCGGGCCTGTGTTTCAGTTAGGGCAGGGGGTTCAACCCAACGGTCGATAGGGCGATTCCGGTCTGACTCAATCTGGCTATTCTGGCTATTCTGATCCTTGCAACAGCGCTGGGGGCAGGTCTTCCGGAGGAAAAAGCCCTAACCAGGCCAGGTTTTGCACATAGTAAGCATTGGCGTTATCCCAAATGCCATGGCGGTAGGCGGGGATGAGTTTTTGTTGATACATTTCCGTGGCAATGGTGGGAAGGATTTGATCAAAGGCAATGTACAGCATGGCGTATTGCCCGGTGGCTTCGTAGTCCACCAGGGGGTCGCCCGCTAGGGACAAAATGGCTGGAATCCGCTGATCCTGTTGCCAAAGCTGTTCCAAAAAAGATAGGTTCTCTGTGAGAAAGGCGGTGGCCCGAGGCTCGTCAAACCAGGCTGCATCCCAGGCGATCCGCCACCATACCCGATGGGCATCAAAGCCGTATTGGCTGCTGAGGGTTGACCCCTCCGCCACGGCGGTCACGGTCTGGGTGGTCATATCCAAACGGACCCAATCGCCCGGCAAGCCCTTGGCCGACAGCACCGAAACTTGATCCAGCACCGCATAGCTGCTGTCCACCAGGGAGAGCCAATCCCGGTCGGGATCCACCTGGGCAAAGAGCCGAAAAGCATAGGGGGCCAAGTAGGAGGGGTTGAGATAAAGCGTGTTGGCATCGGGTTGAAAGGCGGCCAGTGGCCCCGGCAGCAGATAGCGGGGTCGATTTTCTATGTCTAGGGCCAGGGTGGACTGATCCCACAAATCCGCCAGCTTAAGCCGCGCCAGATCGAGATAATCGGGTCGTTGCCAGCGACGAGCAGCCCAAATCAGGGCTGTAATGGCGTCAATATCGGCATCGCTGGCAAAGTTTTCGTCCAAAATTTGCCAACTCCCATCCGTCGCCCGCCCCCACTTCCAAGCCCAGAGGTGATCTACCCCATCGGCATCATTGGCTTGACTGGGTCGCCGCAGGTTATCCTCGGCCCAGCGCAGGGTAAGATCAAAGGTCTCCGGATCATCCGCCATCACCGCCCGCAGCATGGCATAGGCTTGCCCTTCGGAGACAGTGCGGCCCCCGGCTTCCCAGTCAATCACCCGACCATCGGACTGAATAAACCGCTGTCGATAGACCTGCCAGCTTTCGGCCAGCAGATCGCTACGGCTGAGGTTAGCGGAATCTTGCCCTGTGCCATACCAGAAGGTAGGACTGAGGTTCAGGCCTTCAAAGCTGAGGGGCTCAAAGGCGATGGGATCTAACGTTGGTACGCAACCCGCACTACCCACGAGGGCAACGGTCAAGGACATCACCATGGCGTTCGGAAAGGGGAGGGGCATAGCAGGGAGATTATCAATGAAGCATGACCAACGGAATCGATGCGGGCGAGGGCTGAACGCAAGGATGGCACATCACTACGCCCCCTAAAAGCGTTCCCAGGACGGCTGAATGCCGCGCTGCATCAGCAAACTTTCTTGGATTTGCTGAATTTGCTGGCTCACCTGGGGATCCCGAATGCCCTGGGTGGCCTGTTGCCGCTGCCATGCCTGGAGTTGATCGATGGCGGCTAGGGGTTTGCCCTGGGCTGCATTGAGAGCCGCTAGGGAGGTGCGGGCGGTGCCGTTGTCGCCATCTAGGGCTAGAGCCTGTTGGTAGAGCCGTTCGGCTTGGTCGAAGTTGCCCACCTGAAACTCCAAACCTGCCAAGGCCAGCAGGGCATCGGGGTGATTGGGGTGGCGCTGAAGCACGGTCAGGTAGCTCTGGCGGGCGAGGTCGTAGTTTCCGGTTTGCTGGGCCACCTCCCCCAGCACAAAGTACCAATCGAGGACGGCAGGATTCGCCGCCACCAGTTGACTAGCCTGGGCTTCGGCCTGGGTGGGGTTGGTTTCGGCCAGCACCTGCAAGGCTCGGAGTTGGAGTTGGGGGTTGCCCGCATCGATGGCCAGCAGGGTTTGATACACCCCGGCCCGCGAGGCGCTGGGGGGCAGGGCGGTTACCAGGGTAATCAGTTCCTGGGGCGGCGTGGTGTTGGCATACTGTTGCAGCCCTTGGTTGAGTACGGCCTCGGCCTGGGCTTCGGTGATCAGCCCCGCCTGGTAGGCCAGGGCCGCTCGGCCCAGGGGATAGGCAAAGTTCTGGGGATTGGCCGCGATCAACTGGTCATAGAGGGCGAGGGCTTCCGGGATGCGACCCTGGGTTTGATACACCGCCGCCAAGCCCTGGGCCGCGCCCGACCGAATCGCCGGGGCCGTGCTGGTGCGGAGCAGTTGTTCGTAGCGCTGCTGACTTTGGGCCAGGTTACCCTCCCGCCGTTCAATGTCCGCCAGCAGGAGTTGGGTAGTTTCCCCATCCCGGCTACCTGCCGGAGTGGCGGCATAGGCAGACAGGGCGGATCGAGCCTCGGCCAAACGCCCCTGCTGAATCAAAATTTGGGCGATGCGAAACTGAAGAAAGGCCTCCGTGGCTCCCCCCGACACCAGGCTTTGGTACAGGGGCAATAGCTCCGGCGGTGGCGGATCTAGGCGGCTGAGGATTTGCCCCATGGATCGCACCTGCACCGGGTCGGCGGGCAAGGTGGGAAAGGTATTGCGCACCTGCTGCACCAAGGCATTACGGCTAATTTGCCCGGTTTGGAAGGCCAGAATTTGCTGCTGAAGGGTCAGACTACGATCCTCCGGTTGCTCCTGGGCCAGTTGGTTCACCAGTTGCAGGGCCAGGGGGCGCTGGTCGGGCAAAGTCCCCAGGGCAAGGCTGGCCTCGCGGCGAATACCGGGGGTAACATTGGTGGCCGTGGCGAGCACATCGCGGTAGAGGGCGGCGGCCTCCTGGTTATAGCTGGGCTGCTGGCCATAGTCTCCAATGGCGCTCAGGGCACGGGCTAGGGTCAGACGGGCATCCCCTCGGCCCCGCAAGGGCTGCACCAGGTCTAAAGCGGCCTGAAACTGGCGATTGGCGGCGTAGTTGCTGGCCAGGGCACCGCGCAGACGGGCTTGGGCAGGGGTAATCTCGCGGTTGGTGATTGGCCCCAGTTCCCGCTCCAAAAGCTGAATCGCCGCCGAGAGTTGGCCACTTTCCCGTAGTGCCTGGGCGTAGGCAATGGTCCGATCCCCCTGAATCACGCCCCGGCCCGCCCGGTAGCGATCAAACAGGGCCAGCCCAGTGGCATAGTCGCCGCTAAAGGTGTGGGCCTCCGCCGCTGGCCCCACAATATTGGGGTCGGCGGTTCTGGGCAACACCAGGGCATAGTCGGCTAGGGACTGGGAGAACAAGCCTTGGTAGTAGTAGAGTTCGGCTCGTCTGGCCCTAGCCTCTAGGTTGTCGGGGTCAAGCTGAAGCAGCCGAGTGAGCGCCTGAATGCCCAGGGGTTGCCACTGGGGCCGAAAGGTGCCCAGCAGGCCAATGGTGCTCAGGGCAAGGCGATTATTGGGATCCAGTTCCAGCACACGCTGGTAGGTAGCCAGGGCTTCGGCATCGCGCCCCGCTCGCCGATAGGCAATCCCCAGTCCTACCAACGCATCCACATCATTGGGGTTGGCCTGCACCGCCTGTTGGAAGACCGTTACCGCCTCCCCCACCCGGTTCTCCAAGAGTAGGCTATAGCCCCGGCTGACATTCGCCGATTGGGCGAGGGCCGGAGCACTACCCAGCAACCCCAAAGCGGGCGGCAGGGCTAGGCTTCCTGTGGCCAAGGCCAGGGCTAGCCCTAGGCTAAATACGGCCCTCCGTTGTCCTTGGCTGCGTCGCGTCATAGTCATCACCAATATCTCACCGAAGGGTTGGGTTGGGGAGTAGATCGATGTCACTGCGGATGCGGAAGCCCGCGAAGGACTCCTGAAGTTGGTTGCGCTGTTGGAAGGTGAAGCCTACCCGTACATTGGGCAGGGCCACAAAGTCGTAGAACACCTCCAACACATCGGGCGTCCGGTCATCCACCGAGGCGGTGGGCAAATTGCGCCCGTAGGCCAACCCGATGCGATCCTCATCCATAAACACATCAAAGGCAGTCAGGCCAACACTGTAGTTCTCCCCTAGGGATCCGCTGCTGCTGTTCAGCCGTCCGTAGCGACCAAAGAGGCCAATATTCGCCTGGGGCAAAAACCATTCGGCGTTGAGACCGTAAGCCGCCAACCGATCCCCGGTGCCCCGGAAGTCTGTATCCTGGCCCGTTAAGAAACTACCGCGCAAAATCAAGTCTCCTGTCCGTAGGCCCACTTCCCCCGCAAAGCCGTCTAGGGCAAAGTTGGTGAGATCCGCTGCCGAGGAAAAGGCTGAGGCGCTGAGGATCAGGTTGTCATTCAGCGACCACTGCACCAGACCACCAGGGTGCGAGGCCGTGGCGTTGGCCGCCGCAATCAGGGCTGGATTGGTGTGGAAGGTGGCGTTAAAGAAATCTCGCCCCACATCCTTCGCGAAGCTGTTGCGATCAAAGTAGGAGGTCATATCCAATTGCCCCAACCGAAAGCGCAGTCCGGGGGCTCCCGACACCGAGGTCGCCACATAGAGTTCGGTAAGCTGTACCCCGTCGCGGTTGGTTAAATCTGGGCCAGTCGCCAAATCTAACGCCCCGCCCACCAAAAGGTTGGGGGTTAAAAAGGTATCCCCCGACAGTCGGGCACGGGCCGAAGATTGATCCCCTTGCAGCACATACAGCCCCTGCAAACTGAGGCTGGTCTCGGTAATCGGTTGGTTCAAATCCTCTAGGGGTGGGGCGACCGCCACGGCGGGGCTAGTGAGCGACGGGGCCGGACTGTTAAAGGGATCCGGGCTGCTGAAGGGCGTGGTGACCGAAGGCGCGGTGCTTGCCCCTGGGAATGGAGGGCTCTGGGCGGTGGTCATTCCTCCCCCAGGCACAGCGGGGATTGAGGAACTCGGCGGTAACAACGGCGTGGGATTCCCTGAACTGGGCAACCTGGGTAGGGAGGGAACCGCCAGCGGCGCTGAGGTCGGTGGTGGCTCAACTTGAGCGTAGGGCTGCACCACCATCCCAGGGGGCATGGCTCCGCCTACACCGTAGGGCATCCCCGCCGTACCATAGGCGTAGGGGTTGGGCGGCATACCGTAGCCCCCCGGCATAGGCATCCCCGGCATAGGCATCCCCGGCATGACCCCGTAGGGCACGGGTACATAGCCCACCATGCCGGGAGGAACAGACCCAGGCGGTGGGGCCATGTTACCTGGGGTCGGCACCATCGGAGCCCCGTAGGGAACCCAAACCATCATCCACATGCCTGCTCCCGTAGGCATTCCGGGCATTCCGGGTGCTACGGCCATTCCAGGCATTCCAGGCATTCCAGGCACCATGGTGCCTCCGCCCCCCTGCGTCATTGCCCACGGGATAGGTGCCCCCCCTACAGATCCACCCATGGAAGGGATCGGTGCGTTGGTTTGGGGGACACCCACGGGATAGGCAGGCCATGGGCTAGCCGGAATAGCAACTAAGGCTCCGGTGGGGTAGCCTACTGGGGTATTGGGTGGGGGATGGGGTAAAGCACTGGCCTGTCCCATGGCGGCACTCCCTACTGACGCATCCCAGCCCACTGGGGTGCCGGAATGCGGCTGGGACAACGTGGGCACATGTTGGGCCACAAGGGCAGGGTCGATGCCACTAACGACGGTATCCCAAGGGACAGCTTCAGCGGGAACGACTTCAACGGGAACGACTGCGGCAGGGGCTACACCAGGGGGAGGCGATGGGTCTGGAACCGATGCCCAATTAACAACCGCCTCAGGGGCCAGGGCCAGGGCTGTATCGGGGGGCTGTGTACCAAGTCGCTGATTGTGTTCCGAGCCCTCAACGTTAGGCACCCCGTTAGGAACGGCTTCCCCGACGGCCTGATCCTCAGCCCCGTGAGCCTGGGTAGCGGTGATCGCTGCCCCCTCTGGGCTAGGAGTCGCTTCCTCGGCATAGGCCACACCAACACCGCTGGTGACGAGCAACCACAGGGCAATCCATCCTGTGAGGTGGGGATAAAAGATGTAAGAGTATCTACGGCTTGGGGGCATGATAGCTCTTGGGGGCATGATAGCTAATGTCTCCGTATGTCGGGGTCTTGAAAATGCTGACCTCAAAGATGGCCTTGCCTAAGACGTAGCAGGCTGTTGCCGTTGCTAGGAGATTAACCTCTAAATGACTTAAATGACCAGTCTGCCGTAACGATTCTCGCGACTCTGTAATGCGCTATGGAAAAAACACCCTCTATGAAACCGAAGAGAACCCTATTTCAAGTCCTGTTGGCTGTGGTTGTGATGGTGAACACAGCCTGTAGCCTCGTAGGCTTCACGGCGGCCCCCCCCCCCAGCAGCCTCCTCACCATTGACCAAGTAGCCGAGGGAGGAGCACCTGGTCGCTTCCTACTCTCCGGTAAAGCGGCCCTACCAGGAGAAGTTAATCTGACGGTATCTGCGGTGCGCCGCCTCAACTCCGCTGATGGAGTCGAGGGGCAACCACCGCTTTACGGGATTTTAGATCGCAAGACCGCTACCCTGGAAGAGGGGCGTTGGCAAGCCACCCTAATGCTGTGGGAACCCAATGCAGAAGGCTACTATCAGGAGCCCTGGCAGCGACCTGAAACCGCCCTAACGAAGGAAGCAGAGCCGAACCCTACCGTTGATTTCTTAGTCACCGTAGAACCGGAGGAATTTTCTCGGTCGGTGACTCCTGCCATTCCTAATCGGCTCGAAGCGGCCATCAACGAACTTCTACATTTCACCCCCGACGGGGAACCCTATTTGCGAGTGATCACAACCCAGCCGTTGCCGCTCCCCAACAATGTTCAGGCTTCTCGCCTGGAGGAGGCCCAACCGCCCAGCTCACCCTGGCAGGGCCGATCTGCCTTAGATGCCACCAATACCGCCATAGAACAAATTTCAGAACCTCCATTTTTGCAGGAGGACAACCTACCGATAGCGCAGGATCGCTTGATGCGATAAACCTAACAATAAGAATTAGCCCTGATGGTCACGGGGTGAGCTTCGGCGCACCCCGTGGGAAAGCTCCGACCTAGCCTAGGATCTGAGCGCTAGAGCAGTGTCTGCGGCTAGGCCATGATCCTAGGCCATGGTTAAGAGGCTTAGGCCGCTATCCGCGTGGAGGAATGGCTACGGAGTTCTTCAACCTGGCGAGAAAGCTGCTGAATTTGGCTCATGAGGCTATCTAGGGGCTCATGGGCTACCGCTGGGGATCCGCTAGGGCTGCTCTCCACCGCCGCCATGGTAGGGGAGATAACGGCAGATACAACGCTGGGTTTCATGGCGTGGGCCAATTTGGCAGGGCTGGTCGCAGGCGATTCGATATAATGAATTGGAATGACGGGTTGGTCGTTCACAATTTGAATGTTGCTGCTGGGACTGGGAGCGCTAACAACCGTAGGAGTTGGCCATGCCGGATCGGCCTGCAAAAACTGGCTGAGATCCTGGGACTTCAGCCGTGCGTCGGAGAACTTAATCCGCTCTAGTTCGGACTGGTGAGCCGCCAAGCGCTTGGACAAGTCATCCTTGGCTTCGGTGGTGCTGGCCAGTTTTTGCCCTGAATTCCGCCAGCCCAAGAGACCAAACACACCCACACCTACCGCTAGGCTCACCCCACCAGCAACGGCAAGGTAGGGGGCCGCGAGGTACTGCAATTCTGAGGTAACGATAGGCTTGTTTTGAACTTCAACGTTAACGACATTCGATTTCAACGCTGCAAAGGGTAGGGCAGTAGCCGAAAAAATAACCCCAGTGACACAGGCTGATGCAAACAGAGATTGAGCGAAGGATGACTGACTCATAATTGAAACCTAAAATCTGAGATCAACGGGTAGGTAGGTCAAAAACCTGAAGCTACAAAGTAATCACCTAAAGTCAAGAGTTAAGGCACTAAACTAATGGGCCAGAGAATCCATAACCGCGAACTAATGATGAGGCCATGGGAACACGGAGCCGATCCACTGAAGGGAAACACAGGCTTGCCTAGAGCGGAACGTCCGTTGTAGATGCCCTTATATGCCAATCTACTGAATGATTTGTAGAAATGTGTAAAAGGACTGTAAGGTCTGTTTTCTCCCCATAAAGGGATATTAAGGATGTTGTCCAGGGGAAGGTGATAGAAACTGAGCCCCGACAAACAAGCGTAGTTTCACGGATAATGGGCGGATATTGACGGCAAACCTACCCTTCCTGCCCAAAACAGCGGATCCACCCTATCCGTGAATCCGCTGATGCCATGGCGTGAAGTGAGGTTAGACCTTCGCCAGGGTGACCCGTTCGTCCTGGTCTTGATATTTGCCCCGTCGGGTTTCGTAACTGACCTGACAGGGCTCGCCCTCAAAGAAGATGAGCTGGACAACCCCTTCCCCGGCATAGATGCGGCAGTCGGCACTGGAGGAGTTGGAAAACTCTAGGGTGAGATGCCCCCGCCAGCCCGCTTCGGCGGGCGTAAGATTGGCTATTATGCCGCAACGCGCATAAGTAGACTTACCTATACAGATCACACTGATATTGTCGGGGACAGCGATTCTTTCCAGGGCCACCCCCAGGCCGTAGGAGTGGGCGGGCAGGATGAAGTAGTCGCCCTGGTCGTCGGATTTGAGTTCCGTGGGTTCGAGATTGGCGGGGCTGAAGTTCTTGGGATCGACCACGGTGCCGGGAATGTGGCGAAAAATACGAAATTCCGCCGGAGATAGACGAATGTCGTAACCGTAGGAGGAGAGGCCATAGCTAATCACCGGATGCAACCCCGGCACCCCCTCCCGTCCAACGTGGCGCACCAACCTGGGCTGGAAGGGTATAGCGTCAGTCCGTAGATTAGTTACTGAGGCCTATAACTGCATAGCTCCTGAAAATGCTTTCAGTGCAATTTCCAATTCATCAAAGGCATCTCTTTGTTCTTTGAAACGAATCTCAGCAATAATAGTTGGAATCCCTCTTGCAAATCGCGATATAGGTTTCCCTTCCTCATACAGAAGGATGACTGGGATAGCGTAGCACTCAGCATAAGCTAGCTCCATGCCTACTCCAAAGGAAGGAATGCCGAGGTAAGCAATAATCAAATCTGATTGCTTTACTTGCGTCTTGTCAATCTCGAATACCCTCTTGGGGTCAAGATCCTGATTGAAGATAGGATCAGAAACAGTGTGAGGTATGTAGGGATTCAACTGAAGATGCCTACATAATGTTCCAATATCCTCATAGAATTTTTTAACTTGATCAGGCTCCTTAATCCCCGTGAGCGCCCCTGACAAATAAACCTTAGACATATCAAAGCTCCTAATATTCTTAGGTTATGCAGTGAATTCGATCTTCATTTTCAACTTTCATTACAGAATCCACAATATCCATAATGTTAGCGCCCATATATTATCGAGCAACAATCCATTCTACAGTCCCTGATATTTCTTCACCCTCTGCTACTTCTCCTAAATACTGTACTTGTAAGATGGCCTCCTTCTTCCTGGACTGGGAATTTACAGTACTCTCCTCTTCTGGCAGAACCACTTCATAGGTAAGATTAGAGGAAGAGATGCCTTTAAACAGCACATATATAGATACTGATTCATCAGACACTGATTCATCAGACAACAAAAAACTCATAGGGATTCTTAGTTCTTCGGTATTTTTCAGACTAGAAAATGCTATTCCAGCTTCTCCAGAAGCCACCACCATGTTCTCTACTTTATCTATCCTAGTATTTAAAGTATCTAAATCCTTTTGTACTCTTGCCAGGTTGAGTTCAACTTCTCCAATTTCTGCCTCATTAATTCGCAAGTTCTCTGATAGACTACTTAGAGTCTGAAGTTGAATGTGTAACCTATTTAAAAAAGTTATAGTAACTAGGGCTGCTGTAACGCCGAGACCTTGACATAGTCTCTTGATGAAAGTCTCCCATTCTTGCCTCGTCAAAGCAATATCTCTCCATGGGATGACGATATTGTCTAACTCCTCAGAACTAATCGGAATCTTCGGCTGTTTATCTTCTTCAAAGTAGTTGTTTGCGAAATGCTTCCAGTTCCTTCGCCTTTCCCATGTCCCGTCAATCTCGCCCTCTAGATAATGAAATCTAACGGAGCAAAGATTATCTAAATATTTTAGTGTGCAACCTCGTCTTGAGAGATTAGACATTCCGATTTGGAGGTTTCCTCTCCACAACGGGTCAATAATCGTAGATACATGGGAAAACCCGACGTCAGTTTTGCTGACAGTTGCGCATATTGAAGCACCTACGTCATCTGAAAGCTCTATGTACTCATTTGTAGAGATGACCAGATGTTCTCCAGATGCAACAACTAGTGATTTAATTTTTTCAAGCGAGATAACATCCGTCTTGCCATCACGAAATCTACGTCTTTGCAGATTAGTAAGATATTCGATCTTAACGTAGGGGCCAGTATGAAAGTACAAGCTGTCGCCCTTAAGAGAGTCAAAAAAGTAATCCCTAATCGCTTTGTCTAAAGCGGTATCATTTTCGTCAGGATCAGGTTTTACGAATATTTTTTGGCCAATTTTTTCCGATTTTTCTGGATCAAACTGAATGGCGTAATAGGCTATTTTTATCTTGCCACTTCGGATACATTGACAGATTTCCTTTGAAGACATAAACGTCATAGATCGCCCTCATTGACAGGAGCTAGCTGTAGCTCTGACAGTAATATTTTAGCCATGAATTCTTCTGAGACCTTAGCTTGCCTGAGTTTTATAAGCCCTTCTAGAACAAAAAAGTCGCGAACTCTTTCCGAGTCTTCATTGCCAAGAGGGGATTCATAGATGATCTCTCGTATACCTGAAGCAATGATCGACTTCAGACAGGAGAGACAAGGCTCTAAAGTTACATAAATACTAGCGTTGTCAGTACTAACTCCACGTCTAGCGGCTTGAGCAATTGCATTAATCTCGGCATGAACAGCACGAGAGGGAAGATCTTTGCGATCTGTGCATTTATGCAAGCCCTCGTAGCAATAGCCGAGTTCAAGGCAATGTTCTGAACCCGATGGAGGGCCGTTATATCCAGTAGCTATGACTTGCTTATCCTTAACGATAACAGCCCCGACAGGTCGAGCTAGACAGGTCGAGCGTGTTGCTGCCAACTTGGCTAACATCAGAAAATACTCGTCCCATGTCGGTCTAATTCTCTTATTCTGAATCATTAGCTTCACCGTGTAGTATCTACATCTTGAACATATTCTTCACCCAAAAGTAATGCACGTCTTGCCTTTTGAAGCTCTATACCAAGATAGCCAATATGATCGGGGCGAATTGACGGACTATCATTACAAATTTGCCGTACCAAATCAAGTGGTCGTTTACCAATGTAAGCCTTCACCTCTGTCCCATCATTGCCAGGTGTTGTTCTCAGCACACGGATCTGCTGTTTATTCGCTAATACTTCAATAATGAAATTGCCCGCAGGATCCCTATAGTACTCGTCATCTTCCGCATTCATCTCCGCCTGGAGAATTTTGGCATATTGGTTGTTGATCAACTGCTCCGCATTTTCCCAACAGTCGTCGTAGATGTGAGCACTTTGGCTAATAGTAATGAGGCAACCTAGCTTCAGTTTATACTTGCCTAAGTCATCCCGGCCTGAGGTTCTTTGAACTATGGAATCTCTGATTTCCTTCTGTAGAGCACGTAATCCAAACGCATTAGCTGGCCATGCGGAGAACATATCATTACTTCGGAATAGAGCGGTTAAAGTTAGTTCACCTTCTAGAACCCTGAGCCAAATATGGTTTAGGCATGGGCTTCCCCCGACTTCATGATCCCGGACATCCCATAGTGACATAACAGCACTCGCTGCATCTATTTCACTGATTAATTTCTCAATGACTTGTTCTACCTGATCTACTCCAAACCAAGAGCGAAGTCGCTGGCCGTAGGTATATTTTACGCCCTCAACTACTGGGGAATCTTCTAAAATCTGAGGAAGATACGCATTGATAGAATCTTGATCGCAGGGCAGGTAATTTGGGTCAGGTATGCAGATTTTTTTAGGGTCTTCAACCTCATGAGTTACTACAGCCATCAGGTTAATGAGTTCCTGAAGCTGCCCATCATAACCAGTTGGACGCATAACCCCTGTGGTTTTAATTCGGTGAATAATCTTAACCCATGTCTCTGCAATTGTTTTTCCTTCTATTCGATGGCCATATAATTCGCCAGGAAGCACATCCGGCTCCTTGATCTCCAAAGGGAAGTCACACGGAGAACCCCAAGGCTCAACTGGAGGGCGACTAGCATAGTACTTCGTAGCACTAATTGCCTCTTGCAGGGTTTCAACCTCCTTCCATTCAATAGCCTCTCTTAGAGTCTCTAGAGCCTTCTGATCGACCTCAATATCAATATTGCCCTTAATGCTAGAACGTATAACCCAGCAAGGACGGTTAGTATCGCTATATCCTTTCTCAAAGCCGTATTGAAAAAAGTCCGCCAAACATCTCTGGCTACCGGAACTGCTGTCTTCCCTTGTCGCATTTAGTATGACAAGAAAACGTACATGAGGATTTAGTAGAAGGTTACGAATTAGAAGGTTAATACCCCTAGTTGGACTATATAGTTGGCCAATAACGGCGAAATCCTCCGGGTTAAGGTGTTTGGCTACGATTTTCTTGACAGTCCAGCCTGTAATTACTGCCGTTTGTCCTTTCCCACAAATAAGTTGGTTTGGCTTATGTTCTGGTCTGTACGTAAACTCTCCCGGACGCATTGCTACCCTCCTCTTAGGGACTTTGTAACTTTACAAGGAGTGGGCTAACATGGCAATCCTAGCTTGAATAAGGTTATCAGTACAGCACAGCCTTATAAAAGTCACTATGGATTGAGGCTCCAGTGAGGTTAGATAGGCGACAGTTTGAATTTCTCGATGGGGTTGGAATCCTCACATCAGACTCTGGGAACCCCAGGCGAGTTTATAGGTATAGGTGCCCCCCTTCAGCCCTGAATCAAGATGCTTTCAAGATTCTTGAAGCTTGTACTACACGAGTATATCAAGAATCTTAAGCCGTCATAAAGAGATATACACTTTAACCCTCAACCATTCAAATCGGGATATTGCGCCGAAGTTCCGTCACCTGATCCGCCACCTTTAGCAGCGATTCCGGCATTTCTGGGCCAGTGAGGATGATATCGATCTGGGGTGGACGGTGGCGCAATAGGTCAACCACCTCGTCGGCGACAATTAGGTTGTAGTGGACGGCAAGGCTGAGTTCATCCAGCACCACCAGCCCGTAGCGGCCCTTATTGACCACCGCCTGGGTATGTTGCCACAGATCGGCCACGGCCTGTCGGGCCTCTGGGCTGGCCGGGGCTTCATGGATGCAGTAGGGCAGGGCACAGCGAACCCAGTCTAGGTTTTGGCCAAGCTGCATGGGGTTCTCTGGGCCTTGATCCATCCCGCCCTTGAGAAACTGCACGATGAGGACGGGTTTACCCTGTTCGGCGGTGCGCAGGGCTTGCACCATCACATTGGTAAAAAAGCTGCGATGAACCGAGGTATACACCTGTACCGTTCCCTCAATGGCTTGGAGCAAGGGATGGCGCAGCACGGTGGGGGACGACGGGGAAAAGCCCGTCACTTTGAGTTGGGAGACCATCAGACAGGGGCGGGGGACGGTGAAAAACGCTGGGCTAAATATAGCGTACTTTCTGGGTCTTACACGGTTCTCTAACGCCATATGTAATGAGAATTGATGGAGCCCTGATCCCCAGGATGGGGTGAAAAATTCCGCCCAAGCCCAGCCGCCTGCTGTATTCTAGGGGACGACCCATTTCCCTGGTATCTATGGTTTGGCAACGTCCAGACGGTCGCGCCCCCGATCAACTCCGTCCGGTAAGCTTTCAGCGCCGTTTCACCAAGTTTGCCGAGGGTTCGGTGCTGACCCGCTGTGGCGAGACCCAGGTGCTCTGTACCGTGGGGGTGGAGGAGGGGGTACCCAAATTCTTGCAGGGCACGGGGCGAGGCTGGCTGACGGCGGAATATCGGATGCTGCCCGGAGCCACTCCCCAGCGTCAAACCCGCGAAATGCTCAAGTTGTCGGGGCGTACCCAGGAAATTCAGCGGCTGATTGGCCGCAGCCTGCGTGCCGCCCTAGACTTTGACCTGCTGGGGGAGCGTACCCTACTGGTGGATGCCGACGTATTGCAGGCCGATGCGGGCACCCGAACCGCCTCCATTACCGGGGGCTATGTGGCCTTGCAGGATGCGATTCAGTCCCTTTTAGACCAGGGCATGTTGACCCAGTCGCCTTTGGTGCATCAAGTGGCGGCGGTTTCAGTGGGGCTGCTAGAGAACGAGGCGTTCTTAGATTTGTCCTACGAAGAAGATGTGGCGGCCACAGTGGATTTTAATGTGGTGCTCAACGATGCCCTAGATATTATCGAAGTCCAGGGCACCGCCGAAGCAGGCAGCTTTAGCCGTCAGCACATGAACCAGATCCTCGACCTGGGCGAACGGGGCATCCAACAACTCCTTGCCGCTCAGCAAGCGGCCTTGGCCACTTCCTAGGCTGAGATAGCCTTTCCTAGATCGGGCTAGACTCCTGATGCAGACTCAGGCCGACGGGCTTACCCGCGATATCAGCGGGCGAGGAAACCTTGCCCCTACGGGTGGCTGGGTTTAGGAATCGTTTGTGTTAGCCCGGATAGGCTGCTAGACGGGGATGGAAACCGTGACAGCGGCAATGGCCACGTACATATCATCATTTTTGTCGTCGAGTTCGGGGATGGCCCGCCCCGCCACCACCATACCGCCATCGCTCAGCACCAGCGTTTTTTGGCCAAAGGGCAATACCGACAGCACCTCGTCCTGACGCACCTGGTCTGGAAAGGGCACCGCCACCTGAACCTCCACCATCATTTCATTGGGATGGCTCAAGCCCGCCACCTCCCACACCCCAGGCAGGGCATTGTGGGCAATGGCATTACGCACAGCCCGCGCCGCCGCCACGGTCGGATCTTGGCCATGCTGATCGACCCCCATCCCCATTTCAATAATCAGTCGTTTAGACGCCACGCTATTCTCCTTGCAGTCCATAAGTCCATCATTGGGCATGGCTACAAAATAGCCTGTGGAGGGCACTCCCGATTAAGTCCGACTCGTTTACCCCCGGTATCTAACGGGTCAGGAAACCTTGCCCCTACGGTTTTCGGATGACGGTTTTCGGATGCTAGGAATTGGGGGTGTCTAAAGCGGGTTTGGTTGCATCCTTAACCTCGTTCAATCCAGTTGGTTTACTCCGGTATCAGGCTGTGTTTTTCTCTGCGGATCGGGTATACCCTAAAGAAACGGCCCGATCAGCGAAAACCTAAGTTCCGAAACCCTAGGGCTGTCACTGTTGTTCGATCTCGCGCTATGCAACTTCATCTCAAGGTTTGGCGACAACCGAACCCCGATGGGCCGGGGCAGTTTCAGACCTACACCCTGGCTGAAGCCCATCCCGATATGTCCTTCTTGGAACTGCTGGATGTGCTCAACGAGCAACTGATCCACCAAGGGGAAGACCCCATCGAGTTTGACCACGACTGTCGCGAGGGCATCTGTGGATCCTGTGGCCTGATGATTAACGGCCAAGCCCACGGTGGCCAAACCGAAACCGCCACCTGCCAGCTCTATTTGCGCCATTTCCAAGACGGCCAAACCCTTACCGTAGAACCCTGGCGGGCCAAAGCCTTTCCCGTGCTTAAGGATTTGGTGGTAGACCGCACCGCCCTAGATCGAATCATGGTGGCAGGGGGCTACATCAGCGCTAAAACCGGATCGGCCCCGGAAGCCAACGCCATCCCCATCCCCAAGGCCAAGGCCGATAAAGCCTTCGACTATGCGGCATGCATTGGCTGTGGAGCCTGTGTGGCGGCCTGCCCCAATGCCTCGGCGGCGCTGTTTACGGCAGCAAAGGTAGCCCATCTGTCCCTATTGCCCCAGGGCCATCCTGAACGCAAAGCCCGTGTCCTAGCCATGACCGATCAGATGGCTACCGAAGGGTTTGGCGATTGTTCCAACCATGGAGAATGTCAGGCGGTGTGCCCAAAGGGAATTTCCATCGACGCCATTGCTCGGCTACGTCGAGAGTATTGGATGGCTCAGTTTTAACGGATTGAACGGATTGAACTAATTCATAGCGGATTTCAGTGAGCCGAAACGCATTGAGCGGAATCAGCGTTTGAATGGGGGATAAGCCGCATGGAGGATTGATCATGACAGACTCCTCAACGGGTGACAACGCACCTAGAGAGTTTGCTGCATCAGGGATAGAGCATGGAAACCCCGCTGAAAATAGCGCTGCTTATGGGGTTTGAGTGCTATCCGTTGGAGTGCGCAGTCGGCCCATAACTCCATGGCATAGATCCAGCGTTGGCCATAGAGCCTGAGACTAAAGTCACTCTGTCGAGGCGTCGTATCGTGGTGCGCTTGGATACGACTGTCATACTGAATCGGTTGAGGGAAGACGCTGGCTAACACCGAGAGTTTGACCTGGAAAACGCCTAGGCAGGGACAACCACCGCCTTAGTTCCAGCGAGGCCAAAGACACTGTGGATGGCCTGGAGCGCTTTAACACCTTCCGATTCATCCACCACGCAGCTAATTTTGATTTCTGATGTGGCAATCATTTGTAGGTTAATGCCCTGCTCAGAAAGCGCCTTGAACATCCGAGCCGCCACGCCAGGGGCATAGATCATACCGATGCCGACCACGCTGACCTTGGCGATGGCTTCGTTCACCACCACTTCCCCAAACCCAAGTTCCTGGGCGGCTTGCTCCATCAGTTCCCTGGCTAGACGGGCATCGGCCTGGGCCACGGTGAAGGCGATGTCGCGGGTGGGGTGGCCATTCACCAAACGGCAGCGCTGGGACTGGATGATCATATCCACGCTGACGCCGTTGTTAGCCAGGAGTTGGAAGATTTTCGCCGCCATGCCCGGTTGGTCGGGCACATGGCGAATGGCCACCTGGGCCTGTTTGGTATCCAGGGCGGCACCGCGCACCACCGGGGTCGTTTGGGTTGAGGCCAGGGACGTATTTTCCGATGCCGATTGAGGCCGAGGAGAGGAGGTGACCTCGAAGGCTTGGCAGAGAGCGGCAATGGCGCGATCACAGTCCTTGGCGTCGATGGTGCAACTGACCTTCACCTCGGAGGTGGAGATCAACTGAATATTGATCCCCGCCTCGGCTAGGGTCAAAAACATCATCGCCGCCACCCCCGGACGACCGATCATCCCGGCCCCGGCGATGCTGATTTTGGCCATGTTGGTGTCCACCATCACCTCGGCTTGGGTGGTGTCGGTGGGGTTGCTGCGCAGGGCGGGGGCAATGGCTTCGGCCACGGCTTCGGCCCGGTTGAGGTTGGATCGCACCAGGGTAAAGGCAATGTCGTTGGTGTTGCCCTCGTGGATGGACTGGATGATCAGGTCTACATTGAGGTCTTGGTTGGCCAGTTCCCCAAATAGACGGGCGGCAATGCCGGGACGGTCGGGAATCCGCAACAGAGCGACCTTGGCCTGATCGGTGTCAAACTCCACGGCATCTACGGGGTTAGCCAGTTCCAAGCCTTCTAGGGGGCGGGGTTGGGGCTGGGGCGAAATCACGCGGGTGCCCGGTTCGTCCGTCCAGCTAGATCGCACCACTAGGGTCACGCCGTAGTTACGGGCGATCTCCACCGCACGGGGATGCAGCACCTTGGCCCCCAGGCTGGCCAGTTCCAGCATTTCGTCGCTGGTGATTTCTTCCATCAACTGCGCTTCCGGCACCAGGCGCGGGTCGGTGGTGAGAATCCCCGGTACATCGGTATAGATCTCGCACTTGTCGGCCTGGAGGGCCGCCGCTAGGGCCACCGCCGAGGTATCGGAACCGCCTCGACCCAGGGTGGTAATTTCTAAATCGGTGGTTTGGCTAATGCCCTGGAAGCCCGCCACCACAATCACTTTGCCCTCGGCCAGGTGGCGTTGCATCCGTTCCGGGTTGATGGTGAGAATGCGGGCACGGGTATGTTCCGCCTCGGTGACAATACCCACCTGCGCCCCGGTGAGGGAGATGGCATCTTGGCCGAGGCTGTGCAGCGCCATGGAAAGCAACGCAATGGACACCTGCTCCCCCGTCGAGAGCAGCATATCCATCTCGCGGCGGCTGGGTTGATCGGTAATGTCGTTGGCCAGCTTCACTAGGCTGTCGGTGGTTTTGCCCATGGCAGAGACCACCACCACCACGCTATTGCCAGCCTCCACCGTAGCCTTCACCCGTTGCGCCACCGCCTGGATGCGATCCACGGTGCCCACGGAGGTGCCCCCATATTTCTGTACGATCAGCGCCATAGTTCTTGCCTTCCTCATCCCTGCAATTATGCCTTGGCCCCGCAATCAGCCATGTCCGAAAACCGGGCCATCATCCGAACGGGCCAACCCCAAGACCGAGCTTGCCTAAGTTGGCCCCACCATAGGCTGGTCTTACCCATTTAGCCACCCCTACATTATTTAGATTGAATAGATCGAAATCCTAAACCGAAATCCTTAAACTGGGGCAACTTTTTGACAGACCCTTTATGGTACCAGGGTTTTCGGTCAGCATATCGCCAACGTTTACTCCAGGAATGGGGATGGGGGCTTCGGACTCAATTCAATTGGACGTAAGAGGACTGGTCTGGGGACTGGGACGGTCTGATCTGACGCCGAATCCAGCTTACTTACCCACGCTATCAGCGGGCGAGAAGACCTCGCCCCTAGGGGTTGTCGGCCTGGGAATCGGGGTCTTCTGGCTCGGATTTGGGCTTAGGCATCGCGCAGGCTGGCAAGGCAAACTAGGTCTTGGGGCAGCAGGGCGGTGGGAACCTGCCAAAACTTCAGCACCTCCTGGGCCACCGCTTCGGGATGGGCCGCATGGAAAAAATGTCGCCCACCGGGGCACTGCCACAGCCGATCCCCTGGTTTTAGCCACGGTTGCCAGCCCTGGATTTGGTCGGGGCTGATCACGGCATCATCTTCGCTGCCGCACACCATCATCGGCACGGGCACCCGTCCGGGAAAGGAACTCTGGCGCTTCCAAAGGGAATGGGGTGAGGGAGAATGGGCCAAATCCTTTTCTAGCAGCCGCACCCAGCCGCTCACTAAGGGGCGGGCCTGGTGACCAAACAGGGTATAGGCCATCTGCGCCAGCACCCGATGACGGGAACAGGGCAGGGCTTCCAACTGGGCGTAGTAGTGGGCCTGCCAGTCCACTATGGGGTTAACGCCCACGGAGAGCAGGGTGAGGGAGCGCACCCGCTCCGGGCATTGACGGGCATAGAGCAGCCCCACCAGTCCGCCCGTGCCGTGGCCAATTAGGTGCAGGGGGCGAGTTTGGTCTGCCATAAAATCGTGCAGCAAATCCAGGGCAACAGCCAAGGAACTGGGTTCGTCGGGGGTTTGGCGATAGGCCCAGTGGGAAATATCAATGTGGCGGGCTAGCGTTTTTAAAAGCGCTTGATCAAACCGCTGAAAACTGGGGCTGACATTAAGCCAAAGGGCTTCGGGCTGGGTGGATTGAAGCATAGGAATGGGATTTGGGTTAGGGAGGAAAGTCATCAAAAATGGCTGGTCAATCAGGGTAATGGAATCGGATGAGCAGGGTGAAAAGATTGCCTATCTAATCCCTGGGGGAGAGGGATTTAGGGTGTAGCTTGCTTCTCGTAAGGGTGGGTTACAGCGCAAGCCAAAGACTGCACACCGTTGTTGGGTTCTAGATCCCCCCAGCACCTAGCGGGCTAGGTTTCGCTCTGTACCCCCCTTTTCAAGGGGAGCAGGGGGGATCATTGCTATGTACTTCACACAGGTGGAATTCGCCACATTATGTATTGGAAATCCCTCGACTTATGGTGGTTTGAGATCTAAACACCAAAGGCCATTTTGACTTGAGATGCCCAGTTAGAAATGCGGCTTTCGGTGAGTTCGGGCTGGTTGTCTTCGTCTAGGGCAAGGCCGACAAATTTGCCATTTTGGACGGCTTTGGATTCGTTAAATTCGTAGCCGCTCGTAGGCCATTGACCGACAGTGGTGCCGCCGAGGGAGCTAATTTTTTCGGCCAAAATACCCATAGCATCTTGGAAGTTATCGGCATAGCCAATTTGATCACCCGCGCCAAAGTAGGCGACTTTTTTGCCGCTAAAGTCAATCTCATCCAGTTCGTCGTAGAAGCCTTCCCAGTCGGCCTGGAGTTCACCAATATTCCAGGTGGGGCAACCCACAATCAAACAGGCATAGTCAGCAAAATCATCGGGGCTAGCGTCGGCAATGTCGTGGAGTGTGACAACGCTATCGCCGCCAAATTCGGCTTGGATGGCTTGGGCTAGGGTTTCGGTGTTTCCGGTTTGAGTGCCGTAGAAGAGACCAATCTTACTCATTAGTTTGACGACCTAAATCGCTGTGCTGCAAACATCAAATGCGGGGAAAAAGAGAAAAGGGGGGCAGGATGTTGGAGCCTATAAATGCCCCCCAAAGAGAGAGAGGAGAACGGATCCAACGGGGTTAGGATTCGATGGCGCTCAGGGCTTGTTCAACGCGCCGGAAGTCGAATCCAATAGCTCGTAGGGCGTGCCACAGGTGCCCTTGCAAAAACAGGAAGGCCAGGATGAAGTGGGCGTTGGCCAGCCAACAGCGGGAGGTGTGGGCATTCAGCGGTAGGGCCACGGTGTCGGCAAAGTAGGGCATGATGCCGAGTTTGACCGTCAGCGGCGGGCCGTAGAATTCCACGGGGTAGGCCAGGGTATTGACGGCACAGAAGTAGGCGGCCACAAAACCTGCTAGGGCAATGCCCCCTAGGGAATAGGACAAAATCGCCTCGCCGGAGAACATCAGCAGGTTTTTGGCCCACTTCATCGGCGGCACCAGAATGTGCCAGAGGCCCCCCGCCAGCAGCAGAACGCCCACATAGAGGTGCCCACCGACCAAATCCTCTAGGCTGCTAATGCTGGCGAAGTGGGTTTGGTAGCCGTAGATCACCCAGGGATCGAGGGTGGGCTGCACCAGGCGCACGGTTTGCTGGGTGGCATCGTACAACCCGCCCCAGGTGGTGGCTTTGGCGACGAGAAGCAGCGCCCCCGCCCCCAAAAACAGCAGGTGATGACCGAGAATCATTCCTAATTGGGCTGGGTTTTCCCACTCGAAATGGAAGCGCCGCGCCCAGCCCTCGGCCTGCTTCAGATCAGCAGGAGCTTTGACAGTGTGGAACAGCGCCCCCGCTCCCAGCACCGCCGAGGAAATTAGGTGCACCACCCCCACCACAAAGTAGGGTTCGGTATCCACAATCATTCCGCCATCGGCAATTCCCAAACCCAAGGTGGCCAGGTGAGGCAGCAGGATTAACCCCTGTTCGCCCAGGGGTAGGGCCGGATCAAACCAAGAGAGTTCGTACAGGGTGAAGGCCCCGGCCCAGAGGGCAATTAGGGCAGCTTGGGCGACATGGGCCGCAATGAATAGGCCCGAAAGGTTTGCAAAGCGGGCGTTTCCAGCCCACCAGTCGTAGTTAACGTCAGTATTTCCGTAGGTTTGCATGATGAAGACATCCTATGGCAACGGCCCTCAGTTCAGCCAGAGCTTATTGAGAACCAAGTTCAACAAGCCCATCACACCACAAGTCGGAATGATTCTCAATAGAAAAATATTAAGTTTTGTGTCAAGCCAACCTGGGCACCAGGGCCGTAAGGGTTGAAATCCCTATTCAGAAAAACGTTGAAGGATTGTCG
This sequence comes from Phormidium sp. FACHB-1136, assembly GCF_014697375.1. Classification (GTDB taxonomy): domain Bacteria; phylum Cyanobacteriota; class Cyanobacteriia; order Phormidesmidales; family Phormidesmidaceae; genus Nodosilinea. Next base: position 37,904 of record NZ_JACJRS010000023.1, read on the forward strand.
CGATCTATGGCGGATGCTGGGATCGTCGTGATTGGTTGCCTTGAGAAGAATTGTTCCCGCTAAATTAGCCCGATCAACGGATTTGCCCTACATCTGAACGGGATCGGCTGCGATGGGCTAGGTGTCGGAGGGTGGCAGTGAGATGGTCGCCTGAGCCTGAACATAGCTGTTGCGACCTTGGGCTTTGGCGGCATAGAGGGCTTGGTCGGTTTGGTAAACCCACTCATCCATAGACGCGGTGGAACTGGGAATGATGGTGCCTAGCCCTATGCTGACGGTCACTTGGAGGCTAATGGGGGAATAGCGATGCTCAACAGCTAGGTCGTGAAGGAGGCGCTGGATGGCCTGGGCGACTTCAATAGCGCCTCTGGTATCGGTTTGGGGTAGCAAAACAGCAAATTCCTCGCCACCATAGCGGGCCACCAAATCCGCCGGACGCTGAGCCGCCTTCTTCAATACTTGGGCCACCTGGCAGAGGCAATGATCGCCTGCCTGGTGCCCATAGTGATCGTTGTAGAGCTTGAAATAATCCACGTCGATCAACAGCAACGAAAGCGGTTGTTGATCCCGCTGCATTCGATCCCATTCTTGCTCTAGCACCCGATTAAAGGTGCGACGATTGGCAATTTGGGTGAGACCATCTTGGGTGGCAAGTTGTTCGAGTTCTTGGTTGACTTGCTCTAGTTGGCGGTACAATTCCGACTGATAAATGGCAATTTCTACCTGCACGGCTAATTGTATTAAACAGCCTCGATCTAAAGGCTTCCATAATCGTGGAGATCGACATTGGTGGGCTACCATCATGCCCCACAGTGTCTCGCCTTGCCAGAGAGGAACCATCAGTTTAGCCTGCACATGAAGATTGGCTAATACCTGTTGGTGGCAGGGCTGAAGGTCAGCTTTACTTACATCGTCAATGGCCTCAATGCAGCCTTGATACAGTTGACCATCGCTGAGTTCAAAGAAGTAGGGGTCTGGCATTTCATAGCCTAGGGATGAGGGCCAGGGTTGGGCTACTGATTCGGCGATAACAATGCGGTTCTGGTCAGTATTAAAGCGATAGATCAACACCCGATCTACATCTAGAAAATGACGAATCTCATCTACGGTGGTTTCTAGAATCTGATCTAGATCTAGGGTTTGGCGAATACGGTGGGTGATCACTTGGATCATTTGATCCCGTTCCGCTTGCTGCCGTAGGGAAAGTTCAATGGCCTTGCGTTCAGAGATATCTTGTTTGATCGCAACAAAATGATGAATGTCATGGCGATGATCATGGACAGGCGTAATCGTCGCAAATTCGTAGTACAGTGTACCGTCCTTGCGACGATTGATAATTTCGCCACGCCAGCACTGGCCCGATAGAATGGTTTTCCAAAGGTTCTGATAAAAGGATGGAGGATGTTCCCCCGACTTCACCAGTTCACGGGGATTTTTTCCCAACGCCTCAGCTAGAGTGTATTGAGTAATCGCGGTAAAGGCAGGATTGGCCCATTCCACTCGCCCCTGCACGTCGGTAATCACCACGGCGTCGGCACAGGCTTCTAGGGCTGCACTTTGTAGGCGCAGTTGGGTTTCAGTATGTAACCGCTCTTGAATATTTTGTGCTAGGGCAAACAGATATTCTTTCCCCATAAATTGAATATGTCGCACCATCACTTCAACGGGGAAATCGGTGCCCTGTTTAGTACGATGATGAACCTGGGTGATGAGATGTTTCTGATGATCAACCGTGGCCCAAAAGCTAGCCCAATCCGTAGGAGCTAGATCGGGGATGATGCGTTCAATGGGCTGCATCAATAATTCGTCGCGACTGTAACCCAGGGATATACAGAGTTGGCTATTCATGCGACAAATTTTGCCTTCTCGATTCACCCAAAGGGCAGCTATCCCAAGCTGTTCTAGGGAAAAGTTAGCAAGAGCGAGGGATTGTTCTAGCCGCTTGCGGGCCGTAATATCGACATAGCAAATCGCTACCCCATACTGTTCTAGGGGAATAGGGGCGGCGCTAACGCTGATCCAGGTAATTTTTCCCTGAGCTTTCACAATGCCCATTTCCACATCATGGACAAAACGGTTTTCCGTCAGGGCGCGGACGCTGGCATATTCCGAGGCGGGCATGGGGCTGCCATCGGGGCGGATGATCTGCCAATCGGGGGCGTCGTAGGTGCGGGCAGTTTGTTCGCTGGCGGTGAGTCCAAGCAACTGTTCGGAGGCGGGGTTAACTTCTAATAATTGGCCCTTGGCATCGGTGATGGCAATACCTAGGGGTAGGGTTTCAAACAGGGTTTGGTATTTGTTGCGGCTTTCCCGCAGGGCTTCTTCGCTTTGGCGCAGGGATTCCTCCATGCGCTTACGGTCGGTGATGTCGTGGTTAATGCCAATCATTCGCAACGGTTGACCGTCCGGGGTGCGTTCAATCACCTGGCCCCGATCCAGCATCCATTTATAGGTGCCGTCTTTGCAGCGGAGGCGGTGCTCACTTTGGTAATGGGGGGTGCGGCCCTGGATGTGATCCTCCAGGGCTATGTAGGTGTAGGTTTTGTCGTCGGGATGGACGCGGCTATCCCACTCGATGAAGTCGTTGCCCACCTCGGTTTCGGTGTAGCCCAACATGGCCTTCCACAGGCGCGAATAGAAGACCTGGTTGGTCTGCATATTCCAGTCCCACACCCCGGCCCCAGCTCCCTCTAGGGCGACCTGCCAGCGGCTTTCGGCCTGACGGGTTGCTTCCGCAATCCCCACCGCCATGGCCCGTTGGGAAGGGTGAGAGGAGGGCTGAGTTGGGGCACTAGACTGGGGAGAAGCGGATCCTATAGTGAGGGCTGCGGAGTCGTCCATCTGGGGTAAGAACAGGCCGCTATGCAGGGCTAAATGCTCCAAAAGTTGGCATTCTATGGGGAGCCAATCGTGGGGTTGGTGGCTGTGCTGCACCACCCAAAGCCCCCACAGAGTTCCCCCCACCAGCACCGGGGCCACTAGGGCCGACCGCACGGATAAGTGCTGCCACTGGGATCGGTCTTGGGGGGAGAGACGGCTATCGTCGGATCCATCGGCAATGGCGACGGACTGCCGCCGTAGATAGTGCGGCCACCAAGCGGCCCCCGCCAGCGGATCCAAGACCCGCTGCCCTAGGAGATCGGCAACGGCGGGAGTATGGGCCTCAACGACAACGATGGGCTCCGACTGGGAGGACAGGTGGTAAATCAGTACGCGGTCGGCCTGGAGTACCTCCCGCACCTGGGTGGTCATCCCCTGCACAATCCCCCCCGTCGCCCTACCATCCTGGCGCTGGAGAGTCATCTCAGCCACAAGTTCCAGAATCCACTCTGGAGACAGCGTTGGCACGGTGGAGATACGCATGGGCACAGGGTAGGGAATAGGGCAGAAAACCCGAAGATCCCACCGTTAGTCTGACTAGAGTATTGCCACTGACTGTTTCAGCCCTAACCAGAGGCTCCAAAACAGAAACAATTTCGGGAACGAGGCTCAAACGATGGTACTTACCATTGTTCCACCTGGGCATGAATTTGTTGCCCTTTTGCCAAAAAATGAGACGCGGACGCTTGGTCGTGGGGTCGCTGGCCTCTACCAAAACAGGTGGTTGAGCCAGTGGGCCAGGAACTTGGGGCCGGGGGGATCTTGGTAGTTGGCAGGCAGCAGTGCCGCGAAGGCTTGCTCAAACTGGGCCAGGGCGGCATCAATGTCTTGACGCTTGGGGCGAGCCTGGTGGGGCACCGACACCGGAGGGCCAAAGCGCAGGGTTAGCCGTTTGCGAAAGTAGAGTTCCTTCGTTCCAATGATGGCCACGGGCACAATGGGCACCCCAGATCGCATGGCGTAAAGCACGGTGCCTCGTTTGAGGGGATGCATCTGGCCCTCCCGCTCCCCCAAACGGCCCTCCGGGAAGATCATCAACCCGTCTCCTCGGCCCAAAATGGTTTGCACGGCCTGGTCAATCTGGCGCATTTGCTGAATGGAACTGCCATTAGGCACCGATTGCTGAATGGTGGCGGCGAGATCTACCAAATCTGGACGGTCGGCCTGGGCTGCTGCCATCACCGCAATCTCCTCCTTCCACCAACGCTCTAGGGGAATCACCCCCCTGGCCCAACCCAGTAGCCAGCGTTTCCAGCGTTTGTTGTAGAGGGTGCGGGCATCGCCCAGGATGTAGTAGTAGGGGTGGGGCGGCACAAAGGCCAGAATCAAAAACGGGTCTAGGTGGCTGAGGTGGTTGGCCGCCAGCACATTGGGCTGGGTGGGAATGTACTGAGGATTTTCAATCTGCACCCGGAAAAAGGCTTTGATAAAGCGCCGCAGCAGCCACCGCCGAAACCGACCGCTCATTCGCCCATCGGCCCGCCCAGAGGCCATAGCGCTCAGGGCTTCTAAATCCTGGGCAATATGCCGCCGCACCGTGGGGTTTTGGGCCATGGCTACCCCCTCCCGCACCCGCTGAATGACCGCTGGCGTGAGATCGACCGAGGGAGAAGGGGGAAGGGCCGTCATCGGGGGAAGTCTCACGGTTCCAGGGCAACGGGGGCTGGGCGATCCTCTGGGCTGAGACCAGCCCGGTCTAGGATGAAATCGACGATGGCCGGGAGTCCGTCAGTGGTTTTGAGGTTGGTGAAGCCAAAGGGGCGAGGGCCGCGCATGGTGCGAGTGTCGCGATCCATCACCGCTAGGCTGGCTCCGACCATGGGGGCTAGGTCAATTTTGTTAATCACTAAAAAGTCGGATTTGGTGATGCCGGGGCCACCCTTGCGAGGAATTTTGTCCCCGGCGGCCACATCGATGACGTAGAGGGTGAGATCGACCAGTTCGGGGCTAAAGGTGCTGGCCAGGTTGTCGCCGCCGCTTTCCACAAACACCAGATCCAGAGGGTCGAAACGGGCTTCCAAGTCCTCGATAGCCACCAAGTTCATGGAGGCATCTTCGCGAATGGCGGTGTGGGGACAGCCCCCGGTTTCCACCCCCACAATGCGGTCGGGGCTGAGCGCCTGACTGCGCACTAAAAACTGGGCGTCTTCCTGGGTATAGATGTCGTTGGTGACCACGGCAATGGAGAAGCGGTTGCGCAGGGTCTTGCAGAGATGGTCTACCAGGGCCGTTTTGCCGGATCCCACCGGGCCAGCCACACCCACACGAAAGGGAGTTGTCATGGTTGCGTTCTCTAGGATTAATGTTCTCTAGGATTGATGTTGGGTATGGTAGCAAACCCGATGGCGAAACCGAATGGCCCTAGGCAATGTGAACCCTGGGCTGGGCATACCACTGGTAGGTGGGGCTAGCGGGGTCTGGGTCGATGTCGAGGGGGCTTTCGGCTCCGTCGATGATCAGGCGCACCAGGTAGGTGCCCGGTTGGATGCCCTGGACGGCGATGGTGAGCTGGTCGCTGTCTTCGGTGCGGGAGGGCGCTTCCATTAGGTAGGTGGCGGGCTGTTGGGTAGACCATTCGTAGAGGGAGATCATCACCCCCTGACTGGCCCCCACGGTGGGCGTAACGGTGAGGCTGAGGCGGGCGGTGCAGGTGTCGCCATCGTGGTTCGAGACCTCCTCAACCTGGACGGATTGCAGCACCGGGCAGAGGGTAAAGGGCACCGGGTTAGAACTCAGGCCCAGGCTGGGGGCGGCGGGTTCGCTTGGGTGACGCACGGTTTCCCGGTGGTGGATGACTTGCAGGCTTTGGATTCCGGCCCGTAGGGTGGGCACCGTGGCCAAGGACAGACTGATCTGATCGTCAGCCAAATCCTGGGGGGTAACCTCCTGCTGGCCCAGGCGCACCTGGGTGTGAACACCCTTGAGGTGATGGCCCTGAATCTGGAGGCAGGTGGTGGGCAGGATGGGGTGGTACGGCCCTGTGTCGGCCAACACCCGATTGACCTGGGGCCGACTGGGGAAGGGGGCAATGCCCTGGATGGGCCGCTCCCGCACTTGCAGCGCCCGTTCGGCGGGGTCTTCGCCATCGATCACCACGGCCATCACTTTGTAGGCCAGGGAGAGGGCGTAGGGGGTTTGGAAAAATACCGACCACACCTTCGACAAATCCTCTAGGGACAAATCCTCCGGCACAATCTGCAATTCCTGCACCTGCTGGGACAGATCAGACTGCTCTAGGTAATTAAAGGTGGAGTCGTTGAGGGTGTCTTGGATCAGTTGGGTGGAGAGGGTGGTGCGGTCGTTAAAGGTGCGAACGACGCTGCCCATCAGCCGCTGGGGTTCCAGTTCGGCCTCGTTGCCGTAGAAACTGAGGATGTAGTGCAGTTCGAGGGCGGTTTGTCGCCAGGGGGTGCGTTTGTTGCGGGCGCGTTGGGCCTGGGCATCGGGGTTTTTCAGGGCGTTGTTGCGGCTGGCGTGGTAGAGAAATAGGTTAATCCCGGTTTCGGGGGTGCCCTGACCAATGCGGTGGGGGGCCACGGTGGAAATCCGCACCGATTCCACATGGCGCTGCACGCTGGCCTGGAGGGTGCGCTGGAGCACGGCGGTGACGGTGGCAATGGCGAGGTGGTTGCTCATGCGGAAACCAGTCCGAGTTTGAGGGCTTTGACGATGGCCTGGGTGCGGCTAGTGACGTTGAGTTTTTCAAAAATGCCCGTCAGATGGGCCTTCACCGTGGCCACGGTGACATGGAGATGGCGGGCAATGGCATCGTTAGACGCGCCCTGCACCAGCCAGTGCAGCACCTCCTGTTCGCGATCCGTGAGGTGGACGGTGTGGTTGCTGTGGCGAGGCTGGCCCCCATAGAACCGAAACAGCCGGAAAAAGCTGGCGGCAAGCTGCGGCGATAGATAGACCTCATCCCGCAACACTGTGGCGATGGCGGTAATCAGTTGGTCGGCCACCCGGTCTTTGCACACATAGCCCTGGGCTCCGGCCTGCATGGCCCGAAACACCCACTCATCCTCCCGATGTACCGACAGCACTAGCACCTTGGGCGCGTGGGCCATGTCTCGCAGGTGGCCCAACACCGTCAAACCATTGCCCTGGGCCAGTTCCATATCCAGCAGCATCAGGGTAGGGTGCTGGGTTTGGGCCAGCTTCACCGCTTGGGCCTCGGTTACCGCCTCCCCTACCACCGTCAGCGGTGGCGATGCGCTGGCATTGTAAAACTCCAGCAGGGTACGAATGCCCTGGCGAAAGGGTTGAGAATCATCCACCAACAGCAGCGAAACGGGAGCGAGGCTATCCATAACGGGTAGAAAACAACGACCAAACGCGGAACTTCAGACGAACTCAGACACCATCGAACTCAGACACCATTCCCTCTCTCCAGCCCCAGGCCGGAACGTCGGCTAGGGGCAGGCCAGGGGTAACGCCAGGGAAAACTGTGCGCCGCCCTGGGGTAGGTTCTCGGCCCAGAGTTTACCGCCGTGCTGCTGCACAATGTGGCGGGCAATCGTTAACCCTAAACCGCTGCCCTGGGGACGGTGGGAATAGTAGGGCCGAAACATCTGCTGGAGATCCGTTGGCGACAACCCCGGCCCCTGATCCGCCAGGGTGATCACCACCTCCCGCTGAAAGGCTTGCCACTGGGCGAGAATTTGACCCTGGGGCGGGCTGAAGCAAAGGGCATTGTGCAGCAAATTAGTAAAGGCCTGCACCAACTGCGCCCGGTCTCCCCAGATCGTCAGGGGGCGATCCCCCAAATCCAGGCTTACCCCTTTACCCTGGGCCACCAACCGCAGCCCCTGCCATGCTTCCGCCCACAGATCAGGCACCGAGCATCGTTCCGCCTGCACCTGGGAGCGCTGGCATCCGGCGATTAAATCCGTGAGTTGATCGCTGAGGTGGCCCACCGCCTCGCGGATCGTTTGGGCCTGTTGGCGGTCGCCTTCCTGGGTCAAGCTGTTTTGTAGATTCGCCGCATAGAGATGCACCATAGCCAGGGGATGGCGCAGTTGGTGCTCCAGGCAACGCAAAATGTCCTGGTAGTGATCCACCTGTTGCCGTTGATGCTGATGCTCCCGATCCAACCGCAGGGCCGTTTGTAATGCCGCCACCTCGGTCAGCAGGTTGGGAAAGGTCGGGGCTAGAGCCTCGGCCTCTGGGGTAGCCAGACCTGGGACACCGAAATCTGGGGCATCGGGAAACCACAGCAGCACATAGGCCCAGTCGGTGCTGTGCAAAATCCGAAACTTCACGCCGTAGATCCATCCCGGCCCCGGCCTGGGGGGGCGATGGCAAAAGGCCCACACCTCCGGCTGCACCTCCGTGGTCTGACGGGTAAGACGCTGCAAAAAGGTTTCCGAAGTGACGGTTGCCGAGTCGGGTACAGTGCCCTCGGCCACCCCTGGGGCCACCACCTGGCACCTCTGCCACTGCGAACCCATGGCGTAGGCCATCCATCCCGCCGCCGCCGCCCCCTGCCGCACCAGTCCCCTAAGCTGCAACTGGCAGACCGACGAGCCATCCCCCCAGCCTAAATCCTCACTTTCCCCACTTTCCTCAGGTTCATAGGGGTTGGGCTGAGGTACCATTGGGGCCGCTGATATCATCATGGCTAGGATTTCCAAAGGACGAAAAGGCAAAAATCTTGGCAGATGACCTGGAGAAGCTTCTCAGTAAACCCATCAATAGAACGATGAAGGCTCGGTTAATTCTGAATAAAAGCTTAAGTTCTTAAGACATATTCCATATGAATGATATTGGCGGATCAGATCCCCTTTTTTATCCCCTTTTTAGAGGGAAACTTAGGGGGATATCCTAGGAATTGTTAGGTGAAAACAAGGCGTGTATCTCTGGTTGACTGACAAAGTATCCTGCGTTGGGCGTGGCAACCGCGCCCCTACAGCCTTGGGATAATGTAGGGGTTAGCCCCTAACCCTCTTTGGAGTGTTCCATAGAAATGACTATCCATTTGCCATGACCTGAGCCCTCACCCCTGCCCCTATCCCAAGGGAGAGGAGTTCTGAATCTGGCTCCCCTTCTCCCTAAGGGAGAAGGGGTTGGGGGATGAGGGCTGAGCTTGGATGCTTTATTAGTGGGCATACCCTTGCCGGAACTGGGTTCTAGCAAGCTTTGCCAGCCAACTAGTGTGTATCCAGTCATCCATTTTGAAGGTTCTGAGGTTTTGAAGGCTCTAAGGCTCTAGGGCTGTAGGGGTGGGGGATGGCAAGGGGCTCCTAGGGCTATATATCAGGTTATTTTCTTGTAAAAGGAGTTTAAAAAAAATTGAAGAAAAACAAAGGAATAACTATGGCTAGTGTCTCGTTTTTTTTGCAGATTGGCCGTACTTTTTCAACAAAATTTAGAATTCCCTCGCCCTAGGAAGGACTGACGCAGAGGGATTCTGGCTAGGTGGGGATCAACCACCGCCCAGGGGGATCGTCTATGGATCGGCCAAAGTTTCGACCTAAGTCTAATCGTGGAGACGATGGAGCGGGCCTAAGCTATACCTGCGAACCTATTCGGTCAGGTCTATGATCTCTGCCATTGCCCAGGCGGTAGCGAACCTACTGGCATCCGGCCCCACCCTTACGGGCACCGAGCAGATTGACTTTGGCTATCCAGGGCAGATCACCCATGAAATGAAGCCCTGCCTGCACCTATACCACTATGAGATTCAGTCGGCCCAGAGTCCCTATCCTCAGCCCTACCGGGGTTCCGGCCTAGGTAGGGCTGAGGATTTCAGGGTAGATGAGGGGGACAGATTGCAGCCGATTTGGTTCAATATCGTGTTCGCGCTGATGGCCTGTGACCACACCGCCCTAGGGGAGCAGACCCTCCTGTCAGAAAGCCTCAGTCTGCTGCTGCAATCGCCCCATTTGCCCCAGCGGTTCCTGTCACCAACCCTGCGCCACTATCCGGCCCTGCCCCTGCATGTGGCCCCCATTACCCTCATGGCCCAGCCCGATTTTTGGCTCACCCTGGGCATTCCCCTGCGTCCGGCCCTGCAAATTTCGGTGACGGCTCCCTTTGATGTGCCCCTAGGCGAGCGGCTGGGGGTAAACGAGTTGCCGCTGCCCCATGCGCCGCCGTGAGGAGGTGCGGTGGCCTTTGTGCGCCCAATTTCCAGATAGACCCAAAACCGAACCCCTAGCTTAGAAAAGGATGGCGGCCCATGGCCCTAGATTATTTTGCTCCCGGTGTATACGTCGAAGAAGTGGATCGCGGTAGTCGCCCCATTGATGGGGTCAGCCTCAGCGTGGGCGGCTTTATCGGCTTTACCGAAGATGTGCGGGGCGATGCCGAACTCTTCAAGCCCATGCTGGTCACCAACTGGAACCAGTATCTCGAAGCCTTTGCCAAACCCGGTTCCGACGGCTTTACCGATTTTGATGCCTACCTACCCTTTGCGGTGAATGGCTGGTTTATGAACGGTGGTGGTCGCTGTTGGGTGACCAGCATTGGCACCCGCCTGCCCGGTTCCCCGGTGCCCCCCCCAGAGGATACGGGCCACAAGCTAATGACCTCCAGCGGCAAGCCCGCCCTGCGGTTTAACCTGCAAGTGGCGGAGGCCAGCGATGCCCCGGCCCTGCCCCCCGCCGGAGGCAGTCGGGTGCGGGTGGTGGTTACCGATGGCGAACCCAAGCCCCTGGGCGACGATGCCGACGAAGACGCCGAACCGCCCCTGAATACCGGGGAGTTTTTCACCGTCATCGTTACCCAAAACGGCGAAGAACTGGAGCGCTACCCCAACCTCACCATGAACCCAGAGCCGGAGGCCGACGTGGCCGATTACGTCGTCACCGCCCTGGCCGATTCGGAATACGTCACCCTGGCGGATATTTCCGTCTCTGGTCAAGCCCTCTCCCGCCGCCCCGCCAATGGGATCTATGAAGTGGCCCCCCCGCCCTACATTTCCCCCGAAGGCCGCCTCTCCCGCGATATCCAGGGCCAGCGAGACGACCGCACCGGGATGCAGGGCATGTTTGAGGTGGATGAAGCGGCCATGATCGCCTTCCCCGACCTAATGCGGGTCTACCAAAACGGCCTGATGGATATGGATCAGGTGCATGGGGTGATGGAATCCATGCTCAGCATGTGCGAAAACTCCTTCCCCGGCCCCGCCTACCGTATGGCGGTGCTGGATGCGCCCCCGGTCAAGCCTGGTAAGAGCATGGATCCGGTGGCTCCAGAGCAGCAAAAACCCCAGGACGTGGCCCAGTGGCTCAGTTTGTTCAACCGCCGATCCATGTTTGGGGCGCTGTACTATCCCTGGATTAAAGTGGCCAACCCCCGCAACGCCGGACGCCCGATTATGGTGCCCCCCTGCGGCCACATGATGGGCATTTGGTGCCGCACCGACGAATCCCGTGGCGTGTTCAAAGCCCCGGCCAACGAAACCCCACGGGGCGTGATTGGCCTCTCCTACGAAACCAACATGCGCGAGCAAGAACTGCTCAACCCCATGGGCATCAACTGCATCCGCAACTTCGCCAACTACCAGCGGGGCCTCAAAGTGTGGGGTGCCCGCACCCTGGTGGAACCCGACAACGTGCAGTGGCGCTACATCAGCGTACGCCGCTTGCTCAGCTACATCGAAAAATCCATCGAGATCGGCACCCAGTGGGTGGTGTTTGAACCCAACGACCAAGACCTCTGGGCCAGGGTGAGCCGCACCGTCAGCAACTTCCTAGAACGGCTCTGGCGCGAAGGTGCCCTGTTTGGGGCCTCCCCCGCCGAAGCCTTCTACGTCAAATGCGATGGCGAACTCAACACCCACGAAACCATGATGCTGGGCCGCCTTTACGTGGAAGTGGGCGTTTGCCCCGTGCGTCCGGCGGAATTTGTCATCTTCCGCATCAGCCAATGGGCACCTAACCAGTAAAGATCCCCATTCCTCTCCCTGATATCTCGAATTAGATCGGGGGGAGGATACCCCATTTTGTATGATTTTCAGGAGGAAACGTTGTTATGGCAGAACTGAATACACCCATTGCTCCCAGTAGTTTTTATTTGGAGATTAAGGGAATTGCCGAAGGGGAAGAAGCGATCTTTAAGAGCGTTAATATTCCCAACTACCAGCCTAAAGTCCAAGGTGGACAACAGGCCGTAGGCACTACTAAGGGTGGCAAAACTATTTGGCAGGTCAACTCAGCAGGCTTTGAAGGCTTATTTAACTTTGACTGTGTCTGTATCGCCAGCGGCGATGGGTCGAGCACCAGTGTCAAAATGTATAAGTGGTTTGAGGAATGCTTACCTGCTTCCAATGGGGGTAAAAGCAAATGGCGAGACAGCACCAAGGAAGGTAGTATCACCGCCTATGATACTGATGGCAAAGAGGTGGCTCGTTGGGACTTCCTAGTAGCTTGGCCCTCTAAATACAAGTGTGCCGATCTAGATATCACCACCGATAGCTACATTGAGGAAACCTATACCATTACCTGCGAAAAGTTTAACCGAACGAAGTAGTAGGGATGTGAGTACTTGGTGTTATTTGAGGAATAACTGATCATGGTTCAGTATTTAACCAGCTCGCGATTTTACTTTGAAATTGATGGCGTCACCAGTTTGTTCGTCAAAAAGGTGAGTGGCCCTTCCATTTCGCTCAAGGTGGCCGGGGGGGATGCCGCCATTGGCGTCTCCAAGGATGCCAAAACCCAGACCCAGGCGACCATTGGTGGTGTGGAGTATGATTCTCGGATCACACTCACCTACGTAGGGGGGAACGAATCCGACCAAAAGAAACTTTACGATTGGTACAACAAATGCCACGTTGATACCTATTCTGGCGGCGGTTCTGAGGCCACCAAAAGCCGAAAAACCGGATCCTTAGTGATTTACGATCCAGACGGTAAAGAAGCCATGCGCTTTAACTTCACGGATCTATTTCCCGGTACGGCAACTCAAATTAACTCCCTCTCCGTGGATAGTGGTGGACAACTAGCGGAAGATAGCCTAGAGCTATACTTTACTCAGGTAACTCGCAAGGTATAGGAAACCAAACCATGCTAGCCTTTCCAGAAATTCTCACCAGCGCCCGGTTCTACCTAGAGATCAAACTCGACGGCAGCACCGATAGCGTGGACGGAATTTTTATGGATTGTAGTGGCTTCCAGTCGTCCCAAGATGTCATCGAAATTAGTGAGGTAACGCCCCAACTTTGGGGCAAAAATGGCGATTCTAAGGGGCGAGTGATCCGAACTAAGTTGCCAGGAAATTCCACCTATACCAACCTCACCCTGCGGCGAGGACTCACCACCTCCATGACCCTCTGGAATTGGCTGGATAAGGTGCAATCCGGTCAATGGGCCGACCAACGTCGGGATGGCTCCCTAGTCATCTACAACCAAGCGGGAGAAGAACAATTTCGGTTCACCTTTGAACGCGCTTGGCCCATGCGCTACAAAATCTCCGACCTCGACGTTAAAAGCGGCGACTTTAACATCGAAGAAATGGAAATTGTCGTGGAATCCCTCAAACGCTCCGGAGTCAAACCCACCTAACGTAGGTGCATAACGCCAAGGCGAGGCTTTGCCAACGCGAAGCAATGCACCACCGATAACGCTCAACTCCACAAGGCTAGGTGACCGATGGCCATACAAATGAGCAACAACCTGAACTTGCCCCCCGTGGTCAAATCTGCCCCGGCCCAGCCCTCGGTTGCGTCGGGGTCTGTGGCCTCTGTGGCCTCTGCGCCAGCCTCGCCCGCTACCCCACAACCTGGGTCAATTCAGCTAGAATTCGCCTTTGAACTACCCAAGGGCTACCTAGACAGTACCGGAAACTGCCATCGACAGGGAATTATGCGCCTCGCCAAAGCCATGGACGAAATTGTGCCCATGCGCGATCCCAGGGTGCGGGCCAACCCCGCCTACGCCACAGTGCTGATTCTGTCGCGGGTGATCACCCGCCTCGGTACCCTCCCTGAAGTCTCACCCTTGGTGATCGAAGACCTCTTCGCCTGCGACCTCGACTACCTGCAACGCTTCTACCGCCACATCAACGATCTCACCCCCTAGTCACGCCTCTCGATTTTCTCTTCCCGACTCTCGACTCTCGACTCCCCCATGCCCTCCCCCCTCCCCCCCACTGAATTTCCCTTTGAACTCCCCCGTGGCCTCGTGGGGGCCGATGGCGTCCTGCATCGGCGGGGGGTAATGCGACTGGCCACCGCCCGCGACGAGATGACGGTAGCGCGAAACCGCACCGCCCAGGCTCAACCGGGCTATGGGGATTTGGTCATGCTTTCCCAGGTCATCACCCGTCTCGGCAATCTGGGCAATCTCACCCCTGCTTGTTTGGAAGACCTATTTACCGTAGATTTGGCCTACTTGCGTGAGTTCTATAACCGCATCAACCAGTCAGGAGAAGTTCACCTTCCGGCCCAATGCCCCCAATGCCAACACGTTTTTCATCTAGAACTTGCCCTGGCGGGGGAGTGGTAAGCTACCCCGCCGCCGACCTGCAAGCGGAGGTAGCCTTTTTATCCATGCAGGTTCACTGGACGCTGGAGGAAATCCTGACCCTAGAACACCGTGATCGCAACCGCTGGATTGACCAAATCAACGACCTTACCGAATAGCCCCAATCCCCTGGACGGACACACGGCGGCACGTCCCCACCCAACCCCGGCGAGACCCTAACTGCCATGGCAAACCACCAAAACCTCACAGATCTTACCAGCCAGTTCCCCACAGTGCCCAACCCTGCTCAAGGATCTACCCCCATCGGGACACCATTACTCCACACCGACGCTCTCACCAACGAAGACCGAGCGACCATCAGCCAACTCGCTGCCGAAATCCTAGACGACCCCATCGCTCTCCAGCACCTCTGCGACCACATCTATACCCTCCTCCAAACAGACCTTTTCCGCCAACGAACCCGTTAATTTTCTATTAGGACGTATGTCGTATTTTCTAATCCGCCCCTAACCGCTAAGAGCCAATAACCAAAACCATGCCACCCCCCTCTTCCACCAATGCCAAAAACGGAGCCGACACCTTTGGGCTCAACTACGTCACCTCCAACCGTTTTTATGTGGAAATCGAGAGCCAAATCACGGCTTCCTTTAGCGAGTGCAGTGGCCTAGGTGTGCAAATTAAAAAAGAAATCCTAATGGAAGGGGGAGTGAACGAACAGCAACGAATTTTGTTAGGGCCAGCGGAATTTTCCGACGTTACCCTACGGCGCGGCCTCAGCAATGATCCTGTTTTTTGGGACTGGATTTCGCCTCTCCTGACCCAGCGATCCGGCAGTAGCAATCCGCCTAGTTACCGTCGCAATATCAACATTTTACTGTTCAACCAAGCGGGCGAAACAATGCAGTGCTGGACGCTGATTGGGGCCGTTCCAATTAGTTGGAAAGCCCCCACCCTCCAGGCCGATTCCTCCACCGTAGCTCTTGAAGAACTGACCCTTGCCTACGAGGGGTTGAAAGTCGTCTTCAAAGGTAGCAGTGGCGGCGCATCTACCAATCTTCGGCGCGATGCCTCCGGCTATTTTTCTAGCAACTAATTCCCCATTCTCTCTGTGCCAATGGTCGATTCCCTCGCCGCCGCCGCCAATCAACCCCTGGGTCATCACCAGCCTCTCGGTGTACGTACCCTGGGCGTGCTCGACCTAGCCTACTTTTTTCCGGCTGGCCTTCCCGATATCGAACCTCTCACCGAAGAGGCCACCCCCACCGCTGAGCATCCCCTCATCAACAGAAAATCCACATCAGAAAAGGCTCTACCAGAGAACGTTTCCTCAACATCTGACCATCCTGTTATCTCAATAAATGCTCCAGGTGAGAACGTCTCCTCAGCTTCCACTCCCACCTCTGAATATCCTCTCATACCAAATCCGAATCAGAGAAACCCGATTCTCAACCCGTCAAATCGTAGGGGTGAGGTCTCCTTGCCCGCTGATTCAGGACATATTCTCCCAGCGTCCGCACCTCGCTTAGTGAACAGACAATCTGCACCGAAAAATATCCCTTCAATCCCTACTCCAACGTCTGAGAATCCCCTCATTCAAAGCCATTCATCCTCGGAAAGCACCCCACCGTCTCCAACCACACCCAATGACACATCTCTAGAAAGCCTCTTCCACCCCCAGCCCAATACCAAAATCCAGCCAACCCCAGGGACAGAAAACCACCCTCTAGCAGGGCACGATCATTTGCCTGTTGTGATTGATTTCTCCACCCCACCCACTCCTCTGCAAACACAGCAGGCAAATGAAAGTGGTTTTTCTTCCCAACCAGAGACAGCGTTAGAAGTAACGTCTGATTCTAATCCTGGATATTCTATTTCTCTTCAATCAAACCAAACCATTGCAAAAAACGATTATTTCTCGGTCGAATCGTTGCAAGAGACGCCTAAGGATGTCATTAATTCAGAGATTGAACATCACTCAGATGCCTTAAATAGACTAGATACTCCAGAACCTTTACCTCAATCCAGTCAAGTCTCCTCTAAAATCATCCACCGTTCCAGCGAAGAACCTATTACAGTACCGCTAACACCTGAGACCCAATCAGAAACATTAGACACACAATCCAGCGCTACTCCATTCAATGATGAAAGCCAACCTCAGTCATCATTATCGAATACGACCGTTCAGAGATCTAGCGCAATTCACCCAACCTTCCCAACCGATTCTATATCTGGTCACGTATCAGATGTTCCAGATCCTAAAACTTCACCTATAGATGAAGAACTGGGAGCTGAAATCATTCCAAATTTTAGCAATAGTGATGCGATCTTCTCAGCAGATGCTATATCTACATCTCTAGTAGATTTATTAGATATCAACATATTGCCAAAGTCCGAAGAAATTCATCCTTCTACAAATATTAAAAAGTCAGATGAGGTTGGCTTTGTTCCTAGTGAAAATCCTACATTTGACTCTGCAGCGAATATCACAAAAGCTGAAGTCATCCCAAGAAATGAAGTTATTTCATCTGAAATTATTCAAAAATTAGATGAACCTAATTCTACCTTTTTCACAAGTCCTGAAGCTCTGCCTAGAACAGATAAAACATCATCATCATCCATTGAAAATATCCAAAGATCTAGCGAGAAGTGTTCCTCTTCTTTGGCAGATACTACATCAGTACTGATAGCTGACTCTCCAAATCCTCAAAACTTACTAAGGCATGGAGTAACACTACCTCAAAGTGTTCAAAGCCCTAACGATAATAATAGTGACCTCTCATCGGCAGCTATGTCAGCATCTATGACAGAGCTACCAAACTCAGAAAATCCACTAATTCCTGAAGACTCATGGCCTCAAAGTATTCAAAGATCTAGTGATGTAGCGTCCGATCTCCTATCGGATGCTACATCAGCACCCATGACAGATTCTCCAAATCCAGAAGATTCACTAAGGCATGGAGAGACATTACCTCAAAGTGTTCAAAGGTCTAACGATAATAATATCGGCCTCTCATCGGATGCTACATCAGCACCCATGACAGAGATCCCAAGCCCAGAAGACTCGTTAAGACCTAGGGAAACGTGGTCTCAAAATATTCAAAGATCTAGTGATGATAACTCCGATCTCTTATTGGATGCTACATCGGCATCTATGGCAGATTCTCCAAATTCAGAAAATTCACTAAGGCATAGAGAGACATTGCCTCAAAGTGTTCAAAGGTCTAACGATAATAATATCGGCCTCTCATCGGATGCTACATCATCATCTATAACAGAGTCCCCAAGTCCAGAAAACCCACTAATGCCTGGGAACTCATGGCCTCAAAATATTCAAAGATCTAGTGATGTAGCGTCCGATCTCCTATCGGATGCTACATCAGCACCTATGGAAGATTCTTCGGGGTCAGAAAATTCGCTAATGCATGGGAAAACATTACCTCAAGGTGTTCAGAAGACTGGTGATATAGCATCCAATCTGTCATCGGATACTACATCGACAGCAATGACAAATTTTCAAAGCTTGGAGAACCCATTAAAGGCTGATGATAAAGAAGCATCGCTTTTAAGAATACCAAGATATCAGAAGAGCAATCCCGGCTTCATAATCGATGCAGAATCTGCTTCTATAGTCAATCCTCCAAGCTTTGAGGATTTAGCAAAAGCTGGACAGTTATCACCTCAAAATATTCAAAAAGAAAGTGATGATAATTTCAGTTCCTTAGTAAATCCGATATCAATAGCTGCAACAGATTTTCTCAGCGCTGAAACTCGACCCAATACTGAATACTCATCACCTGAGCATATTCAAAGATCTAGTCAAAATAATCCTGCTTCCCCAAAAGATTTTCTAGAAAACTCCCTCAATTCTGAGGTTCTGCCAAAAGGGGTGACAAGACTGTCTGAGGTTATTCAGAGGGTAGGTGAGAAAAATCCCGTTATTTCGCTAGGTCAAGTACCTGAATCTGCTAGTAATTTTCTTAATTCTAAAATTCTGTCTGGGATTGAGGTATCCTCTCCTGAAAAAAAACAGCGATCTAGTGAAGACTATTTTACTTCTCCCGAAAATCCTACCTCTAAACCTGCGGCGAGTTCCCTGATTCCTGAAGGTGCCCAAAAAGCTGAGATGGCATCATCTGAAAATATCCAAAAACTGAGTGATGACAGTTCTCTCTTCTCCGCAGGTTCTATGCCTTCACCTCAAGCAGATACTACGCCAGCACTTACCGCAGATCTTGCCAACCCTGAAGTTCCATCCAAGGTTGAAAAATCATCAACTGTCGGTGTTCAGAGAATCAGTGAGAACACGACTAACTTTGCAGGAGATTCCACATCAATATCTCCAGATAAGATATTTACAAACCATTCTTTGAGTTCTGATACTCTTCCAAAATCTGAGGAATCAATACCTGAAATAATCCAGAGATCTAGTGAACAGAAATTCACGCTTTCAGAAGATTTGATATCTTCAGCAAATTTTTCAACTTTTGAAGTCACTCCAATTTCTATCCCTTCACAAAAATCTAAAGATTCACAAAAAACTGAATCCACATTTCCTGAAGGTATTCAGACATCCAGCGAGAGCCGTGCGGTCTTCTCTACAGATTCTATCTCTACACCCACAGCAGAGTCCTTGATTTCTGAGAATCTACCCAGATCTGAAACATTACCCTCTGAAAATGTTCAAAGAACAAATGATAGTCCGCTAGCATTATTATCAGATGCTCTAGCAACATCTAAGATGAATTCGCCTAGTTCTGAGGTTGGACTCAAGGCTTTTGGATCAGACAATTCTATCCCCTCAACCGAACTCATACCCACATCCACAACAGATTCTCTAAATCCAGAAAGTCTATCAGTTCCTAGAGCACTATCTCCTGAAGGTGTGCAGAGATTTAGCGAGGCTGGTCTTTTCTTCCCCTCTGATTCTAAACCTGAGCCCATAGAGGCTTCTTTAAGCTCTGAAGTTCTATCAGAGGATAATGAAACATTGCTTGATAGCCTTCAGAAATCGAATGATAACTATCCTGAGCCCAAAGAGGAGGATGAGATATTACTTGCTAGCCTTCAGCTATCGAATGATAGTTATCCCGAGTCCAGAGCAGGGGCTATATCCTCACCAATAGAAAACCCTCTAACTGTTGAAAGTCTGAGAAGTTCTGAGGAAGTACAGCCTGAAATCATCCAGAGATCTGGTGAAAGCAATATATTATTTACACCAGATCTTATATCTGAACCTACAACAGAGTTAGCCATCAATAAGACTATATCAGAGATTAAATCATCATCACCTGAAAGTATTCAGAGAGTGGGGAAGAGCAATCCTGATCTTATAAAAAGTACTATTTCTAAACCTACGTTAGAATTTCCAGGCCATAAAACCTCAACTGAAGTAAAAGAATCATTCCTTGAAAGTGTTCAGGGACAAAGTACTCAGGGACAAAGTACTCAGGAAATCAATGAGAGTAATCTTACATTTCCCTCATCCGCTGTATCAGCATCTCCATTAGATTCTCTAGCTTCTGATGTTCAACCCAGGACTCAATCAGGGACTGAAGAATTAGCCCATGACAATATTCAGAGATCTGTTAGTAATGATCTCACGTCCACCACAGATCCTATATCGGGTTCTACAGCGAATGCTACCAGGGTCGAGATCGCCCCAAAAGTTCAGGACACAATCTCAGATTCTTCATCAACACCTGCAAGAAAAATACTGAGTTCTGAAATTCTTCCCAGGTCTGAGGAAGAAACGACTGAAGGACTACAAAGATCTAGTGCCAATAGTCTTATGTCTTCAGAATATTCTGCATCTTTACCTGAGATGCCTTCCCCAACCGTTGAGGTTTCTCCGACTTCTGAAGCTTTACAAAAAGCTGACTCAACATTACCTGAGAGCATTCAGACACCCAGCGAGAGTAGTTCTGAATTTTCTGCCGATTCTATATCTGTACCCATAACAGAGTTATTGAGCTCTGAGGCTCTTCTCAAGACTGAAATATTATCTTCTGAAAACATTCAAGAAAGTAGGGAAAATAGCACTAATATTTCAGCAAACTCCATATTCACACCTGTAGAAAATGATTCTAGGTCTGAAGCTTCACCCAGTTTTAAAGAATTGTTGATTGGAAGTATTCAACGGTCTGCTGAGGCTCATATCACTTCTTCAAAAGATTTTGGGTCTACGGACAATTTTCTGCAATCAGAGGTTCTACCGAACATTGAAAATTTAGTCCCTAACAATATTCAAAAATCAAGTGAACATTGTGATAGCTACTTAGTAGACGAGATAGTTGAACCTCCTGTCGCTTCTCAAACTCCTGAAACCCTACCAGGGGCTGAGGCGATATCGTCTAGCAGCAGTCTGGCATCTGGCAAAAAGGGTGCTAATTTTCTGGCAACTTCCAGTTCAGCATCCACAACCGACTCTCTAGGGTTTGATAGTTCACCTAGAACAAGTAATTTTTTACCTGAAAGAGTTCAGAGGCTTGATGAAATCAACTCCGTCGGCTCTCTAAGTCCTGAAGTTCAGGCTATAACTGGGGAAGGATTATCTGAACCTATCCAGCGATCTAGCCATGACAGTCCTATCTTTTTCTTAGAGAGTCTATCTGCGGCTAGAGAAGATACCCTCAATACTGAAATCCTGACAGATGAAAGAGAACTATTATCTCAAAATCCTCAACTCTCAGGTGAGGTGTATTCTGACATCTCTTCAGCTTCTAAGACACTTTCAAGGGCTGAAGCAATATCTCCTGGATCTGAGCGAAGATCGCCTGACAGCATTCAGCGATCTAATGAGTACTATGCTAACTCCTCAATGAATGAATTATCAGAACCTACGGTAGCCTCTTTCAGTTCCGATAATCTATTGCAACCAGGTGAAGTATTATCTAACAGTGCCCTAGTCAATAATCCTGATGAAGGCGGAAGCTATAGCGTTCGAGGAATCGATATAGCCTCCTTAGGGGAGCAGCTTGTACGACCTCAATCATTGCCCAGCAGCTCTGTACAACGAAACCTTGATCGAAGTGCAGTTCATTCATCACAAGCGTGGCCTAATCAACGGGAATCACCAAAGAATCTATTCCAGCATCAGGGCCAAACCGACTACGAACAGTTACCAGTTGTTATTGGTTTTCAGTCTTCGCCTGAAATACTACAAAGAAAAATAGGAATTGGAGCCATCTTAGAACACTCTGATGATGGGTTAGAACGTTCAGATCAACCTCAATCTGAGGCAGAAGTATTCCTGATAGAAGGGACTTCTACTCTGCTTCAGCGCCAGGATGAGTTGGGCCATTCTGGATTAACTTTGTGGACTTCACAAGATGAACAGACTAGTGATGATTTACCACTGCCATCCTCAATATCAACTCATGAGCATCAGCAGCCGCTGTATAGAGATGAAACAAATAACGGCGAAAATACTTCTCTTTCCTTACCGAATGTATTGTCTAGAGTAGAGGCTACTCAGATTCAAAAATCTAAAGAAGCTGAATCTCTCTCTCCTCAATCACCCAAGGAGGTTTCTATTCAACGTACAGAAGAGCTTGGGGTTGACGTTTCTCAATCACCTGAGGTAGACCCAACTGCGTTCCAACACACTGGAAAGGCTACGCCCGACACCTCTCAACTATCTGGAGTAGATGAATTTTCAATTCAACATACTGAAAAGCCTGTGTCTGAATCTTATCAATTATCTGATATTGATGCAGATTCGACTCAAAAAACTGAAACAAATATATCCTGCTTCTCTAAGCCGACTGAAGTAAATACGACACAGGTTCAATCATCGGAGAAGGCTGTATTTAGCTGGGTTAAAGAGCCTAAGGTAGAAGCAGGATTAGTCCAACGATCAGAAGCCAACGACTGGTCAGAACTGCCGATGGAATGGCAAAGTTTAGCAGATTTAGTAACATCTCAAATGCTATCCTCTTCACCCTCAGTCGCATTATCTAATGACCCTCAGCTAGAGTCCGATGCATCAGAGGAAACCATGAAAAGTTCTCTTGTCTCACCGATTATGTCACTGACTGCACCACCGATTGCACCACCCATAGAGTCGCCAATAGAGCGACCAAAAGCCTCGCCCATAGCACCACCAATGGCATTGCCAACGGTATCCATAGCTCCTATCCAGAGAAAACTAACGATCTCCCGAACAAAGCCTGTGTTGAAGTCGCGAAATCCACCCTCTATCCAGGCTCAACATGGGGGGGCAGTCTCTCCACCTAGGCCCAGTTTTCTGATTCAGGCTAAGGAAGATACACCCTTTACAACGATTGAGGCGAATCAGAGCCACGGGGAAGCTAACCGTTCTGAAAAAGCCCATGCCCTAGAACAGTTGGCCCAGGAGATTTATCAGAGAATGCGTCAGCGCTTAGTCATTGAAAAAGAGCGCCATGGTCGTTTCTATTCCAAACGTTTGAGATGATGTTAATACTATGACTAATCCCATTAAAGCAAAACTCATTGCACGGGAAGGAAACAGTACGATTGATACCATCGAGTTTATGTTTAACCCGACGGAGTTGAATTTTGATCGTACGGTTAACCTCAACTCATCTCCTGGTTCTCGGACGGATTCTGGTGTGCCTAAAATTAGTTTTGGCTCTCCAGAACCTTGGCGACTAACCATTAGCAATATTGTTTTTGACACCTACGAAAGTGGCGGCAATGTCTACACGGAATATATCAGCAAATTTAGACAGGCTGTTGAGTTTTTAGATGGGAAAGATCGACCACCGATTTACGTCTTTACCTGGGGTAGTCAGGAATATCTGCGCTGTTTCGTACAGTCTCTAAACTATAAACTCACCCTATTTTTACCTGATGGTACCCCCGTACGTAGCGTCGTCAACCTCACCTTGGTGGAAGTGGCTTCGCTATAGGCTTAACGATGCGTTGTCCCCATCCGGCATGAGTCAGACGGTACTGGATGGCTCAGGCGGATGGGCCAATTCAGGGTTGCGATGTGAGCAAAGCTTGTAGGGCCGGAGACTGGGGCCGAAACCCTACAGCAATGGCCTGCCCTACCTGCACAAATAGGGGCCGCTTTAGCAGCATAGCATTGGCGGCAAAGGCGTCAATCCATTGCGCCTCTGTCCAGGTTTGTTTTTCCTCCCCCAGGGTTCGGTAGACCTGGCCGGAGGTGTTGCGTAGGGGCTTAGCTCCCAAGGTAGCCACCCAGTCGGCAATCATAGCTCGGCTGGGGGGGTGCTGCTTGGTATCTACAAATTCGTAGGCGATGTGGTTTTGATCTAACCACTGGAGCGCCTTTTTGCAGGTGGTGCAGGTAGGAATGCCGTAAACCGTAAGCGTCATTGCGGTCTCTTGTACCAAATCCGAATCAAAAAAACCAATGCTCACCCCAGAAAGTCGTAGGGGTGAGGTCTCCTCACCCATTGATACCGGGGGCAAGCAAGCCGGATTTGACCTTAGTTGTCGTAGACGCGGCACTCGTCGGCGTCGGGGTTGTTGTCGCAGTAGGTTTCAAAGGAGTTTTTATCGGAACCGTTGGCCTGCTGGTGGGAGGCTTCGGCCTGAAGTTCCTCCACGGCATCCCAGGCGGCGGCGCACTCTTGTGAGGTGCTGCCAGCGGTGTCGCAGGCGGCACGGGCGCTTTCAATTTCGCTTTGGATGCGAGTTTGGATGTTGTCGCTCATAATATTCCTTTGGCTGTCGAATAATTGTCGAACCGTAAAATCCAGTATAGTTTACCGCTAGAGTGACCTAAATTCGGTGACCTTCCCTACCTTGAGGGGGCATTCACCCTAGCCAACTGGCCTTCGTATCATTCAGCATTAACGGCCAAGTCACCGAGGCCAAGTTACCGAGGCCAAACAACGCCACCGACGCAGGAGATAACCGACCATGAAGGGTGATTCCCAGACCATGCAGTGGGCCAATGCCCTCTCCCAGCGGGCTTCTCTGGAGGGGGCGGTGCAGGAGGTGACGGATCGCCTTAGGGCCAGCTTTGATGCGCCGCCGGATCTGGGCTTGGTATTCATTTCTTCGGCCTTTGCCAGCGAATTTCCCCGTCTGTTGCCGCTCCTGCAAGAACGGTGGCCCATGCCTGTATTGGTGGGTTGTAGTGGCGGTGGTGTGGTAGGAATGGCGACCACGGAGGAAGCGGTGGAGGTAGAATCGGCTCCGGCCCTCAGCCTCACGGTGGCCCGCCTGCCGGGGGTGACGGTGCAGCCCTTCCACCTGTCCAGCGACGATCTGCCCGACCTCGACAGCCCCCCCAATACCTGGATTGACCTGATTGGCGTCGATCCGGCCACGAATCCCCAATTTATTCTGCTGGCGGATCCCTTCGCGGCCAGCGTTAACGACCTGATCCAGGGGCTAGATTTTGCCTATCCTGGGGCAGTTAAGGTGGGCGGACTGGCCAGCGTGGATGGCTTTAACCGCCAGAGCGGCCTGTTTTGTCACCGCACCCTCCACAGCGAGGGCGTGGTCGGGGTGGCCCTTTCCGGTGCCATTGTGTTGGATGCCATTGTGGCCCAGGGTTGCCGTCCCATTGGCCCGGCCTACCAAGTTAGCCAAGCGGAACGGAATATCGTCCTCGGCCTCAGCGATCCAGAGCATGAGGGAGAAGATCGCCCGCCCCTGGAGGTGCTGCAAAGGCTGATTCAAACCCTCAGCGAGGCGGATCGCAAACTGGCCCAGAATTCCCTCTTCATTGGCATTGCCCAGGATGGTTTTAAGATCACCCTTAACCAAGGCGATTTTCTGATTCGGACACTGTTGGGGGTCGATCCAAAAGCAGGGGCCATTGCGGTGGGCGACCGAGTGCGACCGGGGCAGCGCATCCAGTTCCATCTGCGCGATGCCCGCACCTCCGCCGAAGACCTCGATTATTGGCTGGGCAACTATCAACGGGGCCAAAGCCCTGCCCCCACCGGAGCCCTGATGTTTGCCTGCATGGGCCGAGGGGAGGGTCTCTACCAAGCCCCGAATTTTGACTCTGGCCTGTTTCAGCAATATCTTGGCCCGGTGCCCCTAGGCGGATTCTTCTGCGGCGGCGAAATTGGCCCCGTGGGCAACACCACCTTCCTGCACGGGTTCACCTCGGTATTTGGCATCTGCCGCCAGCCCTAGTGCCCCGCTTCCCTAGGGCATCCCCCAGCGTTGCGGTCTTGGTGGATGCAGCCTCGGTGGATTAGGGCTCCTGATTAGGGGGCGTCCTCCTTGTCTTCGTCTTCCTCTGGGCTAACCCAGGTGGCCATGGGCTTGAGAACCGCAGGGATTTCGGCATTCTCAGCAAATTCCAGCATGGTTTCGCCATAGCCTAGATAGCCCGACTCGGCAAAACTGGTCAACATTCGGGTGAGGGCGGGCCAGACCTCATCGGCAAATTCCCAATCTTGGTTAAACAACGCCCGATCCGCAATGGATCGCAGCGCCCAGAAATAACTATTTCGCACCACCGAGCCGGACTTTTTATACGGAGGCACATCGTCCTGGTGCAGGTAGAGAACGTCCTGGTCGATGTGGGCTCGCATAGGTGATTAACGGGTCGGACTACTCCCCCAGTCTGATGGCTCCCTAGGCAGAACGCAAGCCTAAGCCAGGTTATCGCCATCGGTAGCTGGGTAAGGACAAAACCGAAGCCGTACATCGCCTTTCCCAATCTCTATAGAGGCCATTTATAAAGGGTAGTGCATTTTAGTGCAGGCTAGAGGAAAAAGCCGGATGACCTTTGTCCCGTGCATTAATGCACTACCTGAAAGTTGTAGGGATGGGTACTGCTCTCCGATTTCCTCTGGTGTGCATCCTTCAAGGAAAGCCGTTACAACGGTATCTAGGGTGACACGAGTTTTGGCGACTCGTACAACACCTTGGGGGTCGGTTTCTATGGGTGCGGATTCAGGAGCAATGGCTAGGGGCATAGATTTGATGGAGTTAGGTGGGTGACAGTGGCTACTTACTGGCCTGCGTTTGCTTCTCGCCGCTCTTCTAGCATTGCGGCTACTTCTTCGTCCGTTGGTGCAGGTTGATCGGTTTTTAACAATCCCCTCATCCGTTGAATGGCCTCAGAGCGGTCAGTTTGAGTAGTTGTCCTATTTTTTAGGGATTCAACAATGACAGCGATCAGGGTAAGCCGATCATCGGGCGGCAAGCTAAGGACTGGTGCTTTGAGTTCTTTTGCAACACTCCGGACAGTTTTTTGGGGTTGGGTTGGAAAAAAGCTATCCACCGCATAGAGTGCAGGTGCAAGTAAAACACGGTGCACCGATGGATAGCCTCAACAGCA
The DNA here is from genome assembly GCF_014697375.1 of Phormidium sp. FACHB-1136. Classification (GTDB taxonomy): domain Bacteria; phylum Cyanobacteriota; class Cyanobacteriia; order Phormidesmidales; family Phormidesmidaceae; genus Nodosilinea. The sequence continues at coordinate 64,475 of NZ_JACJRS010000023.1, forward strand.
T
>NZ_JACJRS010000230.1 GCF_014697375.1 Phormidium sp. FACHB-1136
CTGACTTGAACAAAATTGAGAAGTTTTGGGCACGGATCAAGCACTACGTGCGAAAGACCTTGCACCAGTTTGACACCTTGTGGGATGCCCTCGACAATGCCTTCCGCGTATTGTCCTAACCTGCCTGCGGGCTGCTATAGCACGGCCATTTTGCTATTTACCAAGGTTTGGGGGCCAAAGGATAAGATCAATCAACCCGCCACGGAACAGGTTTGGTTCTATGAAATGCAACAGGATGGCTATTCCCTAGACGACAAACGCACGAAGCAAGAGGGCTATGGGGATTTGCAGGATATTGTGACCAAATACCAAACCCGCAACCCCAAAATCCATACCGACCGCACCCAAAAATGCTTTTTTGTGTCCCGAAAAGATATCGAAGCTGAGGACTATGACCTGAGCTTGAGCCGTTATAAGGAAGATGTTTTTGAAGAAGTAAACTACGAAGCGCCAGGGGTGATTTTGGATCGGTTGCTTCAGGCTGAGGTGGGGGAGATTGGCGATGAGGATCTAACCAAGGTAACAACTGGAATTGTGCGGGAACTGCTGGATCTGAGGGAGTTAATTGGATGAAAGCTCAAGAAATCAAAACGGTTGGCTCTGCCTTCAACGGGAAAACTCCATCCAAGCTAGAACAGCGCAGCGAAGGTCTACCAATCCTAAAAATTAGAGATATTGATGAAAATGGAAACTTTCGCGGTAATTTTGAGTCATTTGTCGATTCAAACTACTACGAAAAATATTCTAAAAAAAAGCTGAGAGCGGGTGACACTATTATTCTAAATGCAGCTCACAATAGCGATTATGTTGGAAGCAAGAATGCTTTTATTTCTCCAGATTTAGATGGCGTAGTCGCTACAGGTGAATGGTTAATTGTAAGAGTTGATAGCGCTCATCCAGCCTACATCAATCACTTCTTGAAATCACCGCCAGGAAGAAAGAAGTTAAAGAGTTGTGTCAAAGGAATTCATTTATATCCTAAAGATGTTGAGCGAATAAAAATCCCCCTCCCACCACTCGATGACCAAAAACGCATTGCCTATCTGCTTAGCAAAGTAGAAGGGCTAATTGCCCAGCGCAAACAACACCTACAACACCTCGACGACCTCCTCAAAAGCGTCTTCCTAGAAATGTTTGGCGACCCAGTACGAAATGAGAAGGGGTGGGAGAAAAATATTATTGGATCCTTTGCTCGCGTCGGTACAGGGGCAACACCTAGCCGCCAAAAAATTGATGAGTATTACAACGGTGATATTCCATGGGTGAAGACAACGGAGGTAAAAAATGAAAAAATCATCTCAACTGAAGAACACATCACCCGAAAGGCTGTAAAAGAAACTAACTGTACTATTTATCAATCGCATACAATTCTCCTAGCAATGTATGGCCAGGGAAAAACTCGCGGCCAGGTCGGTTATCTAAACATTGCTGCTGCCACTAATCAAGCCTGTGCAGCTATACTACCTTCAACTCATAATCAAGTATTTATTTATGAACAACTAAAGCTGCTGTATCGATCTATCCGTGCATTAGGTCGTGGAGGTAATCAAGAGAACTTGAACCTAGCACTAGTCAAAAATATTAGTCTTTTGCTCCCTCCAATTGAACTCCAAAACCAATTTTCTACCATTGTCGAAAAAGTCGAATGCATCAAAACCCGCTATCAAGCCAGCCTTGCCGACTTAGAAAACCTCTATGGCGCACTTAGCCAAAAAGCCTTCAAAGGCGAACTCGATTTATCGCGGGTGCCCCTGCCCCCAACCAGCCCCAACCTGTAGGGTGGCATCCCTTCAAAAAACCCGGTTTCTACTCTGGCAAAACCCAAATCTTCTCCTCAGCCACCCGACAAAGAAACCGGGTTTCTAGCTATACGAAGATAGATCCTGGCTTTCCTTATAAATCCTCTGGAGTTAATCCAGTTTTTTTAGCAATCCGGGAAAGCATTTTTGTTCCAATTTCGTCACTATCTCGAAAGGCAAATACATAGTCCTCATATCCCTCTCGTTCCAAGATTTTATGGGAGCCTGTTTGCCGTTTCACTCGCCAACCGATTTTTTCTAATGCCGCTAAAACCTTTCTGGCTGACTGCCTGACACATCTTTATGCCGCCTCCCAGGGGGGCAATTGACATCGTATGGACTGGATCCTAGAGAACCAGATGCGGTCATAGTACTGGTCTTCGGCGTTTTTAGAGGCAAAGCAGGGTTCAGGGTCAACGGTGAGCAGGGGGATGGGTTGGAGCAACGGACGCCCTTTGTTGACGGCACCCTTGAGCCAGCGGAGG
>NZ_JACJRS010000231.1 GCF_014697375.1 Phormidium sp. FACHB-1136
TGCTTCTGAAGCTCTTGCTTTTCCTCTGACGTTAGATAGTTTCTGACTCCCATGGCTTATTCCAGAATTTTAATGTATTATACGCAGTTTAGATGACTAACAGCTTATGCATTCAGAAAATACTAACTTGCTCAGCCTCACCAGAGCGATATGTTGATTAATATAGGCTTTTGGCAGATTAGGTCGAGCTAATCCTATCATTCCTGTATCTCCAGTGATCGAAACGAGAAGATCATCCGTTTCTATTTTTGTACGCAGTCCCTCTGCACCTGCTGGAGGATCTACAAATTGCAATGAAGTTAAATCAACTTCTATTGAACTATAATCCAGGTTCCCTATGCGAAGAAAAATACTACCTCTAGAAGAGTAATGCTCAGCCCATCCACGAGATCCACTGGTGACAAAAGTAGTAATTTCTTCGCATCTAACCCATAGCCAGTTGTTGGGTAGTGAGAAAAACTTTTTGCTGGCGATGACCTGAGTAAGTTGTTCGCTATTGTTTATTTTTTCTTTCTGAATTGGCCTTTTACTTTCTGCTTCTATCCTGCTAGCTAATTTTGAGGCTGGTTCATCTTTTGAATTTTGAGGTACTAACCTCCCACGAACTGCCATCTGTAAAATACTCTTTCTCAACCCCTCCACATCCTCAGGCCGATCACACATCAACTCCCAGTTATCCCTTACAAAGGCCCATGCGGTTTCTAGGTCGGTGTTGCTGGGGGCATTCATCAGCCCATCCAGGGCAGAGGCCCGCAACTTTTGGCGCAGGGTGTTGCGGGTTTGCTGCGCCGCTTCTAGGGCATCGCACAACGCCATCAACTCATCCACCTTCACCACAATCCGCTTCTGTTCTGCCAGTGGGGGTAACGGAAAAAACAGGTCTCTTATCTTTTGACAATTCAAGGCAGGTTGAGCACCACCTCTTCCCACAGATCTTGAGCTTTCATAAATACTAAGCGCCCATTTCCAAACATAATTTGGAAAAATATCATCTGTCTCAAAGACCAGTCCAACAATGTTTTGATTAGTACAAGCTTCTATGCCTAAAATTGCTGATTGACCTCGCGTCTTTCCTTGGCCGATGATCGCAATCAAAACAGTGCCTTTTGGGTAGACCTTTGCATTACTATTTGCAAGACCTTGTGCTGTTATTTGTTCCTTTGTTGAGTAAATTACGCAGTTAGCAACTTCACCAGAGCTTACCCATGGAATTGAACCGTTCCAGTAAGTTGGATCTTGTCTTGAGGGGGTGCCACCTAAGCAAACATTAGCAATGTCTCCAACTCTACACCATTCCCATAATTGAGGTAGATCAAATAAGGTTCCATTGCAAACAAGTGGATCTATTGATTTTGGCTGCAAGTATCTTTTCCTGCTTGCTAATCTTTTCTTCTGAATTTTGTCCAAAATAATGGAAGCAGGCTTATCCTCTGGATCTTGTGGCACTAGCTTTCCCCGCACCGCCATATCCAAAATCAGTTCCCGCAACCGCTGTATGCCGTTGGGGGCTTCGGCTAGGGTGTCAAAATGTTCAAAAAATGTCTTTAGGTTCATGAATAAGTATTTTGTTAAGATCGCCTATGTTTGATTTCAAAACTGCTCTAGCCAGTCAGCAAAAATTAGAAGTTCCTGTTGCACTTTAGAAAACGTTGCCTCAAGATCAACTTAGTCAAAGCTCTACACCTTCTTCCTCAATCATCTGTCTCAACAGAATAGAGCTGCAACGCTCTGGATCAACCAAATCCACCTTAATGTCTGGGGATAGGTCATTTACCGTGGCTACGGCTACATAAAATTTATCTGGTGAAATTCCCCAAGCTGCTAGATCAATATCCGACCAATGAGTGAACGTTTCTTGAACCACTAAAGAACCAAACAAAACAACTCGCGTTGCCCCAAATTGATGGCGTAAAACATCGCGCAACTCAGGTAGCCTAGACCAGGCTTTTCCCCATCGTTGTCGATCAACACTCTGGCCCAAGTTGCGAGTTGGGTTAAAGGTTTGTAGTTCCTCCGGTGTTAGTTGTTCGATGGTCTTGGCCACGCGCTAATGTCCTTTTTGAATCTTGGGTTTATCTTATTTATGTGCCCTTCGGAACATCCGAGAAAATCTTATCTAAGGTTACAGCATCAAGCCATTGGCGACGTTCTATCGTGTCAACACTCCGGACAGATTTAGGAGGCTGTGATCCCAGTCTATGCGGCGATAACCCCGTAGTTCAGGAGGGTCTGGTAGTTGGGATGGGATTGAATCAAAGTTGGCTC
>NZ_JACJRS010000232.1 GCF_014697375.1 Phormidium sp. FACHB-1136
CGCATGAGAACCCGTCGTCTGGCCATCCTGGCCTGTGCCATGGCGGGGGTGGTGTTTCTAGATCTGCTAGAGCCAGGGCGGGGGCGGTTTTGGAATCCCATCCACCAGGGTCGAAAGGCCATCGTTGCCCATCAAGATTGGGCAGACCGTGACGCTCGTAGGGTGGCCCCCGATGACGCCCGACTGGCAGGATGCACCGACATTAATCCCAATTCGCTGAACCTCGATGCCGCTCTGGCCGACCTACGACGGGCCTTGGTGGGTGAGTCCGAAGTCATTACTCTGGTGGCCCTGGGTGCTCCGGCCTGCGACCTTGGAAACGGCGTTTATCGGTGGCTCCTCAACCATGGCCTTTCTGTTGATGTGACTGTGCATGAAGGAACTGTGACCCATGCCGAACTCAGCCGTTAGCCCACACAAACCGCACTGGACCGAACTGCCGCCCACCTGGCGCTGGGTGATTGGTAGCACCATCCAGGCCGGTGACGTGGTTCTCAGACTCAGTTGCGTGGCGCTGATTGGGGCATCGGGTTGGGTGATGTTGGATAAAGACACCAACGAACGATTCACGCTACGCAGGGCTATCCCGATGGTCAACGCGGCTGCCCAGGGCCAGACCTTTGCCTCGCCTATCGTAGGGAAGTCGTTGCAGGACTTGGTCGCCTACCAGCCTGCTTTTGGCCAGAGCTTTGGGCCTGAGACGGGCAACCAACGCCGCTATGGCCCCCATGGTGGCGTGGACTTTGATTGCCGAGTCGGGGGCTGTGCCGGAGCTGATGTCGCTAGTCCCATCTCAGGCCACGTCAGTGAGATTCGTAAGATTGGCACATCCGCCAATGGGGCCAGCTACCAGGTTCACATTCAGGGTCAAGACTGGCAAGGGGCGGTCGAGCATCAGCTTGTTCATGTTGATTCCATCACCGTCGCGGTGGGCGATATCGTCACGGCTGGTCAGATTGTGGCTAACGTTAGCCCGACTGATTCTGTCTCTACTGGGCCGCACCTGGACTGGAAAATCAGGCGCAATGGGGCATGGGTGAATCCTCAGACGTGGGCCAAAGAGGCTCTGGGCCAAGTTCCTAAACAGGCACCCGCCGCACCGGGTGAACCGATACCCGATGATCTCCTCAAGCGAGCTATTGGCCGAGCTGAGGGAACTCGCGATGCCAACGGCAACCCCACCCGTGCCTTCTTTGGCCATCGTGATCCGGGTTGGTCGGGGCGGTGCCAGAATCAAGGCACATTCTCCTATCAACACTGTGCCCCATCGCCGGAAGCCGCAGACGCCTCTTGGTTGGGCACCTTAAGGAAAGCCGAACAAGACATCCAAGCTCAAGCGCAGGCTAAGTTCGGACAACCCTTGTCGCAGGCGGCCCTGGTTGCCGCGTTAGACGGCTACACTCAAAGCCCCGATGCCGGGAAGCGGTTTGTCGATAAACTGCCCACCGTAGACCCAACTCCGCAGCAGATTATTCAAGCCCGTACTGCTGCCCTCCAGGCCAGTCGCAGAGCCAAGGGTGGGCCACCGATGAACGTACCTGCCGACCAGCAGCGACGGGTGAATGCGGTTCTAGAGCAGCTAAGCCGATAGCCCGAATCAAAAACCCACCTAGCCAGCGCGGCCAGGTGGGATTCGCTCTCTGAGGTGCTTCAAACGTTGCGCTGGCTTTATGGTGCCCAGGACGGGGGCATATCTATCGAGCCTAAGCCGATGGGCTGATCCGCTGGCCATCGTACTCCTGGCCTTGTACATCTTTAGCCCTGCAAAGCCCATGGCCCTAACGTTCGACCCTCCGCTCATCGTCCTGAGCGCTGTCGATCCCAATCAGCCCTCGTCCAAGTTGCTCGATCAACTCACTGGCTGACAGACCTCTGCGGCTAGCCAGTGCCTTAAACCCTTCCCAGCCTTCAGGTGTCACCATCACCTCATGGCGTTTCTTAGGTTCTTCGTAATAACGCTTACGAGGCTTCAAGTTGTCACGACTGCGGGGGTTGTAGGGCATCGTTCACAGATCAAGGGGAATGAGTCAACCCTAGCCAGGATAGTGTGCGTCAGGGGTTGACAATTCACAATATCATGGGAATACTGATTTTTGTGACGGGCACACCACACCGCCCCACGCCATAGAGCCGCACCCCAGCGGAATACCAATCGGGTGACGGGCCGAATAGCGGCCAAGACCAAACCCAACCTCTACACGGGACACCATCATGCAAGCTTTGTCCTACGTCGATCTTCTTTCCATCACCGC
>NZ_JACJRS010000233.1 GCF_014697375.1 Phormidium sp. FACHB-1136
ATACCCCAGGGCTTGCGCCACGGGGGTCGCCAACGCATCGCTCATCTCCTGACGTAAGCGGTTGATACTACCGGTCGAAATCTCGATGCCCGCCAGCACCGCTAACAGCGTTTTCACCTGCCGATGGCTTTGTCGATAGCCACCACTCAATAACGCCACCAGCGCACTCAACCGTTCCCCGTAGCCCCGGCGAGTCACCCCCTCCGGCAACACACTACGCGTCAGCGTGCCGCAATGCTCACAGCCCAACTGATGCAGGCGGTGCTCATGGAACGTGGTCTATCACCTCGGTGCAAGCCTCAATCGGGTACAAGTCTCGCGACTGGCCCTCATGGCCCGGTTGGCCCCCCCGTCGCCCTTTCCCCCCCTGCCGTTGGGGCCGCTTCCCTTGGCCAAAGCCTTCGCTCGACGGTGGTTTAGACGAATTCTGTGAGGTTTGGCGCACCTGCTCTTCCAGATGAGCCAGGCGCTCACTCATCGCCATAACTTGCTTGTTTAGATGGTCTAACTGTTCCTGCTGTTGGGCGATGGTTGCTAACAGGGTCGCCACTAACCCCTGTACGCTAGCAGGCGTCGCCTCCCAGTCCGAGCGGGGAAGCCAAATATTGCAGCCCGGAGGCTAGTTAGGACAGAAGAGGGATGTTGTTTTCGCCCCTGCCCCCCAATGCCTGCCCCCTACAGTGTGGATTTAAGAGTGAAGGCCGTTGCAGCGGTTGACCGAGGTGAGCGCAAGAGCTACGTCGCTCGTGTTTTTCAGATTAGTCGCAATACGTTAGACCTGTGGCTATATCCTGACGACACCTAGGGCACGGTTCCGGCAAATAGGATTGTACAGCCTTCTATAGTTTAACGACCCATAAAACTGAGGGGTCATGATTCGGCAGAGGCGTGGCGAGGCCGCAGGTTTTCTCGAATTTGGGCCATAGCGGCAGATCCTTCTACCAAGTTGCCACGCTGAGCGGCTTCCCAGCCCATTTGAGCCTCTCGCTGAAGTTCGGGGAGTCGTCCTTGGTAAAGATCGTCTTGTTGGTTGAGGAGGTGGATACCTGCGGTGATGACCTCTAGGGCAGATTGATATTTGCCAGCGGCGAGTTGGCGCTGGATGAGTTGTTCTAGTTCAGGGGTAAGGACGATTTGCATCGGGATAACACCTGTCTTAGTTTTTGGGGTGATGTCTTCCATGTTAAGGTCTCTCTCAACATCTAGGTTAGGAGATAGCTATGGTTCACTTAGCCTGAGCAACGTTAGCGATTATTGAGCTACTGTGTAAGCAAGGACACCCCCCACCCTTGAAGATCAATCGGCCATGACGAACTGGAACATCCTGCTTGAATCGGCTACCGATGGCCAAACGACCGCCACGGTTCTTGAGTTGCCCACCTTTCAGGTCACGGATGGAGATCGTCAAACAGCCCTTGACCAAATTCAGCAGCTACTCAAGCAGCGCTTGGCCAAGGCGGAAGTGGTGCCTATTTCTATTCCAACAACCGCAGATGATAGCAACCCTTGGTTAAGGTTTGGCGGCATTTTCAAGGATGATGAAGATTTTGCGGCAATTGTGCAGGACATTGAGCAAGAGCAGAAAGGTAATTAACATCTGAGAATCTGAATTTACACCACCTGAGTTCAGGCATAAACTTTTTCTATCAAAGCAAGCCCACAATCACTGTTAGGCACAATTCATAACATTTTTGACATTTAAGTTAAGATTGGCATTAATATTTTTGTAAGGAAAACCAAGCAGAGGTTAACCCATGGAGATGCCCCTATCAAATCAATTTACCGTGGAAACCGAGCAAGAGGAGGATGGGCGCTGGATTGCAGAGATTTTGGAAATTCCTGGGGTTCTGGTTTATGGCGAGACTCGGCAACAGGCGATTGCCTATGTCCAGGCGCTGGCTTTACGCGTGATGGCGGACAAACTTGAGCATGGCGAAATGATGTTGGGCTTAACCAGTCTTACGTTTGCCGCTGCATAGGGAGACTTTAGATGGGTCAGTGGGCATCAACCAAAGCCAGAAAGGCTGACTGCCTGACAGAAGTGGGTGAAAGGCTTGAAACCTCGTGCTGCGAGGGGGAAAAGGTGAGGTGACATGAGACGCTGGAATTGCATATCTCAGGGTCTTTGCCATGCCAGCCACCACCTGTCTCTATGATCAAGTGCTGTCCTTGCTGCGTCAATATAGCCATCGTCGGGATCTGCGACACCTCAAGGCCTTGGCGT
>NZ_JACJRS010000234.1 GCF_014697375.1 Phormidium sp. FACHB-1136
CTCACCCTGACGCGCTAACCGCGCTTCCCAACGCAGAATCGTGGCATGGGACTTGTGCTACACTCGCCCCGTCGCCCGAACCCCCATCCCTTCGCTACGGCTATTGAAGATCATGAGCGCCATTCTGTCCGAATTTATCCTCGAAAATTCTAAGAGCTATCGCACCGGGCTGCTCCCCCTCGGCCCTCTCACCGTGCTGATAGGTGCCAACGCCTCCGGTAAAAGCAACGCCCTAGAAGGACTCAGGTTTCTCTCCTGGCTGGCCCAGGGGCAAAAGCTCACCAGCATTCAACACACCGTCAACGCCGCAGATCGCATCGTGCGGGGGCGAGTTGAAGACCTCTGCCATCGGGGCGAATCCAGCTTTTCTATGGGTTGTGCCCTGCAAGCCAGCGAATGGAATCACCTCACCCTGGCGCTCACCCTCCGCGATGGCGATCTCCACATCAGCCACGAATCCATCACCAATACCGAGAATCAAAAGCTCTACGAACTCGACCAACCCTCCCAAGGCGTCGGCACCGATGTCAGCGTGGCCTACAACCCCTTTGACCGAGGGCAAAATAAGCCCCACATTGCCTGTAGCGACCAAAGGGCGATCTTCATGCAGCTCGACAGCCCCGCTACCTTCAACGCCAAACACCAACAGTCGCAACAGGTCATTGCTCCTGCGGGCCATGCAGAACCTGATCGACCTCGGTTTCCAGATCCAGAAGCGTGGGCTATTTCAGTATTTCAGTATTTTGGTATAATATGATTAACCAGCAGCTAAGGGACTATGATTCAGTACACAACGCAAGCATTGCGACTCCAGATTGATGGCGGAATGAGGATGAAGGAACTCACAGAGATATTCCCCGGCATAGAATACTCTGAATTGTATCGGAACGTTAGGGAGGTATCCGGCGCTCGTGTCATTCGTGCTGGCGACACCTATTGGAAGGAGTTGATGGAAGGGCGGACGATTGCTGATCTGAGCAAATCTACAGGAGTTGCGCCTGAGTCGATTGTGAAAGCCGTGGAAAAGTGCGGCTATGATCTCGATTTGGTTGAAGAAACCGATGACTATGGTTTCACCCTGATGATGCCGAGTCGAATGGTTCGGGCCTGGGAGTCCCTGGGAAGTCGGGGTATGACGTATCTCCGAATGGTCATTGATGAGACCAGAAAGACTGTGGACGCAGGAGTACCTGTTGTCCGAATGCGTCTACCTGATGAAGATCGAGAACCGTTGGCGCTGCCACTGGCCCCAAAAGACTTTGAAGCTATTGACTACTTTAATCAAAATTCGATATCAAGGACTGGCTCAGACAAAATCCCAAACAGAGATCGGGCTAAGATTGTTCGAGCGTTGATGGCTCAAATGGTGGACTCGATGCCGGAGTTATCAGCTTTTCGAGTCAAGGATCTGAATTATCCAACGGCTGGAAATTATTTGGGTGCAACCTGGGGTACCACGTTTAATGCTCCAGTGTATCTGTGGTTGCAAGCTGAAGATCTAAAAGGAATAAGGGGAAAATCTGCTCCTAACTTGTCTTCGTTGATGCGAGAATCCGTACAAAAAATTATTGACAATCCGAGTATTCTTGATCGGATTCCAGACCCGGTCTGTTACACGCAGCCCCCAAAGTTTAATGCCATTTTTGCGGAAGAAGGAGAAGAATGGCGTTTTAGTCAGCCCGTACTAACGATTACTCTACTGGGAGAGCAAAAAATACCCGTTAAAAAAATTCGGGTAGACCGCAACTGGGATGAACGAGGAGGACATAGTCTCTTCATGTGCAAAGCACTCGCGTTTGTCGCTGGCATCCAGCAAGACAAGCTTCCCGGATGGACAGAATACGTTGAATTTGTTCAACGTTCCTGGGGTAAGAAAAATTACGCAGAAGTACGGCAGCGATTGGAGCAGATGAAACGACAAGGATTTGTTGTGAACATCCAAGATACTTGAAACTCCGCCAATTCAAATCTGAAGCGCAACAGTGTCTGATTTATTTGAGTAGAATACTTCAAAGGGAGTTTTGTAGTCCAACACTCCGGACAGTTTTTTGGGGTTGGGTTGGAAAAAAGCTATCCACCGCATAGAGTGCAGGTGCAAGTAAAACACGGTGCACCGATGGATAGCCTCAACAGCAT
>NZ_JACJRS010000235.1 GCF_014697375.1 Phormidium sp. FACHB-1136
CCTCCGCTGGCTCAAGGGTGCCGTCAACAAAGGGCGTCCGTTGCTCCAACCCATCCCCCTGCTCACCGTTGACCCTGAACCCTGCTTTGCCTCTAAAAACGCCGAAGACCAGTACTATGACCGCATCTGGTTCTCTAGGATCCAGTCCATACGATGTCAATTGCCCCCCTGGGAGGCGGCATAAAGATGTGTCAGGCAGTCAGACTCAGCCGTTCCGTACTAGCGACATAACGGTGAAGTTGTGCGGCGGCAGATACCCTCGAACTCTCATCGATAACCTCCGCTCCCTCCGCACCAACGCAGTGTTGGGCTGCTGGGATAGACCTCATTCGCCACCTCTAAAAATTCTGGTTATTATAGTGCAAACTGCAATAACAAATTGAAGGCACGTAGAAATGTCCATCGTCAGAGCGTTCTTGTCCCATTCATCCAAAGATAAAGAGTTTGTTAGGGCTGTTGCACAGGAGATGGGTCGCCAGCACTGTATTTTTGACGAGCAGACATTTGAAACAGGCAATGAATTTAAGCAGTCAATTCAAAATGGATTAGATTCCTCCTCAGTGTTTGTCCTTTTTGCCAGCAATAACTCCTTATTGTCAGACTGGGTAAATTTTGAAGTGGAAGAGGCATGGTATAAAAAGCTTGAGAGAAATTTACAAAAATCTCTTGTTTATATCATCACCGACTCAATTGACATTGAGCAACTTCCACTTTGGCTAAGACGTGCCAAAATCCAACGTGGGAATGTGCCGAAAAGTGTTGCGAGGGAAATTCGCACTCATCTTGATCGGTTGATTGAAGAGCGAAAAAATCCTTTTGTTGGACGAACTGAAGATATTCAGGCTCTTCAGGAAGCTTTGACCCCAGCGGATGTTGCATTTCCTCCGCATATCTTATTTGTAACCGGATTACCAGGAATAGGTCGTAGATCGCTCATTCAACAAGTTGTAGAAAGTAGTCTTGGTTTGAAACCTCTAAAGAATCCTTTTCGGCTTGGTGAGGGGTTTAGTATTCAAGATATTTGTAGCTCAGTTGCCAACTTGACTGAGCCATACAATACAGATCTACGCTTTCAGCAAATTATGAGGGAAATTCAAGCTTTATCTAAAGAGGAGGCATTAAATAGAACGCTTCTAAATCTTCGTAGGATGACAAATAATGGTGAGCTTCCGATTTTTTTAGACGAAGGCGGATTATTTGATAGTGAGGGAAATATTTCTGAAGCAGTTCAGTCAATAATTAGAAAACTTTCGTCAAATGATGAAGCATACTTAGCTTTCGTATCAAGTCGCAGACCATTTAATAGCAATGAGGCTATTGCAAAAATCCGCCTTAATCCTCTTAAGACAGAAGATCAAAAGTTACTTATTAGAACCTTAGACAGGAAATCTATTAGGGCCAACAGCATCAGACAAGAGCCTTTGAAACCTAATGAAATATCTGAACTTGCAGCCTACACTGCTGGCTATCCACCTTCAGCCTACGCTGCGATGGAATTAGTGGAAGAGTATGGCGTCGACATTGTGCTAGCAGACAAAACTAGATTTGTAGAACTGAGAATCGATCAATTTCTAAAACATTTTTCAAAAGAAAACCTATCTGAAAGTGAAAAGAATATTCTTTGTTTACTTGCTAGTTACAGTCCTTTACCATTACAAGTCATTGCATCAACGATTTCACAGGATATAGGTAGTGCTGGCAAGAATCTGTCACGCCTAATTGATCTGTCGTTTGTTGTTGTAGAGGATAGACTGTATCGAGTATCTGATCCGATTGAAGATGCTGCAATTAAGGCGTTTGGACTGCCAAGACTTGAGGTGGTCAAAATTTTAGTTGATTCTATAATTGAACTAATCGATAATGTCGATTATGAAGAACAGCGTCTTGAGCTGCACCGTCTTCTTTACAGAGCATCTTGGTATCTTAAAGATAGAAACATTGAAAATAGAATAATCTTTTTATTTAACGATCTAATTAAGACTATTAAAAGTTTATACGATCAAGAAAGAAATTATTCTAATACCAATCCGGCATGAAGTTGAGCATAATAGGGGATGACGTTTGAGAGGGTAGAGAGGATGGCCCGCCCCTTCGTGATTGAGGTTGCTGAAAGCGAAACCTTTC
>NZ_JACJRS010000236.1 GCF_014697375.1 Phormidium sp. FACHB-1136
GCCTTTCTAGCGCCAAGTTGCTATCTCATAGTCTTGATTTGAGTCTCAGGGGCCAAGAAGTGCTTGGCCTAAATTCGGCCTGAATTGAGATGTTGTAGTACGCCTGAAATGTCCTACCTTGGTGAGACTCATCCGCTCGGCCCCGCCTAGGAGAGAGCGGTCGTAGTCATCATGGGGTAAGGCGTTTCAGCCTTTCTCCGGCAGCGGGATAGTTGCGGTACCATGCAGCTATTCTCGGGGTTGACTAAGCAGATCCTCCCTGGACGTCGTGGGGATCGAGATCCAGTCGTTCACCCAAATCGAGACGGAAGGCACCGTAGGGTGTGACATGCTGCCAGAGTAAGGGCGTTAATGCCCGCAGGTCTTCGGGTTGCATCTGGGTCATCCACTCTGGCTCACTTAGGACGCGCTGAATCATCAAGGTGTTGATATACACCATACTGATCTGTAGCAGATGTAGGGCCAGGGCGGATAATTCCTGCTGGTCGTGCCGATTACTGGCGAACTCGCTACTGCGGCCATAGAAAATGAAGTCATTGGCCCCATTCCACCGTTCAACGACATTGAGGCCTTCCTGAATCTCCTGCCGCAAGGCTACTGACTGAAGGTAACGACACAGGAAGATCGTTTTGACGGCTCTCCCCAATTCGCTCAAGGCTTGGTGGGTCGGATGCTTGGTCTCGGAACGGTTGAACTGTTTGAGGATGACCTCTGTTTCTGCGGTGCCTAACCGCAGGGCCGTGGCGTACTTAATCATCTGGTCATACTGCTGCCGAATCAGCTCCCCGTTGATGGCTCGATTCAGAACGGGTTGCAGGTTTGGATAAGCGGCCTTGGTGCCAGGTTCCGGCAGATAAAGACGCTGCACCCCAATTCGCTTCAGGCGCGGCATCAACTCGAAGCCCAGCAAATGACAAAAGGCAAAGGCAATCTCGCTCTGGCCATGGGTATCCACGTAATTACGCTCGACGGTCATTTCACTGTTGTGGCGCAATAGACCTTCAAGCATGGCAGCCACTTCTGACGAGGAGCAGGTCTTAAGCTGGGAATAAATGCAGACTGACTTTTTCTCCACATGCCAGTAGATCATCACGCCCCGGCCTCCGTAGCGTTGATGCCACTCCGTCATCAGGTTCTGGTCCCAGGCTCCAAACTGTTTGGAATCCGAAGCACAGGCTGAGGTGCCCTCGCCCCAAATGGGGGCCATACGCACGTTCAAGACAGCGTTTACGACTTTGGCAATGGCATTGCGGAGATGTTCTTGATGAAGGTAATGGCGCTTGACGTACAGCAAATTGCTATAGGCTTCATCGCCGACCCCGGCGCAAACCCGCTGGAGCCCAGTGTTGGTGCCCAGGCCATAAAGACAGAGCAGTAACCGGCGCTGGAGCAGATTCCGGTCTAAGGTCTCGCGGGTGGCCGCCGTCTCAAACGACTCCGTGAAGTTGATGCGCAGGTCGGTCTCCTTCAGCATGTCCAGCAGGCCTGTCAGTGGCCAGCGGTGGTTGATTTCCTGCTTCAGCTTCTGCAGGTTGGGCGGTTCGGGCTGAGCGGCTAAGGGAGACACTGAAATCCAGCCATTCTTGCGCTCTAAAATCCGCACGCCTGGATTCTTGGGTAGGCCACTATCCAGCGTGCTCAGAGATGTTTGCAGGGTCTGTTTTAATGGCTCAACAAAGGTCTCAGCTTCCAAAGGCTGTTTGAGTTCCTGGTAATAAACCTGGCGGTGAGCGTCGAAGTCTTGAGGCAAGTCTTGCTCGGGATTGCCATAGCGCCGTCCCCCTTCGACCCAAATTGCGCGACTGCGGAGCTTTTCCCGCAGGGCCTGCAGCACACAAATTTCGTAGTTGACGCGATTGATGCGAATTTCGCCGGTGTCATCCGGTTCTCCCAGCCGTTCGGGCCAGTCATCGGGGAGTACCCCCTCCATCACCAGGTCGGCGTCGGCGTCGTAATACCGTCGGGTGCTGTCGCGATAACGATGGAGTAAGGTCAGGGCCGTCATCACCGGCTGGTGCTGTTCATTAATTGGACCGAAAGTGGAGGGTATCTAGGATGGCCGGAACCATGCGGCGGTAATGGTGCAGATAGGAGGCCCGGATGTGGGTATA
>NZ_JACJRS010000237.1 GCF_014697375.1 Phormidium sp. FACHB-1136
GTTTGAAGATGAAGCGCTACACCGCCGCAATGGACAATAACTTTTTGCTCAAAATCCTGGCAGCCAGTGGGGTGGATAAGGCGTGACAGCCAACCAGAGGGCCACGCCGAGATAAAGACAACCGATTTCGTTGGGAGGCAATCAGCTCAAATATTCGACCATGACGGGGCCGTAGGCCTAAGTCGACGCGCTATAACCTGTTGATTTTTACCCCTTAGCCTATCAATACGAGCACTCGATTAAGATGCGATTACCCTGCTCAAAGAGAGTCTCTATTTTGTCATGGTCTTTGAGGAGCTGACGAAATAGCCAGACAGTAGTTGCATCAGGCACCGGATCTTCTATCCCCAAGTTCAGAAACTCCATGAACGATAGACGATCTTTGACTTGGTACTCCAATTCTTCATCGCTGATGTTATAAAGCTGTTGTAGGATCAAGAGCTTAAACATCAAAATGACATCGATTGGTTTGCGGCCTGCATTGCTTTTGCGGTCTTTTTTATGGAGCGATTCTAGTTCATCTCGGAATAACTCCCAAGGAATAATGTCATTGAGATATTTTAAGGTTTTATTTTTGTTGAGCAATTCCTGCTGGCGTTCCTCAAAGTCCCAGAATCCTTTTTGTCCCATAGTCCTGATGAGAAATGAGTGATTTATATGATCTATGATCTCATCTTTTCGTGTCTATCGACTATCTCTTTAAGAATCCAAATACTAATGATCAAATATTTGACTATTAGCAAATATTTCAGGAATCCAGATTTCGACATGAGTCTCATTATGAGACAGTGTCTTCAGTATTTTTCGAGGTGCCCAAAACTTAGACCAATGCTTTTTAACTCGATGGTGTCGCCTGGTTGATAGTTAATGATCACCCAGTCACCAGCCTCATTTTTGTGGTATGAATCCATCTCAATCTTGGTGGAACTTACCAATAAGTAATCCTGTAGAACTGGTTTTTGGCGATATAGCCTGAACTTGCCGCCCCTATCGTAAGCTTCGGTGCTTTCTGATAGCACTTCAACAATCAAGCAGGGATAGGTAATGTATTGAGTCGTTTGCCTGTCGCGTTCATCGCAGGTGACGCTGGCATCGGGATAGGTATAGTTTTGGCTAGCCACAGTCTTAACCTTGATGTCAGAGTTTCCGGTGATGCAAGGGCTTCCCTCTATATGAGCCTCAAAGAGGCTGGTTAAGCGAATGGCAATGCGCCCATGATTCACACTGCCGCCGCCTATGGCATAGACTTCGCCATCGATATACTCATACTTTTCTGGCTGGGTTTCTTCCCAAACCAGATATTCATCGGGGTTGAGGTGAGGGACGTTATCGTTGGCGGTAACCATAGGATTAAGCTATATGAGAAGTAACTCTCACCTAAAAAATGATAGCTATCGGTTAGGTAGTCAGCTCATAGATCAAGCGATCATATTATCAGTTAAATGTTCGTCTTCAGCGGCGACTAGAAACCCTGAACTCAGCACCGATGATCTTCAATCATCCACTGAAAGAGGATGGTTATACCTCGTTTTCGGGTTCTTCTAAAATCATCGCTTCAACTTCTCGCTTAATTCGCTCTAACTCTGCTTTAGCTTCTTGCCTAAGTTGCTTAGCATGATTGCGAATTGCAGTAGTGTGATCGACAATTTCAAGCTGCTTTTCAAGTGGTGGCTTTGGAATTATTAGCTTTTTGAAGAAATCTTCTGATACTCTTTGATGTCCAGCAGAACCAGAAAAATATAGAGTGGCATAATTTCTAAGTACTTTAAGTCTGAGCAAAGCATAAATATAGTTGATGTCAGTATCAGCTTTCTCTCTAAAGATGTGAAATTCGGTGGAGCCAAAGCCGATACCATTTACTAAACCAGAAACTACAGCAGATTTTCCATTCTGCATACACGGGGTAATTTTTGCCCAAATCAAGTCGTTCTCTAAGAACTTAGTGTATCCATTAGCTTCATTGATGAGTCTTGCTTGAGATATATCCGCTTCTCGGTAGTGCATTTTAGTGCAGGCTAGAGGAAAAAGCCGGATGACCTTGCTTGGCCAGCTTTTCTCGGATGTTGCGATTGTAGTCATGGATGAACAACCAGATAGCCCC
>NZ_JACJRS010000238.1 GCF_014697375.1 Phormidium sp. FACHB-1136
GCTTCTGAAGCTCTTGCTTTTCCTCTGACGTTAGATAGTTTCTGACTCCCATGGCTTATTCCAGAATTTTAATGTATTATACGCAGTTTAGATGACTAACAGCTTACCCAATAAAAGGTGAGCCGCTATCGCTTTGTGTGCGAGTTGTTATCCGGTTTCTGTGATGTCTCTCGCAACACAAGCCCACTCATCAATCCAATCCACACCTGATAGCTACGCCACAATCAAGCAGATGGCGGCTATTCTAAATGACGCTGGATTTATGCTGGCAATGTTACTATTCATCCATGGCGATGGCGCACAAATCAGCACTGAGCAGTTCAAGTATTTCACTGGCCCTGTGATTTTTGGCAAGTCTGACCAAGCTTGGGATTTGCCCCAGGAAACGACCAAAAAATTAGTTAAAGCGGCTCGGTTAGAACGGTTTTGGTTAATCCTTGACGAACTGTCTGGACGAGCTAAACCCGACCAAACCTGCACCGCCGCAGAGCTGGTCTGTGCCATTCAGCCCTACACCCATGTCGCTCCCTTAAGTGCCAACCTAGCCACCATTTGTGTCAATGCCTTTGGCCAAGTGCTGGAGGCTCACCCCGAACTGTTTCCTGCTGGAGATGCCAGTCAATTTAAGCGGGACATCACCGACCCTTACGAATTGAGAGATTTGCAACTCACGATTCGACGCAAGGTGGCGGCGCGGGGCCATAACCCCATGGCAAGCCGACCGGAACCCGACCAACCCGAAGCACCGCAAGTCCACCAAATCAGCCTGTTCTAGTCACCTCTGAAGGTGCGCTGGTCGGGCGGCACCACCCAAAGCGCACAGGCTCCCGATTCAGCCACCTCTCCTTCAATCGCCAGGGCCACACCCTGTTCAGAAAGCTGGTTTTGGCAACGGCCATTGAGCACCAGGTTGCGGTTCCAAGACCACAAATCCTGAGCCCGCTGACCTTCATCGCTCATGGCCCACCGCAAGGCCTCGGCCTGTTCCTGATCCAGGCGAACATTGCCCGTCACCAGGGGAGGCCGTTGGCTGTACCCCAGCGTTCGTCCGAGCCAGAAGAAGGCACCTCCCACGACCAAGATACTAATTGCTGCAATCGTCAGGTTGGCGGCGTTGATGGCGCTCTTAAAGGTGTTGAGCGAACTCACGAACAGCAGGCGGTTCAGAAGGGCCGTGATTTTGTCTCGCTGGTGCTGGATGGCTCCCGCCGCCGAAGCATTGATGACATCAACGGCCCTGTCACATTCTTCCTTGAGCACTGAGCGAAACGCCTGCTCAAGCTCCTGGGGCCGATGGCGCAGCAACGCCTCCAGCCGCCCCGTACTGTAGAGAATCGAAAACAGCGGATCATCAGGCCCCACCCCGCATTGGGTCGCCACCTGATACACCGTCTGCTTGAATTCAGGGGTTTGATCTTGAAGAGCTAGGTCAAACCGGGTGAGGTAGTCGCCCATGGCCTCTAGCTGCTGTCGCTCATAACGTTCCTGCAAACGACGCAACACCCAAACAATTTCTTCTGGGCTGTACCCCTGACAGACGGGCGAGCCTTCTTGAAACAGGGTCCAAATCGCCGCCGCTTTCTCTTGCTTGAGCCGTTGTCGGGCTTGCTCGGCTAAGGCAGGCGGCACCCGAGGCGCAGGGACATAGTGGTAACGCTCATCCCCTGGTGGATCGGGCGGCTCTGTATCAACCAACTCACCGTCTCGTCCTTGAGCGATGAGTTGCATCAAGCCCTGGAGCGTGGAGGCTTCCGTGGTCGGTCGTTTCGCCTGAAACATGCCTAACCCTTGTGACCGTTAGAGATGAAAACTTGAGCAGACCCCTCACCCGGCCCCCAGGAAACAAGCGCCTCAGGATCATCGGCATTGACGATTTCATATTCGCCCCCTAGGCCCAGTTCGTCGTAGGTCAGCGAATCGTCATCCGGGTCTGACAGGTCATCCATCCAATCACCATTTTCAGCTTGATACATCCCACTCCTGTCCTCAGCCTCATCGACGGGTGGACTAGCATTCAGACCGTCAGATCCGACAGAAACATCAGGCTTAGCCTCAGGCTTAGCCTTGGACTTAGGTTCAGT
>NZ_JACJRS010000239.1 GCF_014697375.1 Phormidium sp. FACHB-1136
TAGAAGCGCTTGTTCATAACCTGTTGAACGAAGGGCAGCTTGTCATCAACTGGGATCGCAAGATCAAAAATAAAGGAAACACAGTCAATGCAATTTAAATGCATATCAGCTTATGTAGAAATAGCCATCTCTCTGAATTGAAGAAATTATATCTTCTTCCTGAAAGATAGTTTGCCAAGCACTATCATTTTTAGATAGATTTACACTCATACTTATTGTAGATTAATAACTCTCCAACCTTTCCTCGCTTTGCTCCCACAGAATTTATTGCTCGCGAAGCTTTGACTTCAACAATCTCATATCGAAAATCACTGTATAACTCACGAATTAATGGAGCATTTGAATTGCTAATTAAGACCTGACAGCCACGGTCTGATAGATTGTCACAGAGCAGTTTAAGTCTCTCCTGTTCATGGCTACCAAAGCCATCCATACTGTATCCAGTAAAAGATGATGTGTCAGAAATTGGATGGTATGGCGGATCAAAATAAACGAAAGATCCTTTTTTAGCGGTTGAAACCGCCTCTGAAAAATCACCTCGGCAAATCTTCACTGATCTTTGGTTCAGAAAGGCACTAACAGCATTGACAATGGCAGGATCCGCTATGGTCGGATTCACATAGTCACCATAAGGCACATTAAATTGCCCCTGACTATTAACCCTAAATAAGCCATTAAAACAAGTCTTGTTCAAATATATAATTCGTGCAGCTCGCTCAATCGGAGATAATTCTTGAAACTTATCATGCCTATCTTGACTACGAAGCTTATAGTAATACTCCTTTGAATTATTTTTCTCATGATTCACACATAGAGATAGCAATTCGTCAGGATGATCTCTAATTACTTCGTAACAATTGATTAATTCCTGATTGGTATCATTAATTATACTTCTCGCAGGCTGAAGCGAGAACAAAACAGCTCCCGCACCGACAAAAGGTTCGTGGTACTGAGTATATTTTCGTGGTATATATTTCTTGATAGCAGGAACAAGCTGTCTCTTGCCGCCAGCCCATTTCAGGAATGGTTGAGCCAAAGGGTTGTAACTGTAACCCTTGCCACCTTGATGGGTTGATGATCTCGCTATAACTTGCTCTTGCATCGCTACCCAATTTTACCTTACTACGCTACATTCTAAATATATAATAGTATGAAAACACTTGATCGCGTAAGCTTTATTTTGTAAGATTATTGTATAGATGTCGCGATTCGGGATTTTAAACATCAATTCTCTTGTCGCAAAACATGTTAGAGATCATTTTACTACATGTTCCTGAACTAGGATTTGAGGTAGGTAGATACGTTGGAAATTTACTAACGAGATACGCTATCTCAGTCTCAGATCACGGTTCATATGAGGATGATTGGTTAAAGGGCACCTCGATTAATTGCCTTATTGCAAACTCGAAGAGCCTGAAACCTCTGGAATCTCGTAGCCATTCTCAATAAGATTTGTATTTTTCGAGGTGTCCTAAAGTGAAATAGAATTTTTTCCCTACCATATGGCGTCCGATTCGCAACCGACTTCACCCGACTGGGGACGTCTGCAACGGGCGATGTCGGTTCTTCGAGATATTGCAGAAAAGCTGAACCTAGTTCTACCCCCAAACCTCTGACAAGGTGAGCACAAACCCCGGTAGCACGTCCTCTCCAGAGAGTTCCTCCGGCTGGTTGAGGTATTCCGTCGGTCGGCCCAGGCGATAGATTTGCACCTGCTTTTCTGTGGGGTCAATTAGCTAGCCCAGGCGCACCCCACAGTCGCGATATTCTGCCATTTTGCGCTCCAGGGTAGTGAGTTTATCTGTGGCAGACCGTAGCTCGATTACAAAATCGGGGGCGAGGGACAGAACCTTGGTATGGTCGGGGGCAATGGCCTCAATGCGCGATTTTCCACCCAGGCCACATCCGGCGACCGATCTGCCCCATTGGGCAGCGAAAATCCGGTGGAAGAGTCGAACCTGGTTGACTGACAAAAGTTGATTGCAGGTAGCCAAGCGCCTTGCTGTGCAATGGTTTGGGAGATTGGATGGATGAAGGGGGAGCCTGCGTTCTAAGCTTTAGATAC
>NZ_JACJRS010000024.1 GCF_014697375.1 Phormidium sp. FACHB-1136
TGATCAACCGTGCCAACCTGGGTATGGAAGTGATGCACGAGCGCAATGCTCACAACTTCCCCCTCGACCTGGCTACCGCCGAGGCTCCTGAAATCATCGGCTAGTCTTGATTGACCAGTCCATGGGTCAGCTAGCCATAGTTGACTAGGGAAAAAAGAGCGCTCTCCGCAAGGGGGGCGCTTTTTACGTAGATGCCATGGCAAAGCCTACAGCTTGGCCCGGTCTAGTTCTTGCTTGAGGGCAGGTAGGTTTTTGTTTTGGGTGCGCAGGGTTTGCACGTACTGGCTAAATTCAGCCTCTTGGCTCAGGGACTGGGATAACCGTTGCACTGCCTTCAAATGCTCAGCGGCTTGGCGGTAGTTGTCGCGGCCCCGATTGGCAATGGCGGTTTCAATGACCTGTCGATACAGGGCGATGGCGATCTGGGGCTGGTCGGCCTCTAGGGCTTTGGCGGCCAAGATAGAATACTTCGGCCTCTCAAAGCGGTTCAAATGCTCTAGGTAGGCGAGGGCAGATTCCCAGTCCTGCTCTAGAAGGGCAATGTCCACCAGCGACGAGAAGCGCTTCCCCTCCTGCAACGGGGTGATAATCTGCGGGCGCAGGGTGTCCCATTGACCGAGGGATTCGGCCTTGGCCTTGAGATCGCGATAGCCCTCTAGGGTGAACCGGAGCTTGAGGTGGTCGAACTGGGCGGCGACCATCTGTTCCGGCGAGCCGTGCTGGGCGAAAAACTGCACTAACCACTCCCCATAGCCGTAATAGTCTCGTTCTTGTTGGCAAGTCTGGATGAAGTCGAGGGCTAGGGCAGGTTGATTGGCCTCTAGCAGGGCATCGGCAAATTGCTTCACTAGCCCTGGCAGTTCCATAAAGTGTGATCGGGCTAGGGATAGCGCTGCGTCAACATTACCCTGTCGCAGGTGGTAAAAGGCTTTTTGGCGAGACGTGCCCAGTTCTAGCACCAGAGTGTCGGCGGATTGCCCCCGCGTTTTAGCCCGCTTCACCAGCAGATCAACCAGGGACTCTTGCCCCCACTCGCTGACTTTGCGCAGCCCTGTCCCCTGAATGACCTGGCGAATTTGCCCTTCCACCCAGGCCCAATCCTCATCGGTGCTATGCTTCAGCAGGGCATCACGGGCGGGATAGGCATAGTCTATGCCGCCCAGTTGGAGATCCTTCAGCACGGCGGCTAAACAGGTTTCAATCCAGAGGCAATGGCGACCCGTATCCAGCCCCTTAGCCTCACCCAGGCTGTCGCTCAGCCCTTCAGCGATGTCCTGAATCACCATGGCCACGGCTCCGTCGTAGTCCACCTCTAGTACGGTGTCGTCGTAATGGTCATTGGCCTCTTCCAGGAGCAGTTGATAGATGTCGCCCGCATTCACCCAATCACCGTGATCTGCAAAGTGATGCCCTTGTTCGGCCAGGGCGGCCAGGGCGGCGGCCATCGTATCCATATCGCTGCCCCGAAACACCCGCTCCACGGCTCGGCGGTAGTTGTCCAGGTTGGGAGTATGGCCGCCTGTGGTGGTTGGCATATCTACCCAGTCCAGCAGATCGGGATGGCGCTGCACCATGCGTTCAACCAGGGCAATCAGATCCTCTCGGCTCCGCTGGGCCAGCAGTTCTGGAATGGGAGGAACCGAACGGATACTATCGCGGTCGTGAATGTAGGTTAGCAGCAGGGCCACCAGATGCTTACACAGCCCGCCCCAGTCGTAGGGACAGGTGCAGTCGCTATCTTCCACCCCCTCCGGCCCCAGGGTAACGCGGGGCTGGTAGGTCTCTGTTCCCTCACAATCGGCCCACAGGGTTTGGCCTTGCAGCACAGGGTTATAAATCGCCCCATTGCGGTAGTAGCGCTGACCCCGCTCAAAACTCTGATCGGCGGCGAGGGCTTTAATCTGCGACTCCTTGAGAACTGGCAGGGGTAGGGACATGGCTATGGCCTACTGCGGTGACGGCTATGTCCAGCCTAGCGGATTTATGACAGCCTGGAATCCAGTGAGTTTTCGCTATTCTGGACGTTGATCAGCCCAAAACCAGGGGCCGATCATCCTGGCCTTGCCCCCTCGGCCTTTCCAAACCGTGACATGGCCCGAGGCTGTGTCTTTTACTGAGAGCGTCTGCTGAGAGAGTCATCCTATGCCCCCGCCCCTTACTGCATCGTCTTCAATTTCCCAAATTCAAACCCAGGTGGGGGGATGGCTCCAACGGCAGGTGAAAAAAAGTTGGCTGAAGGTGTCGTTGGCAAGTCTGTGGCTGGGCTTTGTGGTGGCCCATGTGGCGGCAGATTCCCCTCCGGCTCAACTGCTAGATCGGCAGCTTCAGACCCTCTTCTTTGACATGCGCGGCCCCCGTCTAGCCCCATCGGACATTGTGATTCTGGCCATGGATGACGAATCCTTTGCCCAGGCGGAATACTACCGCAGCGATCCTGACCAGTACGCCGATTTAGCGCCCATCGCCAATATTCCCTGGGAGCGGCGGGCCTATGCCCAGGCCATTGATCGACTGCTAGCGGCGGGGGCCAAGGCGGTGGCGGTAGATGTGTTGTTTTTGGTGGACAGCGGCTATGGCCCAGCGGACGATGAGTCACTGCTTGAGGTGCTGAACCGCTGGGGGGATCGGGTGGTGCTGGCGGCGAGTTTTGACGATACCGACCTACGCCAGGGATCAATGGATCGACTGCTGTTACCCCTGCCTCGGTTTTTGGAGACCCCTGTGCGGGTAGGCACCATTAACTCCCCAGTGGAGGCCGATGGTCGTATCCACCGCCACGGACGGGCCTACCTGGAGGATCGGCAGGCGCGGATGGCAGCCACGGAGATCACCAGTCAAATCGAACTGGACACCCAAGGGATTCTATCCTTTACCGAGGCCACCCTCCAGGCCGCTCAGGTCAGCCATCCCCCCCGGCGTGGCGACTTTGTGCCGTTCTACGGCCCAGCCTACACGTTCCAGCATTTGCCCTTTTGGTATGTGCTGGATGCTGATCCCTGGGTGAACCATTTGGCCAATGGCCAGTTCTTTCAGGACAAAATTGTGCTGATTGGGGCCACCGCCCGGTCACTGCAAGATTTCCACGCGGCCCCCTTTTCCAAAACCCTGTTTCACCCGGAGCCCATGGCAGGGGTAGAAATTTTGGCCAATGATCTGGCGAACCTACGCCGGGGCGTGGCTCTGCGCCAACTTCCCCATCCGGGGCTACGGGCACTGCTGGTATTTACGACGGGGGCCGGATTTGGGGTCTTGCTGTGGCGGTTCAATCGTCCGGTCGCCCGCCTGGGATGGACGGTGGCCATCAGCGGTGCTTGGTTTTGGCTGAGCTATGGAGCCTTTACCCTGGGGGGATATTTGCTGCCCGCTGCGGCTCCGATCCTCAGCTTTATGGTGATTGGCAGCACCTACGTGGTGGCGGATATCGTCACCGAGCAACTGCGGAAACAACGCCTCCGCCAAACCCTAGAGCAGTACGTCACCTCGCCCATTGTGCAGGAGATTATTAGCCAGCAGGATGACCTCCAAGATCTGGTTCGGCTGCGGGAGGCCGAGGTAATTGGGTTAATGCTGGGCAACCGCTATCGCATTACCCGGTTGCTAGGCTCTGGGGGGTTTGGCGAAACCTATGTGGCCCAGGACACCCAGCGACCCGGTGATCCCATTTGCGTGGTTAAAGAACTGCGGATTCTGAGCGACGATCCCAAGGCCCATCAGCTCGGGCATCGCTTTTTTCTCAGCGAGGCGGAAACCCTGGAGCGCCTGGGCCACCACGACCAAATTCCTCGGCTGCTGGCCTACTTTGAGTCCCCCAATGCGTTCTACCTGGTGGAGGAAATGATCGCGGGCCACCTCTTGCGGGAGGAGCTCGCCTTACGTCGGCCCCAGTCACCCATCTATGTGCTCCAGTTGCTGAAGGATTTGCTGCCTGTGGTGGGGTTCGTCCATAGCCAGGGGGTAATTCACCGCGATATCAAGCCCGCTAACATCATTCGTCGCCACAGGGATCGGCGGCTGGTGTTGATCGACTTTGGGGCGGTCAAGGCCGTTTCTAATCCACTGGCCGATAGGGAGGACTCCCCCACGGGTACGGTGAGCGTGGGCACTCAGGGGTATATGCCCAGCGAACAGGCCACCGGAATGCCTAAGTTCGCCAGCGACCTCTATGCCCTGGGCATCACCGCCATCGAAGCCCTGACAGGTATTCCCGCCTACGCCCTCAAACGCGACTCCAGGGGCGAAATCCTCTGGCGCTACGCCGTTCCAGAGATCCACCCGGCCCTAGCCGATGTGCTGGCGCGGCTAGTTCGCTACGACTTTACCGACCGCTACCAGTCCGCCTGGGACGTGCTGCGAGATCTGGAAACGGTGGAACCCAACCTCCAGGTTACCCAGGCAGATCACCCCCTAGGCCAAGACATCCTACCCCAGCCTGATCATCCCGAGGAGAGTCCTGGCGGGGAAACGGATTTTGACACGGATTTTGACGATGATGACCATGCCAGTGAGGAAGCTACCCGTCTACTTTCCCAGGGCTGGGATGACAGCAGCGGAGCTACATCCGAGTTTCTTGCCCACTAGAACGGGGGACAAAGAGCCGCAACAGTGCAGGCGACCCCGAGGGAGTTCCTAAGGCGCAACTCGACGATTTGGCAGCACCCAGAGCAGCATGGGGCATACCACTAGAGTCATCGCAGTCATAATGGCGATAATTTCTAACCCGTTGATGAAAGCAGTTGTCATCATGTTGACCTCCATGGATTGGGGGCGTCTCTGCCCATGCTAACAGGGTGCCCGAAAACTGTGCCTACATATACATTTTACTAGAAAAAATGGGATGGGGTGGGACGGTATACCGTAGGGATCAGGACGGACGAGGGAATTTGGGGGATTGACTTGTTTATCTGCGATTTGATCGCTAGAGTTGGGTTGACAACGGGGATGCATAGCCATGGCACAAACGGTTCACTCCACCACCCCGGCCACGGTCACCGAGGGCCAGGTTGATGTGGAACTTCGACAGGTGGTCAAGCTTTTTAACGACGAACCAGCGGTGCAGGGGCTGGATTTAAGCATCCGCCGGGGCGAGTTTTTTAGTATTCTGGGTCCTTCAGGCTGTGGTAAAACCACCACCCTAAGGCTGATTGCGGGCTTTGAGATCCCCACTGCTGGCGAGGTGCGAATCCAGGGGGTGAATATGAGCCGCATTCCGGCCCATCGTCGCCCGGTAAACACGGTGTTTCAGAGCTATGCCCTGTTCGACCACATGACCGTGCGAGACAACATTGCCTTTGGCTTAAAAATTAAGCGATTGCCCTCCAACCAAGTGCGAGATCGTGTGCTGGAGGCGCTGCGACTAGTGCGCATGGAGGGCTTTGCGGATCGGTTACCCAACCAGCTTTCCGGCGGGCAAAAGCAACGGGTGGCCCTGGCGCGGGCTTTGGTGAACCGTCCGGCGGTGATGTTGCTGGATGAACCCCTAGGAGCCCTAGACCTAAAGCTACGCAAGCAAATGCAGGTGGAACTTTCGACTCTGCACCGCCAGTTGGGGATCACCTTTATTATGGTCACCCACGACCAGGAGGAGGCGCTCTCCCTCTCAGATCGGATTGCGGTAATGAATGCAGGGCAGATTGACCAAATTGGCACCCCTAGCGACATCTACGACCGACCGAACACCCCCTTCGTGGCAGATTTTATCGGCGATACTAACCTTCTGAACGGCACCCTTGAAGGGGGTGACGGGGACACCATGCAGGTGGTCACCCCCAGCGGATTGAAGGTGCAGGTACTGCGTTCCCAAGCCATGGCCCTAGGCCCAGCCCCTTGCCCCGTGGTACTTAGTGTGCGACCCGAGAAAATCCGCCTCGGCACCGACTATCCCCTCGCGGACAATTGCTATCACGGCCAGATTAGCCATGTGATGTATCTGGGCACCCATGGGCATTGCGGTGTTCGGTTGGCGTCTGGGGAAACCCTGACGGTGCTTCAGGCCAATCGTGGTAAGGGGCTCTGGGCCATTGATACCCCGGTGTATGTCTACTGGGCAGCTGCCGATGCTCGTCTGCTGTCCCCAGATCCCGGTTGACCTGCGGCAACCCAAGACACCCCCAAAGGCACCCCCAGTGGTTAAAATTCTGGGATAGTCCAGTCCTTCCCGTCAGGATTGTTTTACCGCTGTTTCCCGGTATCTATCAGGAGAATTCCGTGCCCTACCCTCCTCCTCCCCGCCGTCAGCGTTGCAGTGCCGTAACGCGCCGCCGATTTTTGCAAAGTTCAGCGGCCATGGTAGCGGGAGTTTCGATGGCCAATTGTCGGCAAAACCTAACCCAGCCAGGGGCGGGCGGCAGCGGTGGCGACCCTAGCACCCTACACATCTACACCTGGGCCAATTATGTTGATGATAGCCTCACGGCTGCGTTTACAGAGCGTACGGGCATTCGGGTAGTGGTGGATATCTTCGACTCCAACGAAATTATGCTCACCAAGATGCAGGCTGGGGGCGGTGGAGCCTATAGCATCCTCTATCCCTCCGATTATGTGGTGTCGGAAATGGTGGATACGGGGCTGCTGGCCAAGCTGGATCGGTCGCGGCTGGTGGGCTTGGAGAATCTGAAGGATCAATGGCAAAATCCCGCCTACGACCCCGGTAATGCCCACAGTATTCCCTTTAACTGGGGCACCACGGGCCTGCTCTACAACCGTGATGTTACCCCCGGTCGCCCCGAAGACTGGATCTTTTTGTGGGACAACAAAGAAGCTCTCTCTCGCCGCATCACCATGCTGGACGACATGCGTGAAACCCTAGGGGTGGCCCTCAAGACCCTGGGCTACTCCTACAACACCACCGACCCCGCCCAGATTGAAGCCGCCTACGCCCAACTGAGGGAACTCCAGCCCCACATTGCCGCCTTCAAAACTACGGGCTTTGAGAACGAAATTTTGGCGGGCGACCTCTCGGTAGCGATGACCTACTCCAGCGATGCCATCGCCCTCACCCTGGAGGATGATCGTTTAGATTACGTGATTCCCGCCAGCGGCACCTCCCTGTGGACGGATACCCTAGCTATCCCCAGTTCGGCCCCCAATGTGGATGCCGCTTACCAGTGGATGAACTTTTTGCTAGAACCAGAAGTGGCCCAGGCGGCTGTGGAGCGCCTGTTTTTCGCCACTGCCAACCAGGCTGCCTTTAACTTGTTGCCCGATGCCCTTCGCAGCAATCCCCACCTATATCCACCAGAGGCTGTACTCGCCAACAGTGAGGGGATTCAGTCCATCGACACCGCCAGCAACGACCTGTTTGATCGCTTCTGGACCGAGATCACCAGTGCCTAGATCCCCGTAGGGCAAGGCCCACCATTCTGACGATCCCCCACCAAGACCTATCCTGAAGAGTCGTTGCCATGGCTGAGTCCCCCCTTCCGTCATCCCCCCCCTCTGGCCAGGAATCGCACCTTTCCCAAACCCTCGCCCCCCGACGCTGGCTGGGGCCAGTGGCGATGCTGGGGCCAGCGGGGCTGTGGCTGGTGCTGCTGCTGGTTTTTCCCACGGTGTTGATCCTCGAAATTAGCCTAGTCCCAGGGCTACGCCTAGGCCAACCAGCGGGGGGCTATGGCCTGGGCAACTACCTCCAAATTTTGCAGCCCGTCTACCTACGGGTAATTGGACGATCCCTTGCCTTTGCCCTAGGATCCACCCTCCTGTGCTTAGGACTGGGCTTTCCGGTGGCCTACTGGCTGGCGCTGATGTCGCCCAAACGCTGGCGTAACCTGCTGGTGGTGGCGTTTATTCTGCCCCTGTGGACTTCCTCCCTGTTGCGAGCCTACGCCTGGATTACCATTCTGCGGCCCAGCGGTGTTCTCAATACAATCTTTGGCGTCTTTGGCCTCCCCAGTCAGAACTGGCTGAACACCCCCACAGCGGTACTGATTGGCCTCACCTACAGCTTTTTGCCCTACATGGTGCTGATTCTCTACGCCTCCCTCGAAAAACTGGATATTCGCCTGTTAGAAGCCGCCGCTGACCTCGGAGCTAACCCCCGGCAACAATTTTGGAAAATTACCGTGCCCCAAACCCTGCCGGGAATTGCGGCGGGTTGTCTGCTGGTATTTATTGCTGCCCTAGGAGATTTCGTCGTTCCTACTCTGCTCGGCGGTGCATCTTCGATGAATATCAGCCGCCTTATCTATAACCAATTCCTTGGCCCTACCCGCGCCTGGGGGTTTGGATCTGCCCTCAGTATGGTGCTGATCCTCGCTGTCAGCCTTGCCATTGCCCTGCTGTTGAAATACGGTGACCGCAGCACCGTTACAGAGACATCGCAGTGAAGGCAAAAGGCAAAAGGCAAAAGGCAAAATTTTGAACTTTGAACTTTGAACTCCCCCATGTTCTCCAAACCCACCTGGCAAAGCCTCTTCACGGCCATCATGTATGGCTTCATGTATTTCCCGATCATTGTGCTGGCGGTGTACAGTTTCAACGGTTCCCGCTACAGCACCACCTGGGAGGGGTTTAGTTTGGAATGGTATCGAGCCTTGTTTCAGGATCGACGGATTTTTGCGGCGCTGATGGATAGCCTCACCATCGCCTTGGTGGCGGTGGCGGTATCGGCAGTGTTGGGCACACTGATGGCGATTGGGCTGGCGAAGTATCGCTTTTGGGGGAAAGGCATTTACCGAGGTATTTCCTACCTGCCGTTGATTATTCCCGACATTGCCATTGCGGTGGCCACCCTGGTGTTTCTCACCTCCGTGGCTATTCCCCTCAGCCTGTGGACGATTATTGCGGCCCACATCGTCTTTTGCTTAGCCTATATTGCGGTGGTGGTCTCTAGCCGCCTGCAAAACCTCGATCCTAATTTAGAGGAAGCGGCCTTAGACCTAGGAGCAACCCCCTTCCAGGCGATGACTAAGGTGTTGATTCCCCAGTTGGCACCGGGCATTTTTGCGGGCTGTCTCCTGGCCTTTGTGCTCAGTATGGACGACCTGCTGATCTCCAGCTTTACGGCAGGGGGCGGCGTCAATCCTTTGCCGCTGGAAATTTTTAGCCGGGTACGCACCGGGGTTAAGCCCGACATTAATGCCCTCAGCGTCGTCCTCATTACCGGGTCGGCCCTGATATCGGGGTTAGCAGAATATGTCCGCTACAGCAGCGAACGTCGCCAACGGCAACGGGCCTAGCTAACGGGCCTAGCCTAGAGAGTGCCATGCTTGATGATCACTAGCTCGATCAGCGCTAGAGAGTGCCATACTTGATGATGAACAGCGACTAGAATGGTTGCCGTCAAATATTTTGTAGCGATTCTGTCGTTTTCTGATGCGTCCAAGGCAGAATGGTGATCTGTAGAAACTAGTCAAAATTTATGACATCTGAACAAGGAACCTTTGGCGCAACGGCCTCTCCCCTAGCGGCCCTAGCCCTCAAAGCCGTTGGATTGGTGGCCATTCTGTCCGCATTGCTCGACTATCTGATTCTCCTGTTTCCCCTTAATCTCACCAATACCCAGTGGCAATTGGCCACCACCACCCAATTGGTAGACCGAGGCATTGTGCCCCTGGTGGGTATGGCGATGCTGCTAGCGGGCTTTTGGATAGACAGCCAGGTGGGGCGCAATCCTGGGGCCAAGAGTTTATTTGCAGACTTGCGGTTTTGGGTCTGTGCCTTAGCCAGCCTATTGGGCTTGGTGTACCTGCTACTGTCGCTGCTGCATCTCAATGCGGTGCGCCTCTCCAGTCGTACGGCCCTAGAGCAGGTGAACGCAGAAGCCACCCAGGCGACAACGGAGCTAGAGCAACGGCTGTCTGCCGAATTGGGCCAGCAGCAAACCCAGCTTGGGGCACTGCTAGAAAATCCGAACCTGTTGTCCCAGGCGATTCAAAGCGGTCAGTTACCCCCCGAAATTCAGCAATACCAGAACAACCCAGAGGGGCTCAATCAATTTCTACAACAGCGGGCCGATCAAGCCCGTCAGCAAATTCAAACCGAAATTGGTACTCGCCGATCCGATGCGGAGCGACGGGTAAAAACCGAAGCCCGGAAGTCCGCGATTCGCACCTCGATCAATAGTCTGCTGCTCGCCGTTGGGTATTCCGTCATTGGTTGGACAGGGCTACGTCGCTTGTTACGAGCCTAACCCGCATGACCCATAGCGATTGGGAAAAGCTCGTCATTCTCCCATGGGGAGAGGGACTTTGATCGGCCTTTCTAGCGCCCCTCTCCTACGGGGAGAGGGGCTGGGGGTGTAGCTTGCTGCCTGTCGTGGGCTACCAGGGCATAGGGCCGCTGAGCTTACCCCGAACTGAGGTTACATTAGGTTGGCAACCTTCTGAGTCTGGATAGTTCAGTCCCCCAGGCGGTAGCCCTTGCCGTAAATGGTGTGGATGAGGGGGGCCGTGCCCTTGGGTTCAATTTTGCGCCGTAGTAGCCGCATTTGGGCGGCGAGTACATTGCTGCTGGGCAGGTCTTGGTCGCCCCATACGGCCTGATAGATCTGCTCATGGAGGAGCACCTGGTTGGGGTGGCGTAGCAGGTAGGCCAGCAAGGCGGTTTCCTTTTCCGATAGCTCGATAGTCTGCCCCTGGCGATAGGCCAACTGGTTAGCTGGGTCGAGGTCGAGGTCGCCAAAGGTAAGCCGGGGGCTGGGAGCTGGCCCTTCAATGACCGCAGACCGTCGCCCCAAGGCCCGCACCCTGGCCAGCAGTTCCCGTAGCTCGAAGGGTTTGATCAGATAGTCATCAGCCCCGGCATCGAGGCCGTCTACCCGGTCGTCGAGGGTGTCCTTGGCGGTGAGGAACAGCACCGGAGTCGGATCTTGGCGCGTTCGCAGCCGCCGACAAATCTCCAGCCCACTCAGTCCCGGTAGCATCCAGTCTAAAATCAGCAGGTCGTAGCCCCCCTGTTCGGCCATGGTGAGGCCCATGTCGCCATCGGTGGCCACATCCACCTGGTAACCTTCGCGGGTGAGCAATCGGCTGAGGGGATCGGTGAGTTCAACTTCGTCATCCACAAGCAGAATGTGCATGGTGCGCCCAACACAAAACGTCCAGACTAGGATTTTCTTACGGCTAGACCAGGGATTCTAAGCCGAGACTTCCCTAGCCAGAATTTTTCTAGACGGGATGGAAGAAAAAGGCTGCACCTAGCAGGGCAAAGGTAGACAGTAGCAGCACTCCTTCTAGCCAGTTGGAGCGGCCATCCTGGCTAATGAGATTCACGGTCGCCACCGCCACCGCCACCGCCACTACTTCAAATAGGCCGAAGTTCAAATCCATCGGCTGATCGATGATTTCCCCCACAATCACCAACACTGGGGCCACCAGCAGCGCCACCAGCAAGCTCGACCCCATGGCCACCGAAACCGCGAGATCCATATTATCCTTAGTGGCCATGCGTACAGCGGTGACGTATTCCGCCGCACCGCCCACCAGGGGCAGCAAAATCACCCCGGTAAACAGCGGCGTTAGCCCTAGACTTTCGGCGGCTTCTTCGACAGCACCCACAAAAATTTCTGACATCACCGCCACGCCCAGGGTGGCCAGCAGCAGCACCCCCACCCACAGCCACAGGTTCGGCTTGTCCTCGCTTTCACCTTCTCCATGGGGATGATCGCTCACACCCACATCGTAGAGATAGCTATGGGTTTTGAGGGAAAACAGTAGGGTCAGGGCATAGACCGCAATCATCACCACCGCTACAACGACAGACAACTGCCGAATCACCCCTGGCTCCACAATGTTGGAGGTGTTGATCACCAGGGCTGGAATCAGCACCGCCGTCACCGCTAGGCCCATGGTCGATCCGTTGATGCCCGCCACCTTTTGGTTAAAGGTTTGCTCTTTGTAGCGCAGCCCGCCCACAAACATCGACAACCCCAGCACCAGCAGGGTATTGGCCAAAATCGACCCGGTAATACTGGCCTTCACAATGTCGATCAGGCCAGACTTGAGGGCCACTAGGGCAATAATCAACTCCGTGGCGTTGCCAAACACGGCATTCACCAAACCACCAATGGTGGGGCCAGTCACCAGGGCCAATTCCTCGGTGGCGGTGCTGAGCCAGATGGCTAGGGGCAAAATCGCCACCGCCGAGAGCCCAAATACCGTCAACGCACCCCACTCCAACCGCTCGGCCACAATGGCAATGGGGATAAATAACAGCAAACCGTAGGAAACAATGTTTTTGGTGGTCATAGGGCATTGGGGACGAGTAGGGCCATCTCCAGGGAGACCCCCAGGGGAGATTTCCCAGGATTTTAACGGATCACCACCGCCCTAGACCTTGGTTGCCCACGAACCGTAACGACTAAGCCCTTAGGCGGTGGGCCAGTTTACCCAATCCTGGGGCTTCAGGAAGGTGTCGTAGAGCTTAGCCTCGATGCTGCCCGGTTCGGGGGTGTAGCCATATTCCCAGCGCACCAGGGGCGGCAGCGACATCAGAATCGACTCGGTGCGGCCATTGGTTTGGAGACCAAAAATGGTGCCTCGGTCGTAGACCAGGTTAAATTCCACGTAGCGACCCCGGCGATAGAGCTGGAACTGCCGCTCTCGGTCGCCGTATTCGTCGTTTTTGTGGCGTTCGGCAATGGGTACGTAGGCGGGTAGGAAGGAATTGCCGCAGGCCTGGGAGAAGGCAAACAGTTCTTCCCAGGATCGCTGGGGCAGTTCGCCGATGGACTGGCTCACTTGGTCGGCACCCTTGCCTTGGTCAGGGCCACGGTAGAGCAGCCCTTGGCCGTCTTGGTAGTCGAAGAAGATGCCGCCTACGCCACGGGTTTCTTGGCGGTGCTTGAGGTAAAAGTACTCGTCGCACCAGGGTTTGAAGACTTGGTAGTAGGCGGGATTGTGGCGATCACAGGTTTCCTGAATCGTCCGATGAAACTGCACCACATCGGCCTCGAAGGGATAGTAGGGGGTGAGGTCGATGCCGCCGCCAAACCACCACACCGGGCCAGCCTCGAAGTAGCGATAGTTGAGGTGAACGGTGGGAATGTAGGGGTTGCGGGGATGCAGCACCATGGACGTGCCCGTGGCGTAGAAGCGATGTCCGGCGGCTTCGGGACGCTGCACCAAAATCGAGGGAGGCAGATGATCGCCCCACACTTCAGAGAAGTTGACGCCGCCCTGCTCGAACACGCCGCCCTGTTTGATCACCCGCGACCGACCGCCGCCGCCTTCGGGCCGTTCCCAGCTTTCTTCCTGGAATTTAGCCTCGCCATCGAGAGCCTCTAGCCCTTGGCAAATGTTGTCCTGAAGTTGCTTGAGCATGGCGCTGGCCCGTTCCCGCGAATCGGCGGGAGGGGGCGCGGTTTTGTTGGGGGCAGTTGGGTTGGGTGCTGAGGAAAGGGTCATAAATACTGAGCGTGCAAGGTTAAACCGGAAGTAACGATATCAGCTATCCGTTGTTTCATCACGCTACCGTGAAACCTTCCCCCAGCGCTAAAGGCTCTAGGGATAATGTTGCGAAACTCAACATTTTGCGAACCGAAGTTTAAGTCTAACGTTCAAATACGGAGGCCGTTTGCAGATCAACCGATCTAGGGCAGGGTGGGCAGAAGTTCCAAAACAGGCGATTTGCGGGGCTGGATCGATCCTCCAGCGAAAAACGGTTAATTTTGAACTACGGGGGGATGTCGCGCCCCCTAGCGTTAGCCCAGGATCGGGAAGACTGAGGCCGCAGGTTAACCTGGTAAGAATAGGTTAAGGGGTACGGCTCTATCGCCGATTGTCCATGCGGGTGCTGCAACCCGACCGTTGCTGTCTGTGGAGACCGCTTATGATTGCTGCCATGTTTAGGACCTGGTCACCTCAGGATTGGTCGTTTCCTCGGCCCTTTTTGTCGTTGATGCAGATCATTCAGCGCTGGGTGCAGGTGCAGCAACGGCTGGAAAAGTCCTACCGCATTGTCAGCACTGCCCCGGTAGAGACCCTGTGGCAAACCATTAACAACCTGGCCGATGTCTCCTGGCATCCCCTCCTCACCAGCACCAACGCACCCCAGGGGTTGAGTCCTAAACCGGGGCTGATCTACCGCGCTTTCACCCGCTTTTGCCCCATTCCGGTGTCGATTTTTGTGGAGCGGGTGCTGCCCCAGGAGATGATCAGCATTCGGGTCCTGCCCGTCCCCGGCCTAGAGGAACGGGTAACCTACGAACTGAAATCGACCCTGGGCGGCACCCAAATTTCCTATTCAGTCACGCTCCAGGGCTGGCTATCTCCCCTGGCTTGGTCTCTCTTGCGACCCTACGCGGCCAAGGTGGCCACCGCCTTAGCTGAAGCCGCCGAAGCCCCCCCGACATTTCAAGGAACCCGATCACGATTCCAGACTTGGTAGGGTTCGCCGTTGACAAGGCACCACTTGGTAGGGTTCGCCGTTGACAAGGCACCCCAATGCCGATCTGCTGGACAACACCCCGTTCACGCCTCCGCTAGACAGGCCCCCATCTCAGCCCAAGGGAACTCCAACCCAGGGCTAGGGAGATCTCTGTGAAGATACGTCACAACTTATCCTTAAGCCATCTCCAGCCCTAGCCATTTAAGTGTTACTACGGGTATAATCGCCAAAAGATTTACCATCAACCCCAGGAAAAACACTGGAATGGTTTGTCTTTTTGATTTTGAATCTTCTTAACATACCGGGAGTCTACGATGCAGACATTACGCACCTTGCCGACCGTGCTACTCTCCGGGGCCATCGCTGCCCTAACGGCCTTCCCCGCCCTCGCCCAGATTCAATACACTTCTGATGGCTTCCGGGATGGGGTGACTAACGGCATCGTTGGCAATGGTGCAGCCCCAGGATTCGAGCTGTTTGGCGCGGGCCACGTGCAGCAAGGGAATCGCCTCATCGTAGGTATCAGCAGCCATATGCCCTTTGGCGGCTTTTCTAGCACAGGGGTGCAGGGCGGGAGCATTACTTGGGGCGATCTGTTTCTCAATTTCTCGCCAGACGATGACTTTGAAACCGCCTTGGCAGCGGGCAAAGTTTATGGGGTACGCTTCAATCCGTTTAATGACTCCCCGGTGGCTCTAGGGGTTTATCAGGTGACGGGTACGGCCAGTGTAGCCAGTGTTAACCAAGGGTTTGCCTCGGTGAATGCTTATATCAATCACGTCACTGCGGCTGGGCAAACCCCTTACTTTGGCACGACGGTCATGGATAGTAGCTTCAACTACCTCAACCGCACCAAAAGCAATAATGTTATTGCCTCTGGCCATCTTTTATCCACCGACGTGGAATACATCCAAGACCTGACCACCCTGGGCTTCGCCAGCGACTTTGGCTTTGGGGATAACCTCGCCCAAACCGGGGCCTATACCCATGGCCTTAGCTTCAGCTTGGATAGTCTGCCTGGGGGCCGCTTCCTCGCCCATTTCTGGGCTGAATGCATCAACGATGGAATGGCCTTTAGGGGCGAACTTCAGGCGGTGCCAGAGCCTTCTATGCTCCTTGGTTTTGCCAGTTTGGGTATGCTGGCCTTGGCTACGGGCAAGCGCCGCCCATCCTAGGGCGTATCATCCTACTGAAACACAGGCACCACCTACCCCTCCGGCCCCTGAAGGTCACGGAGGGATAGCTTGCCGTTGAGCCTTAGATTCCGGATCCGTCGAAGAATTCGTCAATGGTGCGGTCTTGGATGCGGCAGAGAACACGATCTCCCCGACCAGCGGCGACCATATTGGCCAGTTCGTGCTCTAGGGTAGGCGGGGTGGCTTGGCCGATGGCCTGCACCTGTTGCTCTAGAGCCTCAATGCGGTCTACCAGGGCGCGAATCACCTGGGCCTCGGAGTCGGGGAGGCGACCATGATCGAGGGGCTCTACCCGTTCTCCAGAGCGATAGACGACCCGACCGGGCACTCCCACCACGGTGCAGTCGGAGGGCACTTCGCGCAGCACCACGGAACCCGCCCCAATGCGGACATTGTTACCAATTTGGATGTTGCCCAGCACCTTGGCTCCGGCACCGACGACGACGTTTTCGCCCAGGGTGGGGTGGCGCTTGCCGCTTTCCTTGCCCGTGCCGCCCAGGGTCACGCCTTGGTAAATCAGGGCATAGTCACCGACGATGGCGGTTTCGCCAATCACCACCCCCATGCCGTGGTCGATAAATACGCCCCGGCCAATGGTGGCCCCTGGGTGAATTTCAATTCCGGTGAGGAACCGCGCCAGATGAGACAGCATCCGAGGCAGGACGGGAATGCCAAGAGTCCACAGCCAGTGGCTAAACCGATGCATGGCCAGGGCATGGAAGCCGGGATAGGACGTGATCACCTCTAGCCAGTTGCGGGCGGCGGGATCACGCTCGAAGACCACACGAAAGTCTGCAACCAGAGTTTTAAGCACAGGTTTCCAGAAGAATGAGCAAGGGCACTAATATCCTAGCGTGGGATTGGTGTTACCCGATAGGGTTAGGGGCTAACGGTGAGCGTGGGATTGGTGTTACCCGATAGGGTTAGGGGCTAACGGGGCTAACGGTGAGGGAGTAATTGATCCGCTGGCCTTGGTTGTGGGATCCCACCCAAAGGCGGTAGGTGCCCGCTGGCAGGTCTTGGGCCTGAATTTGGGCGTCGGGGTTGCGACGGCTGATATCTTCGCCACAGTGCACGAGACTATCGTTGGGGCCTTGCATCAGTAGGGTGGTGTCGTCGCCGCCGCTGTTCACTTGGAGGGTGAGTTGGGCCATAGGGTCTTGCAGGGTGAGGATGTGGTCGGGGGCGGTATCGGCAAAACCCGTGCAAATGAGGCCCTGATGATCGCGCATAGCGATGTTGGACAGGGCAAAAATGCCCGCAGTCGTGCCATTTACGGTGGCGGTGGGCTGGTTGGTCGATAGGGAGATGGACGCAAAGTTAGCGGCCTGGGCGAGGGCTGCCGTCCCGACGCTCCCCAGGGCCAACAGGGTGAGGGCAACAAATCCGTATTGCTGATGCCGAATACCCATGGCGATCTCCCTTCATGACAAAACCTACTTCTACGATGCGTCACCCCATCCCGCCGTGATCCCCGCTGTGGACAGAAGTTAAACTGGCTGAGGGATCTGGCGGCGTCCAGTTTGACCTTGGAGCGGTGAGCGGCAGTCTAGGCAGGATAGCGCGATGGAAGTTCTTTGGCTGTTGATTTGCGGGGCGGTGGCCTGGGTGGTGGGCACCACCGTGGACTTGTTGCCCAGCCTGGGGCAGTTCTTTGTGCCGTCTAAAGGAGTCTGGCTGATCCTGGGGCTGGGGTTGGCGGCGTGGCTGCTTCACGAGGACTAGCGAACGCCGCATCGGGATGCTGGCCCTAGACCTCGGTGGTGCCGTAGAGTTCGGGCAGTTCGCGGGCGGGGGGGAGGGATTTGGCATCGCGGGTTTCGATGTATCCGGTGTAGTAGGCTCCGGGTTCTATTTCCAGGGATCCGGCCACCACGTCCCCCTCTAGGCGGGCGGTGCGGCTGAGGGTGAGCTTGCCCTCGGCCCACACCTTGGCCTTCAAAACACCCTGTACCACAATATTTTTAGCCTTCACCTCTGGCCCCTCCACCAGACCGGAGGTGGAAATTTCTAAATCGCCATTGACCTCAACGGTGCCGTGGATAATGCCATCCACCCGCAACATGCCCTCGGCGTGGAGCACCCCTTCAAACTCGGTTTTTTGGCTCAGATAGGTGAGCAGCGGCGTGGGTTTACGTTTGAACATAGATGGCCTTCTCCCGGCAGGGAACACGACGGCTAGGACGACCGCTAGCCTTGCAGGGTGGTATTCCGCTAGGGCATTAGGTCAACGTCAGTGTACCGTAATCCGCAAATCCGAAGAAACTTGGAAGAAATCGCCTGGATTTAAAAAATACGGGGATCAATATAAACAGAGGATAAACAAGCCTGTTTTTTAGGACTTTAGATTTTTGGGCTTGACACCAGCGCTGGAGAAGAGGCGCTGCCCCTCAGCTCAACGTCCGACCATCTCGGTCACCCATAACAAATCACCATGAGGGATACTCCAATGACGGTTGCTAATTTTCGTCCCCACGTTTCACCGACGGTCACCGAAGACGCCGTTCGTCTCTTTCACCAGGCTCCGACGGATTGCCAGTTGGTGACCCTGTGGCAAGCCTACGATACCCTGGGCCAAGCCTTTGGTACTGTGGCTCCTTTGGCCCTGTTTTCCCAGGCGGTGCAGCAGTTGGTGCAGCAGATGCAGCAAATGAGTCGGGAGGAGCAACTCGATATTTGTCGGGATATTCTGGGCCACACCGACACCCGCTTTGCCCAGGCCTATCAGGCGTTGAACCCCAATATGAAGCTGGCCTTTTGGCATCGTTTGTTTAGCCGGGGGCGCAACCTACCCTGGGAAGCGGTGGTGGAACGGGCCAATCAGCAGGCGGATACCTATCTCCTGCGGTCGCGGTTGGGGACGATGGGTCTGAACGAACGGCTCCACTTTTTGCGGCAGGTGGTGGCCTAGGCGGGGCGCATCATCACTTCCCATAGGGCACTGGCCTCGGCCCGATCCTGGGATTGGGCCTGGGCCTGAAGGGTAGCCAGGGCATGGGGATTTTTGTGGGCCACCCGCTGGCTGGGTGGCACCTGGGGGCGCGGCTGCGGTGAAAAAAACCAGGGGCAGAGCGGCCAGGGCAAAGCCAGAGCGCTAGTCAGAGAGGGCATGGAAGAGCCTACATCAGGATGCTCCTAGCCTACCCAGCGGTTGTGGCCCCGGCGGTGATAGACCGAGGCTGAGATCGTGATCCTGAGGGGGATCCAGCGGTGATCTGGCGGGACTGTGGGGGTGAGATGGATCCGGGGTGTGGATCCGGGGTGAGGGGCTGGGGAACCTAGCGGCGGGTGGTGGAGAAGTTGTCAAACCAGCCCCGTTTCCAGAAAAAGTAGATTTGCAACCCCGCAATCAGGGCCATCACCCCCAGGCAGATGATATAACCCCAAAACCAGTCCAGTTCCGGCATATTAAACGGAGAACTGGCGGGGTTGAAGTTCATGCCGTAGACCCCAGCAATGAAGGTAAGGGGAATAAAAATGGAGGAAATCACCGTCAGCAGCTTCATCACTTCATTCATGCGGTTATTGATGGCGGATAGGTACACATCCATCAAGCTAGAGGCAATTTCTCGGTAGTTTTCGATAATATCCACCACCTGCACAATGTGGTCGTAGACATCCTGAAGGTAGAGTTTCACCTCCTGGCTGATGAGGTCTTCGCTGTCGCGGATCAGGCTATTGATGACGCTGCGCTGGGGCCAAATGTAGCGGCGCAGTTTCATCAAGCCTCGGCGCATCCGGTGGATATTTTCAATGGTTTCGCGGCTGGGGTTATCCACCACCTCTTCCTCCAGGGCTTCCAGTTCGTCGCCAATGGCTTCTAGGACGGGGAAAAAGCTGTCTACGATGGTGTCGAGCAGGGCGTAGGCGAGATAGTCGGATCCCTGGTTGCGGATGGAACCCACCCCTCGGCGGATGCGATCCCGCACGGGCTCGAAGGAGTCCCATTCCGGCTCTTCCTGGAAGGTAACGAGGAAAGTTCTGCCCAGCACAAAGCTCACCTGTTCGCTGGCCACCCCGGTGCCCGTTTCCTTCGACCGCACCATCTGCATGATCACGAGAATCTGGTCATCGTAAAAGTCAATCTTGGGACGGTGGGGCACGTTGACCACGTCCTCTAGCATCAGCGGATGCAGGTAAAAAGACTGACTCAACTGCTTCAGCAGCCCTTCGCTGCCTAGTCCACGGGCATCCAGCCAGCTTACGGGATGCTGCCGCGCAATGGTTCGACAATCCTCCATCCGATCAATGGGCTGGGTGAGCGCACCGTTGGGGCCATAGGCCATCAGCATTATTTCCGTGGGCAGAGCATCTTCGGGGATGTTCAGGGTGCCGGGGAGGGTGCCGGGGGCGCTGTAGTTAAATTCCACAAGCTCGTCGAGATCATCATCTTCATCGGTCTCGTTGTCGGCAATCCGGGCCTCGGTGGCGGTTGGGGATTCCACCAAAAATTGGTTGGCGTCTAACACCAGGGCAGACCGCCGATCCGTCGTGTGGTCTTGGGCCGTTTTAGGAACCTTAGAAAATTTGCGTTTGCGCGCCATAACCCTCTCCCAAAACATATGGATGCGGCCAACCCGGCCCCGTTGGACAAGGCCTAATAAAGCATAAGGGCACAGCCAAAACTGTGCCCTTAGACGTTAGCGGTTATTTAGGAAAAGGTCTGGGAAAGGTATGGCAGACTACATCATGCCCATGCCGCCCATACCGCCCATGCCACCCATGCCGCCCATGCCACCCATACCGCCCATGCCACCCATGCCGGGGTCGCCAGCGGGGGCAGGAGGCTCAGGAATTTCGGCCACCAGGGCTTCGGTAGTGAGCACCAAGCCAGCGATGGACGCCGCATCTTGCAGGCCGGAACGCACCACCTTGGCGGGGTCCACAATCCCGGACTGGATCAGGTCTTCGTAGGCTCCGGTGAGAGCGTTGTAGCCCGTGGGGAAGCCCTGGGCCTTCACCTTCTCCACCACCACAGAACCCTCTTGGCCCGCGTTGTCGGCAATCTGACGCAGGGGCGCTTCCACGGCCCGCATCACAATATCCACCCCAATCGCTTCCTCGGCGGTGAGGGAAGCTTTTAAGGCTTCCAGCTTGGGAGCTAGGTGCAGCAGGGTGGCCCCACCACCGGGGACGATGCCCTCTTCCACTGCGGCCTTGGTAGCGCTGAGGGCGTCTTCGATGCGCAACTTGCGATCCTTCAGTTCGGTTTCGGTGGCGGCCCCAACCTTGATCACCGCGACCCCCCCCGCCAGCTTAGCCAGCCGCTCGGAGAGCTTCTCTTTGTCGTAGTCGGAATCGGTACGGTCGAGTTCCTGGCGAATCTGGGCGATGCGCTTGTCGATGTCGGCCTTGTTGCCCGCTTCGGAAACCAGGGTGGTGGTGTCCTTGGTGATGGTCACCTTTTGGGCCGTCCCCAGCATCGACAAATCAGCGGTATCCAGGCTCAGGCCCACTTCCTCGGAAATCACCTGGCCCCCGGTGAGCACCGCAATGTCTTGCAGCATGGCCTTGCGGCGGTCGCCAAAGCTGGGAGCCTTCACTGCCGCCACGCTCAGCACCCCACGGGCCTTGTTCACCACCAGGGTGGCCAGGGCTTCGCCTTCCAGGTCTTCGGCAATGATCAATAGGGGCGCACCCTCACGGGCAATGCGCTCCAGCACGGGCACTAGGTCTTGGATGGAGCCGATTTTCTTGTCGGTGATCAGGATGCGGGCGTTGTCCAGTTCTACCACCATGCGCTCTTGGTCGGTGACGAAGTAGGGGGAAATGTAGCCCCGGTCGAACTGCATCCCTTCCACCACGTCCAGCTCGGTGTAGAGGGACTTGGACTCTTCCACGGTAATGACGCCGTCCTTGGTCACCTTGTCCATGGCTTCGGCGATCATTTGGCCAATTTCCTCGTCGCTGCCCGCCGATACGGTGGCCACTTGGGCGATGGTGGCGTTGCCTTCCACGGGCTTGGCCACGGCGGCAATTTCGCTCACCAGGGCGGCCACGGCCTTCTCAATGCCGCGACGCAGGCTGACGGGGTTGGTGCCAGCGGCCACATTCTTCAAGCCTTCCTTCACCATGGCCTGGGCTAGCACGGTGGCGGTGGTGGTGCCATCCCCAGCCAAGTCCTTGGTTTTGGAAGCCACTTCCTGCATCAGGCGAGCGCCCAGGTTCTCGAAGGGGTCTTCCAGTTCAATTTCTTTGGCGATGGTGATGCCATCGTTAACAATCTGGGGTGCGCCGTACTTCTTCTCTAGCACCACGTTGCGCCCTCGGGGGCCGAGGGTAATCTTAACAGCATCGGCTAGGGCATTAACGCCCTTCTCTAGGGACTGCCGCGATGCCTCATCAAAGGAAACTCTTTTTGCCATGTCCTGTCTTTCAGCTCTTCAGAGACAAACTTAGCACTCTCCATAGCCGAGTGCTAACTTGGCTAGCGTACCGCCGCCCAGTACCCAAGGTAAGTCGCAATAACCGATCCTTAGGTGGGGCCAAGGGATCGAGGCTAGGCCGAGGTCTGATACCAATCCTAGTGGGATAACTCCGAATTCCCAGCCCAGTAAACCTTAGGGACGAGGTCTCCTCGCCTGCTGATACCGGGGGCCACACCAGCCAGGGTTGCAGCACCAGAATGGAGGCGTTGGTGGCGAGGGTGAGCATATTGCCCCAGGAGGAGGCGTTTTTTGGTATGCCGAGACCTACCAATCCTACACGTCCTGAAGCTGCTTGAAGCCTCCCAACTGAAGCAGTATTTTTGCAAAGTCTGAACGCTCGCAATTTGTGAAACCTAAACTCAGGTAGCTTTTTTTGAATTCTGAAAAACCTGGCATGGCATTAAGAACCACGTAATCACCTTTGAAAATCCTTGAATTTCCTCCATAAACAATGAATTCCGAAGCATAATCATCGCTTTCCTCATAGCCATAAGGAATAAAGCAACTGATTAACATATAAATTCTGTCTCGTTTGAATTCTTTCAGGCATGACAGATTAGGATATTCTTCGTTTTCGTAATCTTCAAACAGGCCGGAGGCGATCAAAAAGATT
The DNA here is from genome assembly GCF_014697375.1 of Phormidium sp. FACHB-1136. GTDB lineage: Bacteria > Cyanobacteriota > Cyanobacteriia > Phormidesmidales > Phormidesmidaceae > Nodosilinea. Next base: position 22,563 of record NZ_JACJRS010000024.1, read on the forward strand.
GGTCTTGAGTCATTAATGGCCTTGGTGATCATAGACCGTTTGCTTGTATTCACGCATAATTCATCACCGTCTTCGGCATCGAAATGAGTGCAGTACCCAGCTTGCTTTGCATTATGAGTCTGGACATATACTGGGCCATGTAAGGTCTTGATTTCAGGCTCACAGGGGACGGATGTGTTATTAATGGGTGGCTTGTAGAAATCCATCGCCTGCTTCTCAAGGTTTCTCAGAGATGGCTCGATATCTTGAAGTTTCCCTACCATATCTGGGGGCAACGTTCTAAAGCGAATCTCTACATTGTTAATCGACTCAAATTGACTCTTCCGATGGTGGCTGATATGCCTTGCTTTTAAATTTCTTGAGAGGCCAACATACATCACGGGTTCGTCTGCGTTGCCAACAAAGTAAATCCCAGGCAAGGACGGTAGTTCTCGCCGTTGGCTATAGGCAAGGCAGGACATCGACTTTACATGAAGATTCAATTTCATAGATTTACCGCTAACGGGCTACCTCTTATTTTGGATAAGGCGCTTTTCACGTCACTACTGCTTCAAGGTTCTTGGATCTAAGGCATCCCGCAGACCATCGCCCAGCAGGTTAAAGGCAAGGGAGGTGACCACAATCAAAATAGCGGGAGGCCACACGAGCCAGGGTTGCAGCACCAGAATCGAGGCATTGGTGGCAAGGGTGAGCATGTTGCCCCAGGAGGCGTCGGGTTGTTGGATGCCGAGGCCGATGAAGCTCAGCACTGCTTCCGCCAGGATGAAGCCGGGGATGGCCAGGGTGGCGGCGATGATGCCGTAGGTGGCGGTTTGGGGCAAAACGTGGCGGGTGATGATGTAGAGGGGGCGTCCGCCCATGACACGGCTGGCCTGAACAAAGTCTTGCTCTTTGATGGAGAGGACTTGGCCCCGGATGACCCGTGCCAATCCGGCCCAGCCCACCAGGGAAGTGATCAGCACAATCAGGAAGAAGCGCTGAATGCTGCTGAGGCCAGCGGGAAGGACGGCGGCAAGGGCCACCAGCAGGTAAATGCTGGGGATGGTCATCAGCACTTCTACAAAGCGCATGAGGACGGCATCGACCATGCCGCCAAAGTATCCGGCGATGCCGCCCACTAGCAGGCCCAAGGGGAAGGAAATGATGATGCCAATGAGTCCGACGGCAAGGCTAACGCGGCTGCCGTGGATGAGGCGGCTGAATTGGTCGCGGGCCTGTTCGTCGGTGCCGAGGAGGTTGAGGTAGCCGGGGCCAGTGGTGTCTAGGAGCTTGAGTTGGCCCGCGTCGTTGCGGTGCAGAATACGCAGGGCGGAGGGCTGGCTGCGGTCTACGATCAGTTCCCGATTTCCGGTTTCCAAGTCTACCGGGCCTTGGGTGGTGGGGTAGACGTGGGGAAAGAATCGCCCGGTTTCGGCGTCGCGCCAGTAGATTTGGGTGGGCGGCAGCAGGGAACCGTTAGCCTGGGTGGCGTAGGGGCTGTAGGGCGCGAAGAAGTCGGCCCCAAGGGCGACCGTGTAGAGCACGATCAGCAGCACAGCCCCCAGTTGGGCTAGGCGATTGGTTTTAAGTTTGCGCCACCAGGTCATAGCCGTTCCGAGTGAATTGTCCTGTATGAATTTACGTGTGAATCACGGTTTTCTCGTTCTCCACCATAAACACATTTGAGTAAAGGTTCGCAATGATTTGCTTGCCTTCCTGGGTCAGCGAGAGGTAGCGCAGACCGTCTTGAATGTAGGGATGCACCACGTTCCAATAGAAGCCGGGGTAGTTGGCCCGGAGGTCGGCAGGGTGTTCATAGCCCAGTTTTTGGTTTTGTCCCGTTTCTTCAAATTCGTAGAAGAGGGCACCGATTTTCTTTAGGTAGCGAGGATCGCTAAGCTGGCCGATCAAATCCGCCGCCCGCACTAGGCCAGGGAAATGCTGGGTGTCTTGGTGGTCTTCCTCCTTGGGCACCGGGAAGCGGGTGAGTTCGATGTTGCGCTTGATCACGTCGGCGTTGATCAGTTTGTTGCCGCCAAAGCGTTCTTCAATGAAGCGCTTGCCCCGGTCTACGTGGTAGGGGGTGAGGGAGGCATCGGAGGATCCCGGTTGCAGCATCACCATTTCGTCCCCTTGCCCCGTGGAATAGAGGTGGTTGCGGTCTTGGTCGTGGCGGCAAACGCCCTTCACATAGCCGATATCGTGGCAGACCAGGGAAATGATGAAGTGCATCCAATCTTCGCAGGTGACGCCGCCCTCGCGAATATGTTTGCCGCGCAGAATTTCCTGCCCCACCAGGGCCACCAAAATGGTGTGTTCGACGTTGTGGTAGAGGGCATCGCTGTTGGCGATATTTTCTAGCGCCATGCTGCCCGCCCAGGCAATGATGTCTTCGTAGGTGGGGTTTTGGCCACCATAGGTGCGGTGGTAGCCCGCCCTTAGCTTAGTGACAAAGTCGCTGATGAGGAGTTCGGTGGCGTTAAACATTCCCAAAACCTGCCTTCGTTAGCCTGAGTGAACGGTGAAACCGGAACGAGCCGCTGCTGTGAGCCTGGAGGGTGGACGGTGACGATGGCTGGGAACTCGACTCACGGGCTTTGATGTGTAAAGGTACCAGGTTTCTTTTGTTTGTACCTACTGCTATTACACCAAATCGCCCCCACTAGGCGTGTGATTTAGGTCAGTAGCAACCCTGGGAGACGGCACTTAGCCCCAGGTGGGGGATTGGCTGATCAACCAGTTCCAATCGACCTGATGCCGAGCTAATCCGGTTTGCCCGTTCCCAAGGATGGGAATGAATCAGGCATAATGGAGACTATACATTTCGCAACGATTGGGTCGTAACGATTGGACTAAGCTGTGCCCTGAAGGATAACGCTGTGCAGAATCTCCATTCGCCTCAACCGCTAGAGTCCGCTGCCCCATCAACGACCGACGGAATGGCCTACAGCGATCTGGCTCCGTTATCAAAGGATCGTCCCTGGAAGCCCGTACTGTTGGGGTTGGGGGCTGGGATTTTGCTGACCCTGCTGGGCACGCGCATCCTAGGTGGCCAAGATGCCGCCCCACCCGCCCAGGAACCCACCCCCGCCCCTGCCCAGGCGTCGCAAACCGTCACAGTGGCCCCGGTGGTTCCGGCCTCGGTGGCAGATACCCTGGCGGTGAACGGCACGGTGCAGGCGGTGGATCTGCTGTCCATTTCGCCCCAGGCCAGCGGATTGCAAATTCAGCAGTTGCTCGTCCGCGAAGGGGATGCGGTGGCGGCGGGGCAGGTGTTAGCGGTTTTGGACGATGCCACCCTGCAAGCAGATTTGCGGCAGGCCCAGGCTCAGCTTTCTGTCTCCCAGGCCCAAGTCACCCAGCGACAGGCTTCCCTCTCCCAGGCCCAAGCCAATTTGGCCGAAGCCCAGCAAAACCTGCAACGGTTGCGGACTCTGGCAGGGCAAGGGGCCATCAGCCAGCAAGAACTGACTCGCCAGCAAACCCAAGCCACCACCGCGCAGCAGTCCGTAGGGTTGGCTAGGGCCGAGATAGAAAGCGCCCAGGCCGGGGTGCGCTCCCAGCAGGCGGTGATTGATCGACTGCAAACCCAGCTTGGCCAAACCTCGGTGCGTTCCCCAGTGGCGGGCATTGTGGCGGAACGGCGGGCCAACGTGGGCGATGTGGCCTCCCCCGGCAACCCGATTGTGACGCTGATTCAAAACAACCAGCTCAAACTGGTGGCGGAGGTGCCCCAAACCCAGCTTAATCGGGTGGTGGTGGGTGCCCCCGTGGCGGTGTCTTCCACTGCCGACAGCCGCCTCCGCCTCCAGGGCACCGTACAGTCCATCGATCCCCTGGTCAACGCCACCAGCCGCACCGCCCAGGTCAATATCTCCCTCCCCGGCAGCGATTTGCTGCGACCCGGCCTGTTTCTGCGCGGCGACATCAGCACCAACAGCCGCCAAGGTCTGGTCATCCCCGCCACCGCCCTGCAACCCCAGCCCGACGGTAGTTCCCTCGTATTCGTTCTGGGTGAAGGCAACCAAGTCACCGCCCGCCCTGTCGAATTGGGCAACCGCCTGCCCACCAACGGCGACCAACCCGCCCAGGTGGAAGTCGTCCAAGGGCTGCAATCCGGGGAACAGGTAGTCACCTCCGGCGTCGGTTTCTTGCAAGATGGCGACATTGTACGCATCGCAGAACAGCCGTAGTAATGCACCAATAATATTTGATTCCCAAGAGGTGCATTGCTTCGCGAATGCACCCTACGAAACCCTCTCTCCCCCATCCGCCCATGAACGTCTCCGGCTGGTCCATTCGTCGCCCGATTCCCATCATCGTTGCCTTCCTGGTACTGACCCTGGCGGGGATGCTGTCCTTTGGGCGACTGGGCATTGACGAAAACCCGAATATCGAGTTTCCTGCTATCACCGTCACCGTGACCCAGGTGGGGGCGGGGCCAGAGGAACTGGAAACCCAGGTGACGCGCAAGGTTGAGGACGCTGTTGCCGGATTGGGCGACATTGATGAAATTCGTTCCACCGTGCGGGATGGGGCTTCGACGACGGTGATTTCCTTTATCCTCGGTACCGATGTGGATCGGGCCACCAACGACGTGCGGGATGCGGTAACGCGGATTCGCGGTGATATGCCGGGGAATATTCAGGAGCCCGTAATTCGGCGACTGGAGTTTGGCGGCAGCGCCATGGTGACCTATGCCGTGAACTCCGCCCAGCGCTCGGTGGAAGAACTCAGCGACCTAGTGGATCGCACCATCAGCCAGGAAATTTTGACGGTGCCGGGAGTGGCACGGGTAGACCGGGTGGGGGGTGTTGATCCGGAAATTCGGGTGGATCTCGACCCCCAACAACTGGACGCCCTCGGCATTACCGCCACCCAGGTCAACGACCAAATCCGCGCCCTCAACATCAACTTGCCTAGCGGACGGGCCACCCTGGGCGGCCAAGAGCAGAGCTTCCGCACCCTGGGCAGTGCGGCGACGGTGGAGGAAATTCAGTCCGCCAGAATCATGCTGCCCAATGGTGCCACGGTGCCCCTCACCAGCCTGGGCCAAGTGTCGCTGGACTATGGCGAGGTGCGGCAGGCGGCGCAGCTTAGCGGCGAACCCGTGGTGGCGTTCCAGATTTACCGCAGCACAGGCAGCGTGCTGGTGTCGGTGGAGGATGGCGTGACGGCGGCGGTGGAACGGCTGCGGCAACCCCTGCCGGAGGATGTCAGCCTAGAACTGATCTTCACTCGCGCCACGGAAATCCGCGATTCCTACCAAGCCTCCATTGATTCCCTAATCCTCGGCTGCATTTTGGCGGTGGTCGTCGTCGGCGTGTTCCTGCGAGACTGGCGGGCCACCCTCATTACCGCCACCGCCCTGCCCCTGTCGATCATTCCCACCTTCCTGGTGCTGGAGTGGTTTGGCTACACCCTCAACAGCATGACCCTGCTGGGCCTCACCCTGGCGGTGGGCAACCTGGTGGACGATGCCATCGTGGAAATCGAAAACGTGGAACGCCATATCCGCATGGGCAAACGCCCCTTCCAGGCGGCACTAGATTCCACCGCTGAGGTGGGCCTAGCGGTGGTAACGACCACGGCGACGATTGTGGCGGTGTTCCTGCCCGTGGCCTTCATGGGCGGCATTCCGGGGCAGTTCTTCCAGCCCTTTGGGGTGACGGTGGCCACAGCAACGGTGTTTTCCACCGTCGTGGCCCGCACCGTCACGCCGATGATGGCCGCTTACCTGCTGAAATCCAAACCCCAGACCGTCTTCGGCGACGATCCCCTGGAAAGCTTCGACAGCAACGGCACCCGCCGCCGCCCCGGCCTCTATCAACGGCTGCTGCGCTGGGCCTTGCGCCACCGTGTCCTCACCCTGGCCCTAGCCCTGATTTTCTTCATCGGTAGCCTGCGCCTGGTGCCCTACATTCCCACCAACCTGTTCGATGCCAGCGACTCCGGCCTCTCCACCATCACCGTGGAACTGCCCCCCGGTGCCACCCTAGCCGACACCCAGCGTGCCACGGCCCAAGTTACCAATGGACTGCTGGAGAACCCCGCTGTCTCTGCCGTGCTAGCCACCGAGGGCGGTGAAAATGGCGTTAACCAAGCCACCCTCTACGTGCGTTTGCTGCCCAAAAACGAGCGCGATGTCTCCCAACGCCAGTTTGAACAGGACATCCGCCCTCTGTTTGAACAAGTCCCCGGTGCCCGCGTCACCTTCCAAAGCCAGGGGGCCGGGGGCGAAAGCAAAGACCTGACGGTGGTGCTGAAAAGCGACGACCCCATCGCCCTGCGGGAAACCTCCGACGCCCTCACCCGCGAAATGCGCGCCCTCCCCGGCTTTGTGGATGTCAGTTCCAGCGCCAGCTTGGTGCGGCCTGAGGTGCAGATTATCCCCGACCGGGAACGCGCCGCCGACTTGGGTGTCACCGTCCAAGCCATCGCCGGAACCGCCTCCCTGGCCACCCTCGGCGACACCGACGCCAACCTGGCCGACTTCAACCTGGGCGACCGCCAAATCCCCATCCGCGTCCAAATCGCCCCGGAATTCCGCGACGACCCCATCCTGCTACAAACCCTGCGCGTCCCCAGCCAAACCGGAGCCTTGGTACCGCTCTCCGCCGTCGCCGAAGTGCGCTTTGGCAGCGGCCCCGCCCAGATCGACCGCTTTGATCGATCCCGCCAAGTCACCATCGGCGGCAACCTGCAAGGGCTCACCCTCGGCCAAGGGCTGGCCCTCGTGGACGAACTGCCCACCCTACAAGCCCTGCCTCCCACCGTCACCCAGCAACCCGCTGGCGACGCCGAAATCATGCGCGACATCTTCACCCGCTTTGGCCTAGCCCTGGCCACCGCCGTGCTGATGATCTTCGCCGTGCTGGTGCTGCTCTACAACAGCTTCATCTACCCCGTAGCGGTGATGGCCTCCCTGCCCCTCTCCGTCGGCGGCGCACTGCTGGGCCTGCTGATTTTCCAAAAACCCCTCGGCCTCTTCGCCCTGATCGGCATCGTACTGCTGATGGGCCTGGTGACCAAAAACGCCATCCTGCTGGTGGACTACGCCCTGATGGCCAAGGAACGCGGTAAACCTCGCCGCGATGCCGTCGTGGAAGCGGGCGTCACCCGTTTTCGCCCCATCCTGATGACCTCCATCTCCACCATGGCCGGGATGGTACCCATCGCCCTAGAACTCGGTGCAGGCGGCGAAACCCGCAGCCCCATGGCCATCGCCGTCATCGGCGGCTTCACCACCTCCACCCTGCTTACCCTGGTCGTGGTGCCCGTCCTCTACACCTACATCGACCGCCTCAACAGCATGATCAGCAACCTGATCCAACGCCTCACCGGGGGCGACTCCACCCCGACACCCCCCACCCCCCAGGAAATCCCCCCCAAGGAGTACACGCTGAGTAAATAGCTCGCAAATAGCCCTATAATAGGTATCCGTTGGTTACAGGCCAGCGCACCTTGCGGGTGTAGTTCAGTGGTAGAACGTCAGCTTCCCAAGCTGAATGTCGTGAGTTCGAGTCTCATCACCCGCTTTTCCTATGTACAGTGACACGTTATTTGTCATCAGTGACAGATTGGTGTCGTCGAGGCCATATTAGTGTCATCGGGCCAAAATCTTGTCGTCAAACGACTGGTGACACATTGAATGTCGTTTAGCTTCTTAGGGCCAGTATTGAGATCAACTCATGCAAAGGAAGCTGACGTTCTACCTTTCAACTCGCTAAATAATTTTCCCCGCTGAAGTCTTCAGCGATAGACAGAGTAACTCATTGCGTCTGGTTGGTCGGCATAATACCCAGACAATTCCCGCCAACCTCCCCTGTGCAGGGTGGTTGATTGTGACACGGCATACCAACCAATAAAAAGAAGATCGTCGTTCTTTCAACCTCCCCTGTGCAGGGTGGTTGATTGTGACTAGGCCTCCATCGCCTACTAAAGCTTACGAGATTTCTTTCAACCTCCCCTGTGCAGGGTGGTTGATTGTGACTCCGTAGACCGTGAGAGGACTGCCCAGTAGGGCGTACTTTCAACCTCCCCTGTGCAGGGTGGTTGATTGTGACTAGCCTTATATTACGGATTGCTTAAAATTCCGGGATCTTTCAACCTCCCCTGTGCAGGGTGGTTGATTGTGACTTGAATTGTTCGCGCTACAACTTCACCGATGAAAACTTTCAACCTCCCCTGTGCAGGGTGGTTGATTGTGACGACCATTGATGGTGAACTGGGCACACTCCCTCCTCTTTCAACCTCCCCTGTGCAGGGTGGTTGATTGTGACCTACCACATCAGCGGCATCACTAAGCGGTGCAGGGTGGTTGATTGTGACTTCCCACTCCCACAGGGCATCAATTAGATCTTCTAGGCGGCATCACTAAGCGGTGCAGGGTGGTTGATTGTGACATGGATAGCGAGATAAACGCCTGGGATACGTCAACGGCATCACTAAGCGGTGCAGGGTGGTTGATTGTGACTCGCCTGTTCGGGCCGCTTCCCTAAACAATTCCTGTCCGGCATCACTAAGCGGTGCAGGGTGGTTGATTGTGACGTGGTAGGGTTCCCTAAGCCCATAGGCTCAACTGCTCCGGCATCACTAAGCGGTGCAGGGTGGTTGATTGTGACTTCAACGTCGCCTACTGCTGATGGACGCCCTTGGACCGGCATCACTAAGCGGTGCAGGGTGGTTGATTGTGAGGGCTGGCACCTCGCCATCTGGCTTGATTTCTACCCCGGCATCACTAAGCGGTGCAGGGTGGTTGATTGTGACAATCGCACCAATCGGGCAAAAATACCCAGGCCTCCGGCATCACTAAGCGGTGCAGGGTGGTTGATTGTGACGATCTTCCCTTTAATTGAAAATGCCGTCCCCAATCGGCATCACTAAGCGGTGCAGGGTGGTTGATTGTGACCACCAGCAACGTGATCGAAATCCAAGAAGAAACCCGGCATCACTAAGCGGTGCAGGGTGGTTGATTGTGAGTGCTGAAATGCTACCGACAGCTACTCGAATCCTCCGGCATCACTAAGCGGTGCAGGGTGGTTGATTGTGACGTTCGTTGGTATCTTTACGCTTTCTGGCCTCATCCGGCATCACTAAGCGGTGCAGGGTGGTTGATTGTGACGATACACAGCCCCTCCGATAGGGCACCCTAAGAGGGCATCACTAAGCGGTGCAGGGTGGTTGATTGTGATATCGAGGGGATGCTCAGACAATGCCCAATTTTTCAAGGGCATCACTAAGCGGTGCAGGGTGGTTGATTGTGACCTGCGGCCCCTGTGCGGCCCGTGGAGGCGTCCCCGGGGCATCACTAAGCGGTGCAGGGTGGTTGATTGTGACGCACTACTAGAGTGCCCAGCCCGTCCTGGGCTACGGGCATCACTAAGCGGTGCAGGGTGGTTGATTGTGATATCGGGATGCATATGAATCCCATATTCTTATTGCGGGCATCACTAAGCGGTGCAGGGTGGTTGATTGTGACCGGCTTGTTGCAATGGTGAGGGGGTCAGCACCCGTCGGGCATCACTAAGCGGTGCAGGGTGGTTGATTGTGACATCGTGCAGGGCATGGAGTTACGGCCCATTGTGATGGGCATCACTAAGCGGTGCAGGGTGGTTGATTGTGATTTCAGCCGCAGTCACATCAAAGCCGAACCGCTCGGGCATCACTAAGCGGTGCAGGGTGGTTGATTGTGACTCCCGCCGCCACCTTGCGGTATTGGGTGGGGCTGATCGGGCATCACTAAGCGGTGCAGGGTGGTTGATTGTGACCACCCCTGAAGCCGTCCACGCTACTCAGCAAGAAGGGCATCACTAAGCGGTGCAGGGTGGTTGATTGTGACCAATCCTGTTAGCGTCAATGACCCCGCCCGACTCGGGCATCACTAAGCGGTGCAGGGTGGTTGATTGTGACAAATCCAAAGCTTATTGACCCTGGAACATACGTTGGCATCACTAAGCGGTGCAGGGTGGTTGATTGTGACGTCTGGGGCTTGCAGGCGTAGCATGACCTGGCCGGGCATCACTAAGCGGTGCAGGGTGGTTGATTGTGACAATCGCGTGAAGCGCCCCTTATATTCTTCAAAAAGGGCATCACTAAGCGGTGCAGGGTGGTTGATTGTGACGAGAAGAGTTGATAAAGAATCTCGTAGTAACGCTCGGGCATCACTAAGCGGTGCAGGGTGGTTGATTGTGACGCAGGCTTCTGAAAGGAGCTCAAGATAAGGCTTTCAGAAGGTGTTTGCGCGGATCGCCTCATCCATCCTGGCGGTACTGGTGAGGTTGGGGGCCTTTTGACTTGGGCAAAGACTCGAAACAACCGTGTGACGGGTCGTTTGGCCTTAGCGCGGATCGAGAAGGCGTATTTCATCCTTCCGAAGACCCTCAACCCCAGTATTGGAGCGAGTTCCCCCTTGGTCGGGGGTGATTCGGTAGCCACTACAGCAGTACATCCGCACCCTTATTGCTGGGAGCGCACCTACGCCATAATTGGAGTTGCAAGCCCACCAACTACGACTTAATCTCTTCGGAGAGGCCGAAGCCCCTCGTCCGACAGCATCAGGGCGAGTAGCTACCAGGGCCAGAAAGCACGGCTGTTTTCCAACAGCCAAACTAACCCTTATTTCACACGACTCAGAGGCTAACGCATGAGTCGCGGCGCGATTGAGGCATTCGGTTGTCTAGGTTCAACGGTCGGGTTCAAAGCTGTTTGCCCATTATAGCCTGGTCTTTTGGTTCTAAGGTACTACCGTTTGTCGGGCCTCGTAGGCGGCTATGGCTACGGCTTTTGCTCGCTCCTGGGGATTTTGCCGCCAGGGTTGTTTGACGGTTTCGATGACGAGTCCTTGCTGGGCGGCTTTGCTGGCTACTTGATCGAGTAGTCTGCTGTAGCTCCATTGGTGGATGCTGATTTTGTATTGCTTGGCGTAGCGTTTCTGGCCTTCGATGGAACCGGGCGCTTTTTGCTCGGCTTTGGTCTGAATTTCGGCCTGAAGGGTTTCGCGAATGTTGTCTAGCGTGGGAATGGCGATGCTCCCGGCTCCATACTGCTGGGCCACAGCGACGACGGCCTTGGCCAGTAGGCGATCAAGATGTTCTCCCAGGTTGGAGGTGCCAAAGCGGTTATCTTTGCCCTGGCGCTGGGCCTTGTGGCGGCGATGGGACTGCTGCTGTTGGTCTCGGCGGTGTTTGAGGAAGAGGCTGTAGTCTTCACCCAGGAGTTGCCGGAGGCTGCGATAGGTCAGGACTTCCTGGGTGCTAGCGTTCCAAATCGCTAGGGTAAGCGGGACATCCCAGCCCAGGCTGAGGCCAGCGATGATGTGGGCTTGTCCTTGGTCGCGGGGGCGGCTGGGGCGATGGAAGGAGCTATCGAGGCGCTCTAGGGTGGAGGTGAGGCGTTTGGCATAGCCTGCCTGGGTTTTGGATAAGTCACCTTTCTCGTTGAGGCGGGTGAGTAGACCTTATCGGTAATAAATTGTTCTTCATGTAAATACACGCATTAACGGCAGGAACATTCGATTCCAGATGAAGAATTGACTGCTTTTTTAATTCCGATTAAGTCTAGTATCTGGGCGACATCGGCAGCTTTTTCCTGGCGCACGTCGTCGGTGCCCTCGGCGCTCCAGAGGCGGGTATCGACGGTGCAGGAGAGGGTAAGGGTGTGGACATCCCAGGGGTGGCCTTGGTGGTCATCGCATTCTTGCCAGGAGAGGCGGGCGGAACGCAGGGCAAAGAGGGCACTGGAGTGCTGGTTTTTGCTGGCCCGCTTGGTTTCTTGGTCGTCGAGGAAGCGCTGAAACCAGGGCAGTTGTCGTTGGTCACAGTAGATTTGAAACCGATGTTCGCTCAGGCCGTTGAAGCGCACACAGAGACGACCGGAGGCATTCCGCGACCAGACGAGGTCTTCGTTGGTTTCAAACAGGATGGGGAAGGGGATGGTGCGGGGCTGGGCCAACAGTCTGTCTTGCCACTGCTTATGTTCGCGGTTGTCTTTGGGGACGGTGGTGGTGGCGGTGAGCAGGGTGGAGAGCCACGCTTGTCCGGTGAGGTCTCGGCCTTTGGGAAGGCGGGCTTCGAGCTGGTCTTGGAGGCGCTGCACCTGAATTTCGGCTTTGCGGCGGCGGTGGGCAAATTTGTCGGGGTCTTCGGGGTGGTCGGGAATCTTGACCCCGTTTTTGAGGAGATAGGCGGTGGCACAACGGATCAGGGGTTGTTTGGCCTGGTCGTGCTTTTTGAACAGATGTGCCCTGATGGCGGCTGGCTTAGATTGGCCTGAGTTCCCTGCATCCTCAATGGCCGTTTCAGCGTCATCCAAAATCTGGGCGGCTTTATCTTGGATGTCTTCTAGATCATGGCCACATAGCTCAACCAGTTCGTCATCGCTTTTGAGGATGGTGAGCCAGGTTTGTTTGCCAGAGATTTGCTGCTGGAGGCGGCGTTGCAGGGTAAACCAGGATTTGAAGATGTAGTTGACGGCTTTTTCGGCGGAGGCATAGAACCGGGAGGGCTGACCGGAGAAGGGGGCTTCTGTTTTCAGGCTTTTGCAGAGCTGGGTCACAACATCGGCGGGATGTCGGCCCTTAATCCGCCAGGTTTCAAAGTCTTCGTGGGTGACGATGCCTTGGATGAGGGCGTTAATCAGCGGCGTGTTTTTTTCGGCGGCGAGTGTCCACAGGTATTGACGGGTCTCAGCAGGGGCGACCAGGCGGCATTGAATCGTTTTTTGAGCCATAGGATACCTTGATCGCAATATAGTTCTAGAGTACTAATAAATTTTCGGAAAAGCAACCTGATGCTGACTCTGCTGCACTGTTTTGGGTATGGGCAGAAAACACCCCACGGCCCGATCTGGGGTTGAGCCGTGGGGATGTCCTAGCTGTTTTGGGTTAGTGGCAGGAGGCTAGACTGGCCAGATTTGGGTAAACCCCTGTCTCCCTAGGGTTGGTGCGATGGTGGCCTCGAAGAGGGTGATGAGGCAGTAGTTATCTTGGGGCTGGTCGCCTTTGTGTTGGCGGACGGTGTAGCCGGAGGGACGAGTTTGGGAGCTGCCACACCAGGCGGGTCGGTCTGGGGCACTACTGCTACAGACGCCGTGGACGATGTCGCGCCACTGGTCAGGGTTGGTGCTTTGCCAGATGCTGTGGATGCTGCCCTGGGGGAGGGGGTTGGGTGGGGCGATGGGCAGGTGGTATTGACGGGCGAGGTACTGAATTTGGGCTTGGAGGCTGGCGATGAGGTCGGGGAGGGATTGGTGGCTGTTTTGGGTGGTGGTGGTGAATTGGCTACCGCGATAGACGGTGCCGTTGCGGAAGCTGTGGGGTGGGCGTCGCCAACCTGGCCCCATGCCGCCGAGGCGTTGACTGAGTTCTAGCAGGGCATCGACGAGGGGAATGAAGTCGCTGTTGCAGAGGGCTTCGATTTTCCAGGTTTCTTCGGCGTCTTGGCGCAGGATGTTGGCGTAGCCGTTGTTGTCTGAGGTTTTCGATGTCTGACCGTTGGTGCCGAGGGTTCGTCCGGCGTAGGCCCTAAAGCTGGTGAGGTTGAGGCGGGCCGGACGCCCCAGGCCACCGAAGACTTGATTGGTGAGGTTGATGGCGTTGGCTTGGTTCATTTGGGAGAGGGCGATGCGGGTGAACCAGCCCCGCAGGTGTGCCCGCAGCACTTGGGGAGACCAGCGATATTGGCCGTTGATGCCGTCTTTGAGGTTTCGGGTTTGGATGGCGGGTTTCATGCCTTCGAGTTTGATTGTCCATGTGCCTTGGGAGGTTTTGCCGAGGCGTCCGAAGCCGGAGGCTTTGCCACGGCCAATGCCTTGATGTAGGAGGGTTTCTTGTAGGCGTTGGGTGAGCCAGGTTTTTTGTTGGGGGGGTGGGCTGTGGCGCAGGTTGACTTGGAAGGCGATTTTGTCGGGGTTGGTGCTGGGGGGCTCTTGGGGGCCAGCTTGCCATTGGATGGCGAGTCTGGTGCGGTCTTCTTGGTTGTTTAAGACCTGCCAGGATTGTTGGGGGTTGAGGGGGTAGGGTTCTAGGTTTTTGAGGGGGGTGCTTTCAAAGCGGATGGCGCGGGGTTTCCAGCCTTGCCCGTTGGGTTCGATGAGGCTTTGCCAGAAGGCTTGTTCTTCGGGGGGCATGGTGGGGTGTTGGCGGCGCAGCCAGGAGAGAAGTGCGCCTTTGAGGCTGGAGCCGGGGATGCAGGGATAGCCGCCGATTTGGGCGGGGAGGGTCATTTCGTTGGTGACTCTGATGCCGCCGACTTGGATGGGGGTGAGGATTTGGGCGGTGAGGGTGGCTTTTTTGGAGGGTGGGGCGTAGGCGAGTTGGTTTTTGGCGTACCAGGCTTCTCGGATGACTTTGTTTTCGGGCTTTTGGGGGCTGATGATGATGTGTTCTGTTTTGGGGATCCAACCTCTTTCTGGGCGGTCTGGATCAATTTGATACCAGAGGGGTTGGGTTGTGGGGAGTGAGGCCATGGGATGTCTCCAATATTTTCAGTGATGTGTGAATAAACGCTGTACGACATTAAGGTTCAAGACCCTGAGCTTGGTATGTCGCAGCCCCTGTACTTTCGTGAGAAGGTCGTGGCCAACGCGCCGAAAAAGTCGCTGAACAGATCGATCTGCCGTCGCAGTACCTATACCTTCTGGAGAAGGTCGTGACTGATGAATACCCCAACCAACTAGACCCCGACGCCATAGGATCGCAGCACCTGTACCTTCCGGAGAAGGTCGTGACACATTCACCGCCGAGTGCTTCAAGGCCGGATACGAATGGTCGCAGCACCTGTACCTTCCGGAGAAGGTCGTGACCCCATCAACAAGGCCGTCAAGGTTCAGCAGGCAATCCTGTCGCAGCCCCTGTACCTTCCGGAGAAGGTCGTGACGAGGTATGGGCGTGGATGCTAACTTTCGACATCATGTCGCAGCCCCTGTACCTTCCGGAGAAGGTCGTGACTTACTGCGGTCGAGCAGTACAACGTGAGTCGTACGGTGTCGCAGCACCTGTACCTTCCGGAGAAGGTCGTGACTCCCTTTTTTCGGCTGCAAGGGTACGCGGGGACAGGCAAGTCTCAGCACCTGTACCTTCCGGAGAAGGTCGTGACATCTTCGCTGAAGATACGAAAAAGTTCTGTGATAAGTCGCAGCACCTGTACCTTCCGGAGAAGGTCGTGACCAGACTCACGCTGTAGCTGTAGCAATGGAAGCTAGGTCGCAGCACCTGTACCTTCCGGAGAAGGTCGTGACCTAAGAACATCGGCTGGAACAACGTTGCATCTAACCTGTCTCAGCCCCTGTACCTTCCGGAGAAGGTCGTGACTAAGAAAGTTAAGGGAGTCGAAACGATGACTCCTATTAAGTCGCAGCACCTGTACCTTCCGGAGAAGGTCGTGACTAGTAATCTAATGACTCTTAGATACACAACATATGGTCGCAGCACCTGTACCTTCCGGAGAAGGTCGTGACTGGCAGAAATGCTCGAGCTTCGGGTGTTTGCAGAAGAGTCGCAGCACCTGTACCTTCCGGAGAAGGTCGTGACCAAAAAAGGTAACAACGGTAAAATGACTGCACGTCTGTCGCAGCCCCTGTACCTTCCGGAGAAGGTCGTGACGTGGTTCCGTCACTTCATCGCTCAGTTGGAACTGATGTCGCAGCCCCTATACCTTCCGGAGAAGGTCGTGACTGGGAGTGCTCACCGACAATTTACCTCGTCTAGGCGAAAACTGCCCGACTCGGTCGCCCCAAGGGAAATCACCCCTGTTTCTTTGGGCCTCAACCCCTGAACTGTATCATTCGTCCAATCCACATTCTGCCCTGCCTCATTGGTCAAACTGGCCTGCACGTAGAGTGTGCTACAGCCTTGCTCAGTCGTGACCTCATAGTTAAGGCAGTAGTCGTAGATCCCACAATCCCCCGTCGTGATTTTGCGAAAGTAGACAGGGCGTCCGTCTTGGTCACTCTGACTTCGCCAACCATCCCCCGTGGGCTTCCAGACGGGAGTAGGGGGTGGTTCTGGAGTGGCAACGGCCTGAGGGGTTGGCGTAGGTGTTGGGGTTGGGGGCGGTGTTGGGATAGAAGCAGTGTCGGGACTAGTGGCACAACCAACCAACCCCAGGATGATTAGCGAAACGGTAAAACGAAGCATGGCACAACCATGAAACTACTCGCTCAATATGCCCAAACTGGGCTAAAGCTACGCAGACACAACTGCACTAAGTCGCAGCACCTGTACCTTCCGGAGAAGGTCGTGACGTGGGTTGGAAGAACCCGATTTCAAACCTGGGTGGCGGGTTGGCCAGCCTCCAGCGTATCCTTCAGGCGCATCGTCCAGAATTGAATCGTATCGCCAATTTCCAGCAACAAATCCGTCAGCAGCATTTGCTGATTAAAATTCAGCGCCTGAAACCGATCCTGAAACTCCAGAGTCGTCATATTCGCTCGAATTTGTAAATCTTGGCCCACAATGCGGCACAACACCACACGGGCCACCTGCCACGCAAAATATCGCCGTTGATCCTCCGTTCCCGCATTCGGATCGGGCAAACCACCCCCCAACACCACCGGAGACAACGACATCGCCCAAAACCGCTCCATCCCCCAACTCGACACAAACTCCGCAATGCCACTAGCGGCCCCCTGCCAATTTTTGAGTTGATCCTTGCTGGTGGCCCCCGCAATCAACCCTTCAAAGACCCAACGGTCTAGCTCGTAATGTTTAATCGCCATCGCAAAATACCTCCCTAAATCCCCTCAACAATCACTCGGCCATAGCCCACACTCCACAGGCCCCCCACATAGTGCTCCTGGTGCAAAAACTGCTCCCAGGCCGGGAGATTCTTCACCTCCGTGCGGCTAGACCAGCTCAGCAAAAACGCCGCTCCGGGCGGAATTGCCTCCACCGCAAACAGATTTCGTACCAGGGTGTTCTTGTCTGCCTTATCGGGATCTTTCTCATTCTCCTGATCAAACTCCTCAACACTCTTCAGGCTCACCCTCGGCTGTCGCACCAGGCCCATATCCACCAGCACCGTAATGCTGTCATCGGGCACCACCAGCAACCGCTGGCGATAGTCGTTCAACTCCGGGGGCAGGGGCAGAGGGGCCGGGTCTTGGTAGGTCACATTTTCCAGCTTCACCCAGCGCAAAAAGACCGTCTGCCCTGCCATCTCCGGGTCAGTAATCAACACCGGATTGGCCGCAAAAGACACCGACTGGCCCGTTAGCTTGCCATAGCGACGGAGCCAAGTGGGGCAGCTTACCCACCAGTTGCCATAGCCCAACACATGCACGGGCCACCACACCGGCCAACCCCAACCCAACGAAATCCGACCAGGGGCCGACTCAGTGGGGTTGCCGCCAAACCAATTTTGCACATCGCCCTTATAGGTCGGATCGGCCTCCGCGTGTTCTCGCAGCGCCCCCCGCAACGAACTTCCCGGCAAAACGGGGGTTCGATCCGGCAGGCGAAAAATGGGATTATTGTTCCCCCGGTTCTCACTATCGGCCCCGCCAATGTGAATGGGTTCGCGGGCTACCAACCAGGCATTTCCGGCCAGGGATGCAGTTGCAGTGCTCATAGCGTTGTCTCCTTAAATAACCATAGGTGGCCGTAGCCTAAAACATGTCGATGGAAGGGGTCAGTCAGTGGCCCCGACCGTTGGCTGGGGGCGAGGTCATCCCAGAGATACACCGCCCCCGCCGGAGTCAGCCATTCTCCCGGCGTGAGAACACGGCGCGGCTCCCCAGACTTGGGATGGCGGATGAACTTAAACGATTGCCACGGCACCCCCAGCCCAGCCCCATAGGCCCAGGGTTTTGGGTGCGGGGGATAGGGCAACGATTGCTTCGTCGTCGGGTCACTCCAGAGTGCCCCCGTCAACAACACGGCCCCCGTCGCCCCAGGGCAATCGGCCCCTAGGCTATCCCAGCGCTGGCTTAGCCCAGGGGCTACTGGCTGAATCACCACCGGAGTGCCCCCAGCCCCCAAACGGCTGTGGGTGGGTGGCGTAAAACTGCCCAGGATTCGCACCAAAATTGACCAGCCCGGATTCATCAGCGTGGTCATTTCGGCAAAGAAGCCCCCCTCCTCCGTCACCTGGTAATCCTTCCGCTGGTTGTGGTTGAGGGTGAGGGTCTCCCAGGGGATGGGCTGAAGATTACTGGTACTCGTCAGCTTTTGGGCCGACCAAAGCTGCTCTAAATCCTGGGTACGCAGCAAAAACCGATCCGCCAGTTGCTCGATGGATTTGCCCTGGTGCGCCTCCTGCACCTGCCACTGCCCCGCCTGCCACTGCATCCGGTAGATGGCCTTCGGTGTGTCGTTCCCCTTTACGGCCTGATCGGTATACACCGTATGGGGTATGGGCACATGCAGGTTCCGGTCGTCAAACCAAAATGGCCCCCACAACTGGCAATGGGACGGAAGATCTAAGGCCGCCGCCAAGTGATGCCCATTGGGCGGCCAACGACATCCCACCTGGCCACTGTTTTGCCCCGTCGCCACCAAATTGCCCAGGGTAATTGGCCCCGTTGGCGTGATGCTATACCATCCGGTCATCGTTCACCTCCCGATTGAGTCGTCCATTGGGATAGCCACTGTTCCCGATCTCGGTCTTGGCGGGCCAGAAAACCGCGTAGGCTCACCCAGCCCAGCCACCAATCCCAATCTCGGATTTCGTCCCGAAAGTCGAACTTGGCAATGGCGTAAACCTCTGCCCAGGTCAGATCCAGGCCCACGCTCTGCCAAAGGGTGGTCAGCAACTTCTCCGCCGTGGTGAGATCGGGCTGGTTCTGGCGCACCCGCTCCAGGTAGCCCAGCAGCTTTTCCCAACGGTTGAGGGCGGTTTTGCCATCGGCGGGGTTGCGCTGGGGAGGGTGGTCTGGGTCTGTGCCAGGGGCCAACACCCAAGGATTGCAAGTCATCAGCCGTTCCCAGAGGGGCCAAGGACAGATCCAGTCCAGGGTTTGGCCACTGTTAAAGATGACCCGCACACAGACCCGGTTTCTACCCGCCGCCTTAGCCGCCTTGTAGGCTTGGTTCAGCCCCCGATGCCAGAGCGACTGGGGCACCCGACGCTGGGCAATCACCAGCCCCAGGCTAAACTGCATCCGTTTTCCGGGTACCGGGTAGGGGGTGCCCTGGTATTGCACCCAGCCATCCACCGGAGGATCCAGCGGCTGCGTCAGGGGCGATGCCTCCCCCGACCAAAGCTGATGGAGGCGCGTGGTCAGGGGAACGGCCTCCGGCAATGGCCCCAGCAACAGAAAATCATCGCCCCCCGCAAAAATCACCTTGCCGCTATGCTGCTGCTCCACTAGGGGATCAAGAAGCTGATTCCAACGGTCAAACAACACCGACAAATCCAGCATGTGGGGCAACTCCAGCCGCCGAGGTTGGCCAGGGGGCGCTTGGGGCGGGTCAATCCCTAGGCCACGGGCGGCAATTTGTTCCGCATCCGGGTGCCACCGACTCCAGGGAAGATTTTGCCTGTGGTACTGTTCCCCCGATAGCCACTGGCCCATGTTGTCGCCATCCCCTCGCCAGCCCACCAGCCACTGAATGGGGGTTGTCCAGGTGGCAGGCACCGCGAGTTCCCAGTATTCCTCCAAGCCCTGGATCTCGCTGTCGTCGGCCCCAGGGTTCCAGGCTTTGAGGTTGCGCCGTTCGAGGATTTCTGGGTGGGCATAGGAGGCGTTGTCGTCCACCAGGGGAATGCCCCACGGCTTACGACCATCCCGCTGAAATTCCTTGCTGATCCCTGAAATCGTTTGATTCCAGAGGGTAGCTTCCACTTTAGACGGCACCCAAGCAGCGGCCACCGCCGTCTGATCGGGAAACCGCTCCCAGGGGCAAGTTGGGGCGGAATAGCCCCATAGACTCTGCAACGTCGCCTCGATAATCTCCGGCACCGAGGCCAGCCGCTTCACCAATTCCAGGCTGTTCAGCCGTTCTTCGGTGCCAAACAACCCCTGAAAAACGCTGCTTTGGGCCGCCCGTTTCCACCAGTTATCGAGCTGATCCTCCGGTATTCCCCAGGTGCCGCCCTGATCAATCGGACGCAGACCGGGCTGCCAAATGGATAAACTGCCTGCCGTTGGGCTGGTTTTGCCGCCCCACCAAGGGCCAGCCCAATCGCGCCCCACCTTGCGGCCCTCAATCCGTTGATGGAGGTCGCGGCTAATCTCCATCACCCGTTCCGGTTCCAGGGGCTGATGTTCGCTATAGACCGACCACAGCGATTGGTGATCTCGGTGAATCACCCGCCAGCCCACACCGTCCAGCAGCTTTTTGCCGCCCCCGCGCTTGTTCAGCTTGTCTGCCTCATGGGCAATGACGGCATATTCCAGGGTTGCTACCAGGCGGCTCCATTCGCGGGTCACGGTTTGATCCAGATCAGCCATCCACCGATCCGCCTGTTCCCCCTGGGCCGGAACCAGCCCCGTCAACACATTGGGCAGTTCCGCCCGCCAGAAGCGCTCATTATCCGGGCATTGCCCCGTCCTCAGCCACACCATCAACGGCGACAATTGATGCCACGGCAGCAGCACCCGCCCCCCGTTTTCCTCCCAATGGTGCATGACCACCGCCGCCAGGTAATGGCACAACCAAGAGGCCACCGCCCAATCGCGCAGCCGCTGCCCCGCCCCCAAAAAAGTCTGGACGGGGCCAAAGGTCATCACCGCCAAGGATGCATTTTGGGGCAAGGCATCCGGCAACTGGCGCAGGGCTTCTTGGCTGGCCCCACCGCCCCACCAAAACTGGCTTTGCAGATGGGGCGTTCCCTCCTGCCAGGTTCCACTCACCGGATGGATAGCCACATTGGCCGGGGTGTCTTCGGGCAGGGTGGGATAGAGCTGGCGTTGGGCCATCAACCAATCGTGCTGACTCATGCTAGAGCCTCCAAATCATGGTGAACGTGTTCCATTTCGGAACGATAAAAAGCCATCCGGTCTTTGACCGACTCGGTTAAGTCAGCTAAATCGAGCAGAAATCGCAGGTGCCCAATCGCAATAAATGCAGGATGGTCAGGATGATCGACTGACTTCAAAACTTTCGTTTGCTCATCAAGTACCGTATCCAACCGATCCCCCGACAAGGAGTGGTAAAGGTTATTGCGAATAAACACAAAGCTATCGGAGTACTGATCGCTGAGCCTCCAGCGATTACCGCAGTAAAATTCCTTGAACCGTTTCCATTGCTCAGACTCTTGCCCTGTCCTATAGAGTTGCTGCACCTTGAAAGTGACGTTTCCCTGTCTTTTCTTGTTGTATTGGCTAACGCTTCCTTCACTCAGTAGGTTTTCCACAACATCCTTGATGGAAACCGTAAAACCCAAGTGAGTATGGGGATTATCTGGATGATGCAGAATCGTTTTTAGGGGCGTCGTTCTCCACTCATAGCGATTTGCCTCTTGCTTCGCTGAAAAGTAGATCTCCCCCTGCTTTTCCACCAAACACAGCAGGGTTAGCTCCATCGCCCCCGCCACCCTGAGATACCAGTTCATCCACTGCCCATTGCACCGCAGCGCTTTTTCTGTCCAAAGGGCGATGGTAATGCGCTCAATTACGTCCTCCTTGGGGGTTAGATCTAGTTGAAGCGCGTTGATATTAAAAGCCGCCGCCTTATCTAACCGTTGAAGCCGCTGCACCAACGCCTGGTCGGGGCAATCGTCCCCCAAGAGTTGCAGTGCGCCGCTAAAGTCTTGTAGTCCCAGCAGCTTCAGCACCTGGGGCTTCTTTAACCGCCACTGCCAATGCTTCCCTTCGTGGGAAAACGTCTCCGGCTGGGCGTTGGATTCATTGATAGACAGGTAGGCAAAATCAAAGGCCCGACCCGCCAGCTTTTGCTCAATCCCCCAGAGGTACAGGGCACTGCTCAAGGCGGGGGTGCCACTGCTGTGTTGAATCACCACCCGGTCGAATGCCTCGGTGGCAGACGGATTGAGGGAGGGGGCGGGGTTGAAGTGAACCGATTTGCCCGATCCAGGAAAAAACTGATTCAGCAGCGGCGCAAGGACTTCAGCGATCCCATCCCAATCTGCGGCTCCATCCTTGATCTGGGGATCCACCACCAACGGAATAAAGGTATACGGGATTTGCCGTTGGGTGAGCCAGTCTGCCAGGAGGTTTTTCCACCAAGCCCCATCCGATGCCACAATGTCCTTCCATCCCTCGGCATCGCGATCCGTCTGTTGCTCCATCCAGGTGATCTGATCGGTCAAAATAATGGCCCAATGGATCTCCCAATCGCCCTGGAGTTGCTGCCCCAGGGTGGTGCGTAGGCGGTCAATGAGCGGAAAGTTGATGGAGCTACTGCCATTGCTGACGGTTTCCTCCATTGGTAGTGCATTAATCTACGGGTCAGAGAAAAAAACAGCCAAAAACAGCAATCTACTGCCGTAAGGTCTCTAGGGTCGCCTGATTATTCTCTAGCCTGTACGAAATAGGACTACCCCTCCATTAACCCCATGGCCTCCTTGAGTTCCGACAGGCTGTAGCTCCCGATGGCCCCCAATAGCTCTGAGCCTTTTTCGTGGGGCTTCCTGTTCCAGTCTCCTTGAACGTCGCTGTTCCCTAAAACCTGAAGTACTAAACACCGCTGCATAAAAGGTTGCCCCCGCTCTGTCATCACCATCGCCCTAGCGCCTAGGCACTATAGCCTCAACACCCCACTCTCTCCTAAGAAGTTATGGTATTGATAAGGACAGAGCCAAAAGCGAGTTAAGCTTTGTATTGCAAGGATTTAGAACCATAAAGTTTTGCTGAAAAATATTTTAAGTTGCGATGCCTGCCCGTAAACCAGACCACGGCTACGCGGCTCAGTCCGCCTTCGACCGATTGATTCTGTTGGTCGCTACCTTGCTGCGTCATCCTGGGGTTGGAGCCTCTGATCCCCTGTCTGCCGACGATGAAGCCCACGACACCATGGAGCAGGTGCGGCAGCGCCTCCAGGAAACCGCCCAGGAGCAGGGCATTCCCCTCAAATATGATTCTGTCCATACCCTGCGGAAAGATCTCAAAACCCTCAAACGCTATGGGGTGATGGCAGAACGGCGCTACCAGTGGGGCTACTACCTCGGCACAGGGGGGCTGACCTGGCCCGAACTCAAAACCGCCCTCAATGCCCTCCGGTCTTTGGCGATATACCAGCAAGATCCTCTGATTAGCAACCTCTACGACAAGATTGTGCGCCGCTTGGGGCTACAGCCCGACTCAGAGAATTTTATTTATCCCGTGCGCTCCCACATCAATCAGTCGGTGGTGTATACCGACCCCGCCGAAATGATGCACAAACGCTGCTACCGCCGCACCCTCTTTGAGCATTTGGAACAGATTGAAGCGGCCATTCTAAATGGACAAGGTATTGAAATTCACCGGGATCGGCAAGCCTTTGCCACCAGCGAACTGGGCTATTTCAAGGTTTGGCCCCTGCAATTAGTCTATTCAGATATCGCCTGGTATTTACTATGCGAAGACATTGACAGTGGCAGGCTGGCCTTCCGTCGCCTAGATCGATTCAGTGGCCATTTTAGGCTTCTCCCCAACCACAAACGCAGCCTTGACTTGCAATATCAAAGTATGGAAGCCGCCCATACCCTCCGCCGCCGAGGGTGGGGTCTGGCCCTAGGAACGGCGGAAGAACAAAAGCTAGAACGCGCTGGCAAGCAAGCCTTGACCCATGTCACGGTGCGTTTTTTCGCAGAGGTGGTTCCCTTTATTGTGGAAGGAGAATTGAGGCATCCCACCCAACGCCTTGAGCCAGAACCCAAACCGCGAGGACAGCCACCCTCCTATGTGGACTACCATGTCGATCTGCCTTCCCGGTCTTTACCTGAATTTAGTTTCTGGGTATACAAGCACCTCGATCAGGCTCAATTTCTCGCCCCTGACGCATGGGTTCAAGAACATCGCCGCAAAGCCAAGCAGCTTGCCTCAAGGTTTGAAGGGATTTAAACCACTTACTGCTCAGTGACAACCGCCGCAACTAGTTCTCAGCAGACTGCTTCACAACTTAGCTAGTCCACCTCATCGTGATCCTCCAGGAGAATCGTGTTCAGCAGATTCAGTTCACTTGAGGCCATGAAATAGCGGTTATCAAACACGGGTTCTAGCTGGTGGATCGCTCGTTGCCCCACCACTGCTGCCCAGGGGAACGCTTGGTACCGTGGCAAAACGGGCATCACCAGTCCATGGGAGGTGAGTGCCGTCCCTAAGGCATCGCGCCAGGTGGTGGGGTCTTCAAGCTGTTGTGTTCTGCCTTCGACCGATTGGGGTTTCCAAAAATGGGGATAATCCAGCGGCAAAGCCACCATGATGTTGTCGGTTTTGGTGTCTTGCAAGGTGGAATACTCCCTAGCCGCTGCTTCTTTTTCTCGAATCAGAAGGCGGTGAAGTTCCTTAGCAGGTTGTCGCAGTTTTGGAGGGAGGCGGGTGTCATTGGCAATGGTGTTGAGGATCCCCAGCAGGTTAGAGCTACCCTCGCCCACCTCCGTTCGCCAGGTCTCGAAGCTAAACCGTTCTTCAGCGGTTCGTCCTCGCCAATCTTCTAGCCAAAATGGGCCAATGCAAGTCAGTTCTGGGGGAATCGCTAAGGGTGGTTCGGTCAAGGCTCCGAGGAGATGACTGGTGGGACGTGAGATAGTTTTCGCCAGGGCCTCAACGGTGGTGTAGTCCACGTAGGAGGGGGTACCAATGGCTGGGGAACTCCCCTTAAGGTGGAAATGGGCAAAGAGCTGTTCCACCAGTTGCTGGGCTTTTTTCACCAGGGCTTTGTCGTCCGGGCTGTGGTCATCGCACAGAAACACCTGGGCCTCCCGCAGAAAGTTGCGGAGGTCGTCTGACATCAGGCTGAGGAGTTCTTCATCTCCCACAAACCCTACCGGGACAAAGGCAATGCGCTGCCGCCGCAGTCCAGCATCACCCTTGATACGGGTGTGGATGGTGGATCGGAGCATGAGCAAAAGGGTCAGCAGGTCAGTCGATTGTCGTAGCCAACGACGCTCCCGATCTTCCGCGTCATCGACGATCAAGAAGTCGTTAATTAGCATAACCAAGTGACGGGCTTTGTCGTCCCCCGATACGGGTTGGCCTGTGGTGGGGTCGGGGTAGGAGCCTCGCCCGCGATAGATGAGCTGGGCCACTTCCATGAGGGCGGCTTCGATGTTAAACCGAGGGATAGCGGCAATAATCCAGTCGGTTTTTGGAAAGGAAACACCCCTGGCCCCGGAGGAGGTCATCAGGAAAACCCGAACCTGATCCCGCTGGGGTGCTTGCACGAGCTGGAGGCGCTGGTCTTCCCGCACACTTTGATCCAAAATTTTCACGTCATTCAGACCGAGTAGAGGCGATTCCCCAGCCGTGAGGGTGTGCCGTAGTTGCCGCAGGAATGCCTTATCTTGGGCGAAAAAGATCACCTGCTCTGCCCCCTGGTTCAGCGCCGCTTCAATTTCGAGTTGGGCATTTCTAATCAACTCATCGGCAGACTGTTCGCGCACGGCCTGTCGAATGGGCTGGGGCTGGCCATCGCTGGTGAGACCGGGGGTGATGGAAGCTAGTCGCAGGCTGTAGCGGATATCCAGGGTAGAGGCTGGGTAGCTGTTAGTCATGATGTGCAGGGTGGGATGGAGGCCAGGGCTGACCCGCATCCTCGTCCCTGTCACTCGAAAAGCGCTACGGCCTGTGGTGGGGCTAATCAACACCTTGTCGGGGGCACGGTCGCCCGCATTGAGATAGCGGTTGAGCACCACGTCATTGCTCAGCGACGCATCGGAAATCATCAGCACCACCCGGAAGGGACAGGGTTCTCCCTCAAAGGGTTCGATGAACTGCTGAGTCAGCCATTCCGCCAGCCGATGGCAAAAGAGCGCCCCCGCCCCATCCCCAGCTACCTCATCCACCATGGCGATGATGGTTGGGATTCGTTGGGCAAAGGTGCGCCGCTCCTGCTTCCCTTGCACCGTGTTGGCCCTGTGCCGAAAAAGCTGGCTGAGGGCATCCACCGTGGTTTGGTTACGGAGCAAGCGATAGCCCTGAATCGCAGCGGTGAGCACCAAACGGTTGACCTTAGGGTTGGCATCCAGTAGCTTGCGGGCCGCACTGGCCAGGGTACGCAGCACACCCGGCTGAGTCTTGGCCTGCATACTATCTTCCCGTTCTGTACGGGCACGTTTGTAGCGCCTGGAGGTGACAATTTCGGTGTCAATGGCCTGCTCTTCCTGGGGGGTGACAAAGAGGATATTGCAGGGGGGATGGCGTAGATTCTCCACCCCATCGGCCACCACAGCGCTGTCAATGTGTTGTTTCTGGGGAGGGGACGGGTCGCCCGTTTGGGCTACCTTTTGGGCATACCAAGGGGCGGCGGCGCTGATGAGCTTGGCGTTGGAGGTGAGGGTGAGAATGCCGCTGGGCTGCCCCTCCTCATCGTGGGCTAGTTTGGCGGTCACATCGCGGTTAATCACCACGCGAGGGCTGACGTAGAGGAAGGCATAACCCTCCTGCTGTTGGCCCAGGAATCGGGTGACTGCCGTGGTTTTGCCGATGCCGGGATTTCCCTCTAGGGCGATTACATTCAGCCTGCCGGGTTGGGCTGCCTGAAGCCCTGCCACCACCGCCGCCCCATGGGCATCCCTCAGGTTTATCTCTCCTGTGGCCAAGAGCCGCTGTTGCAGCTCAGTGGCCAGGGCAGGTTGGGGCGCACCGCCAAAAAAGTCCTCTAGGGCCTCCGTCGGTTCGATGGCGGCAAGAGCCTCTTCTACCGTCAAGGGTTGGGTGGGGGTGAAAAAATCTTCGACCGTTTCCGTCAGCGACAGGTGAAGGGATTGCCCGATACCAGGGGCTTCGCGGATGACTTTGGCCTGCTGGCGGAGGCCGGAGGGCAGGGCTTGTACTAGCTTCTTGAACACCAGCCGAATTTCGTGATTCAGGTCGTCCTGGCTACCCTCTTCGAGCTTGTGAACTTTGCGGTAGGCTTTGCCAAGGGAGACCATCAATTGCCCGCGAGGATCGTCCCTTGGGTTCCCAGAATCAAATTCGGCGGTAAGGCTTTCCAACCCGTTGGAGGTGATGGCCATGGCACTGGCCCGACAGGCTCCGGTGAGTCGTCCCTGTTGGGTGAGCAGGTTGACGAGTCGCTCCATGTAGGAGGAAGCCTGACAGAGCTTAAACAGGGGCTTGTCCTTGCCGCTAAAGACCATGAGGTGATCCGACAACCGTTGGCTGAGGGTGAAGCCGCTGCCCTCTACCTCAGCACAGACGCGGGCAAAGACACCCCGTGATTCGATATAGCGGGCATAGCGATGAACCTCCCGACAGTGGGGGGATTCGGTTCTGAAGTCGGCCAGCTTAGGGGGGGCGTTATAGGAAAACTCAAGGCAAAGGATGAGATTTTCGGGATGTTTGCGCCTGCGTCGAGGGGTCGCCGGATTCGCCTTTAACCACAGCAGAAAGTCAGCGCGTCCCGGTTGTCCACGTTGTAGTAAGGCTGGATCCACTAGGCCGGGTAGGTTAAAGGCTTGATTGAAGGCGCGGGCGGTCGCTTCATTGGCTTCCACCGAGTTTTTTTCAACTTCGGGCAAGGTTAACGGCACCCAAAGCGCCTCAAGTTGGTGGTCTTTAGTGGCGTTGCGTGTGAGGTATTCGCGCAGGGTGCTCCACCCCAGCCCATAGCCAAAGACCAACAGGTGCCGGATATGGGATTCTACCCACTCCTTGAGATTTTGATCCGCAATATTAAGCTGCCGCAAAACGCCTTGGGTGACATCAGCGACCCTGTGGGACTGCCACCCGACCAGAGCAGGATGCCCCAAAGACAGATGGTTATGCTGCACCAAGTAAGCGATGACACCGCGCTGAACCGCAATCTCAAAGACCCGTCCCCAGGTTGATGCCTGTAACAGAATATCGGGTTCCATCAGGGTTGCCTCCGGTGCAGCGTTTGAGACACATGGGTGAGCAGAGCCGGATAGCTGAGATACACCCGACCTCGGCGGCGAGAATGCAAAATTTCCACCTCCCCAGCCGCCTCCCTGGTCGTGGGAGAAATCCAGCGAAAGGGATCTAGCACAGGAATCAGTTGTCCAGCCTTGACCCCACGCTCCGCTTCAATAAAGTGCAACCCACGCAATACCGCCGTTAGGCAGGGATGAATGGGGGAATTACCCTCTGGGTTAAGCAAGTGCTGGCGAGCCCGCTCTGTCCAGCTCAGGTTACTGACTCGCTGTTCTGATACGAGGAAGTAGGCACAAAACCCAGACTGGGGGCGGTTGGCGGCATCAACGACATGCAGCGTGGCAAAGGTGTAGGCCGGGATGATGTCTCGTACCTGCTCCATGGCCGTATTGCGAAGAAAATTGACATGGTCGCCAACGGTTGAAATTTCAAAAGCGGCTTCGGTTTGTGTCCGATTCCGCAGTCGGGTAGCCGGAAACACATCCCGAAGTAGGGGATAAAGGGTCAGATCTGGAAAGGATTGAAAGACCTCTTCGAGGAAGGTGACTGGGGTTAGCGGTGCATTGTGGTCGGCCACGCGGTTGAGATGTCGCCCCCCATAGGCATGGGACAGCAAAATGATGTGCTGACAACCAAGCTGTCTTAGATGACCAATTTCCTCCCGCACAAGACGCTGTTTCTGCATCTCCTCTGCGGATTTAACTATGTCAGACTGGGTGCGTTCTGGCCGGAGGGCATAGCCGCAAAAGGGCTGAGTAATCGCTGAGGCGACGTAGCTTTGGGTGGAGAACAGGTGATTTTGATGGCTAACCGTGAGGCCCGGTGTCTCGTCACAGGGGCGGGTAGCATAGGAAATCAGGCCAATTTTCTCAAGAGCAGGCGGGGTCGGGGTGGTCATCGCCAGGGGAAAGGCACTGAGCAAGGCATCAAACGCGCCGGACTTCACATACTTCCTGGAATCAGAGGCCAGATTATCCAGAGTAATGCCCTGCATTCGGACGGGGCCATCTTGGGCTAGCAGGGTCTCGATAGTTTGGGCGGCACCATACACATAGGCTTCAGCCTCAGAATCGCGACTTTTACCCGCCTGTTGGAGCCGTACCATCAGGGTCGTAAAGTTTTGGGAGGCCTCTAAATCGGTTGCCGCCCCCTCACGCAACCGTTGCAGGATGCGCCACAGACCGCAGTAGACCAGCACCGGAAAAGCGGCTACGGCGGCGGCATACCACTGCTGGGCGTCGGCTTGTCCCTTTTGTTTCTCATTGCGGGTTAACGTGCGTAGCTCGTATTCCACCAGCACCGCCGCCGACAATGCCCAGACGTTCGCCTCTTTTGCCGTTGGGGTCGGTCGATAGAACGGGGTTTGGTTGGATGGTGCTCGGCCCGACTCGAAAGGCACCCAAACCACCTGAAGCATCTGCTCTGGAAAGAGCCGCTGGGCCTGCATCACCTGAGGCGCGTCCTCCTTGAGAA
The DNA here is from genome assembly GCF_014697375.1 of Phormidium sp. FACHB-1136. Classification (GTDB taxonomy): domain Bacteria; phylum Cyanobacteriota; class Cyanobacteriia; order Phormidesmidales; family Phormidesmidaceae; genus Nodosilinea. The sequence goes on from NZ_JACJRS010000024.1 coordinate 51,951, forward strand.
CCAGCGTATGCTCGGTCAGTTCGGTGGTGACTTTGGCGGAAAACAGCAGTTGAGGCACATCCGGCGTACCCGAAATGTCGATCTGCTCGAACCACGCCACCGATTCTTGGGCCGGATTGGGAGCACTGACCAGCAGATCCTTCACCCCACGTTCTGCCCCTTCTAATCGATTCCAAGCCACAATGTCTCGCTTGACGCAAATAAACTGCTGAGCCGTGCGGCGCTGGGTCTGGGATACAATCTTGCGGCTTTTGTCTTGCAGCAGTTTAATTAACGCCCGCGCCACCATCTTCATAGCCCCCGCCCGATCTTTCAGGTCTTGGATCAGGGTTTGAATGCCCTCGCGTCCATCCCGTTGCAGGGTGGCTAGGCAGGTTTGCAGGGTTTGGCGCATCGTTGTTGGCGAGATGTCTACCACCTCACCCGATAGCCTAGGTACCACGGCATCCAACACCACGAGTTCAGCCAGTCGTTTGGCAGGCGAAACGCTGAGCAGGTCTTCTGCCAACAGGGTTTCATGAATAAACTCAAGGCGGGCATCAAAGGCAGGCTTCTTTTTCTCAGGATTCTGGCCATTGATGCGAAAGCGGTAGCTCACCCCTCGCTGGACGCCATAGCTATTTTGATTCCCCACCTTTTCCTCAAAAATTTGAGTTTCCCATTCGGGCCATACCGCTAGACAGGTATAGAAGGTGGCCTTGTTCAGGTAAGCAGAGAGGTCGAAATCGGCACTCTGGCCATAGTGGGCCGTGAGATCAACGGCAAAGCCTTCCTGCTTCACCAAGGCCGTTAGCGCGAGAACTCGGTCGATGTACTCCACCAGACATTGGTTCTCGCGTTGAATGCTGGCGCGAGCCTGATCCGCCACAGCCTCCATAATCCTAAAGGTAACGTTCAGCCGCACGCGGGACAGCGCCGCATCATCTAAAAAGTTCAGGAATCGCTGAATTTGGCTATCGGCACGCTCTTGTTCAGCCTCAAGACTGTCGATGGCGGTATCGATGTCGTCGTCATCGCAGCCCCGTTGCTCCAATCGGGACGCAATCGCCGCCTTCATCCGGCCAAAATAGTCCTCAGCTTCCACCTGCTCAACCGCCACCAGCACTTTGGCCACCGCTGCGGTGCTCTGATCGCTCGTGTCAAAGGCAAGGGCCTGAAGATTCGCCCGGTAAGCCTGATCTTTGAACGGCACCTTCACCGCCGAAGCTAGGGCTTGGAGCTGTTGGGCTGGATGGGCTAGCAGCAGTTGAGCGAGGTCTGAGTCCTCACCCAGCATCGCATCCAAAGCCCGATCTATGGCCGCCATTAGGTTGTCGAGGTGCCCTGGCAACCTAGCGGCGCTGCCCTCCGGTAACTCCCCACCGAGCTTGGCTATGAACCCAAAGGGTGGAGCCTGGAAGTCTCGAACCAATCCACTGCCTTCGGAAGCTTTGAACATCTCCCGAAACTTGGGATGGGAAAACAGCCGGAGCAGCACCCCTGAGGTACAAAGCCGGAGCCGAGTTTTCTGCGTATCGGGGTTAGCCTGGAAAAGAAACAGCGATCGCTGCTTGGGATCAGGGGATTCGGATGGATCTTGGCTTACCGTGATGGACTCTGCCAAAAGCTCAATCAGTTTGGCTAAATCTACCGATGGCCGTGCTGAAGGTGCCTGAATTTGGGCACCCCGATCTTGGGTCGTCATATTGGGTGGTCCTCCTTATTCTCGGTCGATGACCGCTTCACTCTCCCTGGGCGACCAACCCAGAGGAGTGGGAACTAAACTATGATTAGCTTCAGGCTACCCAAAATGTCAAGGCTAGCCAAAGTCATTCTCCACCTACACTTCGGCCTGGGCCACAAACCAATCGGAGGAGTCCCGAATGGCGGCGGCTTTGGGTTTGCCGAGGAGGATGCGGCCCAGACGGAAGAAATGCTTGGCCATACGGTCGCGATCCTCTAAGTCGCCTGCGGGGATGGCCATGACCTCATAGCCTTCGTTGCTCAGTTCATCGCGAATGGCCTGATCTTTGGCTTGGCGATCCGCGTTGCCGTGGATAGCGCGGCTCATGCCATCGAGGTAGATACAGATGCCTTCTTTGATTTCGGTGGGATCGAGGTAGAAAAAGTCTGGGGTGGTGGTGCCTAGGGGACGACCTAGGTCGATGGCCTGTTGGCAGATGGGGTCAGGGAATCCGGCTCGCCGCAGCATCGTTTGGAGCCGAGCTTCGGCTTGGTTGACGGGGCGATGATCGTCATCGTTCTCGGCTTTGGGCAAGTTGGCGGGGATGGAGTGGCTTTGGGTGAGGATATCGCCCCACTCCAGCAGTTTTTTCAGGGCCGTATGGCGATTGAGGTGGCGGTGGTAGTAGGCGTTTCGGAAGTTAAACAGGCAGTCGATACAGGCAGTTTGACAGCGGGATTTGCAATCGTTGACGACGGAAAGGGCCGCTGCAACCACCGTGGGCCACTTGGCCAAGAGTTGTTCTAGGAGGCCAGACCCACCGGGCATGGGGTCGTAGAGCAGTACGTCTACCCGTTCGCTGCCGGAATGGCCCAGGGTGAGAATCTGCAAATCCTCTAGCTCCATTTCTAGAACGTTGCTGGCCCCATGGCGGATGGCCTCCATGACGCTGTAGGCCACTTCTCGGTTTTCGCAATCCTGAAGGCTGAGGGCATCGGCGATGACATCGGCAAAGAAGCCGACGGGGGTGATTTTGGTGCGGCAGCGATCTTCATGATCCTTCGTGAAGGCTTCCAAATCTTGCTCGGAGGTGAAGGGGGAACGGCTGCGGCCACAGACCAGACAAACGGTGTAGCCCAGGTCTCCGGTGCGTACCAGGTTGGCGGGGCCAACGTTAACCAGGCGCAGATGCACCCCCCGACGCAGGTGAACGACCTGATCATGCCATTGAAAAGCAAGGCCACCGCTGTGTCGTCCTTGTTCGTAGCCCAGGATGGTGACGGGCATTTGGAAGCGGTTATCTTCTTCGTCGGAGATATTGGACTGGTGGGACAGATCCACATCGTCCATGGGGACGGCTTTGATGGCCGTTTTTGTTAACCCCGACAAAAGCTGCCGCCCACTGCCGATTTCCTTAATGGCGGCGCTGGCAGCATCAACCTCGAAATAGATGGGTTCTTTCTCCGACTCTAGGTGAAAGTAGCGGGGTACAAAGCGCTGGCCGTTGGCGTAGATCAAATTACCGGGCACATATTCCCGCAGGGCCACGCTGGGGGGCCGGGGCAGGTCAAAGTCAGCCATCCAGGTAATGCTGCGGGGCATTTGGGCCGTCCCTTTCACCTGGCCTCCCTCTAGACCATAGCCGGGGAGAAACCCCTCAGCGGCTAAGACGCTGTAGGTGATGGTGTCATCAAGACCTTCGGCTTCGTTGCCCTTGCGGTAGGTTTGTCCTTTCAGGCGTTTGACAAGGCGATCGCAGCGGCGAAACAGGGCGTCATCTTCGGGTTCTAGGGTGCCCTTTAGGATACGTTCTTCGCTCAGTCGGCGGAGTTGGCCCATGGCCCACTGAAGGCGTTTCCACAGGATATGGATAACTTTGGTGAGTTGGTCGCCCATGGCGGCAATGTGGCCCTTGAGTTCCTCTTCCTTAACGGCCATGGCATCCTCGGTGGGCCAAGCCTGGGCAAAGGCGAGATCGACCTGGGCATAGAGAGCGGGGGCGTGTTTTTGGATGAGTTGGGTGAGGGCGCTGACCTCTAGGGGCTGATCGCGGATCAGGCCGTTGTCGTTGAAGAGGTAGTCTTTCACCTGGTGGGGGAAACATGTGGCTAGGACGGCCTGAATTTCGTCGCGGTCGCCCTGGGGGAGCCCCTGCCCGGTACGGGCCATTTGGTGCAATAGGGTGAGCACGGTGGCCCGGACGTGCTTGCCCACCATCAGGGTATTGCGGAGGTTGAGCTTGGGCGGTTCAATCGCGCCATCCAGCAGGCGCAGGGGTTCGGCAAAGTAGGATCGGTCGTGGCTGGCCCCTCGGGCATAGGTGAGGTTGACGGCCATGCGATGACGACGGCCCGCCCGTCCGGCCCGCTGCCAATAGTTGGCCGGAAGCGGCGGCACGTTTCGCATCAGCACCGAATCGAGGGAGCCAATGTCGATGCCCATTTCGAGGGTGGGGGTGCAGACGAGGGCGTTGATCAGCTCGCCCTCGCCCTTAAAGATGCGCTCGATGCGATCCCGCTTATCTTGGGGCACCTGGGCCGAGTGTTCTTCGGGGCGCAGCATGGCAAACTGGTCATCCAGCACCCGTAGGTCGTAATCATCAGGGTTTTCGGCTTCAAAGGCGAGGGTGCCCCCGCAGCGCCAGGTGGTGCAGGCCAAGCGCGGTGTGGGCCGAGGATGGGCACGGCGGCAAACGCCACAGCGGTATACGCCTCGACCGGGGGCAATTCTCAGCCTATCGGCATCAATTTGATACACCCCTTCGCAGCCCTTTAGGGTCTTGTTCCAGGCATTTTTGAGGACGCTGGGCACCAATAGCTGGGTCTCGTTGATGAGGCAGTGCCACAGGTCGGTGAAAAAGTCCTCCATGTGCTCTGGGGGAACCCCCCACCGACGGGCGGCCTGACGGGCCACGGTGTCGCCCTTGGCACTCAGCCATTGCTGGACACGGGTCACATCGCCTGCCTCGCGGGTGAGCTTGAGGCCCTTGGGTACCCCTTCCAACAGGGGCAGATAGCCCCGCTGGATCTCAAAGTCGCCGTCTTTCCATTTTTTCGAGAAAATTCGCCCTTCGCGATCTAGCAGGATGGTGTTGCGGCGGGCGATGTCGAGCAGGGCGGCCACGCCATTGACCAGGTCGGTGGGGGAGAGGCCCAGCCGGGGTGCCCAGTGCTGGATAACGGCGAGGTCGGGGGTGAGGCCGCCATAGTCGATGTGGAGGCGGCCCCAGGGTTCTAGGCCAATGCGTTGTTTGACCCCAGTGGTAATTTCGCGCAGCACTTGGATGCGGAGAAAGCGCTTGCGTTCTTCGGCGTGTTGGGTGCCCTCGGCCTCTTTGCGGTGAACTTGCCACACCTCAGGAATGAGGGATCGGCTGAGGTCGTCGTCGGCCTCTAGGCGTTTATCGAGGTGGGCGGTGAGGTCGCCGATGGAGAGGGGGCCAGCGCTGATGTAGTCGTACATGAGGCCCCGCAGGCGATAGCGACGGGCGTGGTCTTGCATCCAGCCCGCTTGGAAGGCCGCATCCTGGCGGTTGTCGGCAAACACCAACAGCCGCCGCCGCTCGGCATGGTGCAGCATGTTCTGGGCCAACACATGGACATCGGCCACGGTGGTGGCGCGGATGGGGCGGGCGGGTTCTCGGTAGCGGCCAAAGACGTTGCGGCCCGTGGCTTGGCAGGCCACACAGGCGGTTAACTGTCCGGGATGTTTAGGCTTTTGGCGCACCGCCAGCAACGGCACCAGCCCCCCCAGCCGACCACAGCCCCCGCAGCGTTCCACCGGGTCGGAGTGGAGGGTGCCACAGGCTCGACAAAACTGGATCGGATAGACCGAGCGCGGATAGGGGCGGGGGCTATCGTCGCCATCGTCGCTGTCGTCTTGGGTGATGAGGCCATCCACCAGCAGGACGCGATCACCCCCTAGTTCGGCGGAGAGGGGTTCCCAGAGGGTGAGGTCGCCGTGGGCTTGGCCCCCGGAGGGATGTTTCTCCGTGAGCTTAAAGTCGGCGACGGTGTGGGAAAAGTAGTGCTGACCACAGGTGTTGCAGGTTAACACGGGCAGGCGATAGAGGTCGTCTTGGTTGGTGCCTTCGGTATCTTCGGCGGAAAGCCACAGTTGGGGCCGATTCTGATCCTTGGGGAAGGTGACAACGGCACCGCCTACGCCGCGCACAAAGCCATGCACCACTGGGCGCAGCAGGGGCCGTCCATCCTTGCGGGAGGCGGCTCCGAGGGCCAGCCAGATCAGCGCTTCTTCTTCGGGGATGGGCCGACCGATGATGATGGCGATTTGCTCTAGCAGGTTGGTGAGGTGGCGGGGATGCTTGAGGGCTACCGTAAGCTGATAGACCAGTTCGTTGGCCGCTAGGTGGTCGTAGAGTTGGGTTTCCCACTGGGTCGGATCGAGGCGGACTCCGGTGATTTGGCGGTAGATGTGGCTGACGGCGGGGCCAGCGTCGTCTTTTTCCACGGCGGCAAGGACGGCTTGCAGCAGCGGGGCGGGGTTGGCGGCGAGGGGCGGGGGCAGGTGCCGCTGGGGCGACCACACCTCGTCTTGGTATTGTTCGCCCACGAGGGCCACCCGGTCTTTGGCCACCCCAAAGAAGCGGGCGGCAAAGGTTTGGGCTACCCCTAGCCCTTCCTGGGTGTTGGGGTCGGCGATGGTGGCGGAGGTGGCAATGCAGACGGTTTCGGTGGGGGCTTTGCCGCAAAAGGTACGCAGGCGACGCACGAGGCAGGCGGTTTCGGCCCCGTTGGCCCCGCTAAAGGTGTGGGCTTCGTCGAACACCAGAAAGTCTAGGGAGGCGTTGTCAAACAGGGAAATATCCCGCTGGCGGGTCAGCAGTAGCTCTAGCTGCTTCACGTTGGTGAGCAAAATGCGGGGCGGCTTGTCGCGCATTTCTTCGCGGGAGATCCGTTCTTCGGTGGGAAAGATGGGATCGGGTCGTTTGTCGCGCTGGGCCTGGATTAGCTTGGTTTCGTAGTCTTTTTTTGCGGCTTCGTAGCTGGTTTTGGAGGTGCCCGACCGTTGGCCAGACACCTGGCTGGTTTGCTCTGGGGTTTTGCCGACGTATAGCCCAAAGGAAATACCCGTTCCGGCCAACAGCCCCCGCAGGCGGCCCAGTTGGTCTTCGGCCAGGGCGTTCATGGGGTAAACAATCACGGCGGCGATGCCCTCCGGTGCGCCCTGGTCGCGCAGCCGCAGGCAGTGGCTGATGATGGGATACAAAAAGCATTCGGTTTTGCCGGAACCTGTCCCCGTAGAAACGAGGGTGGCTTTGCCGCTGTGGATGGCGCGAAGGGCGGTTTCTTGGTGACCATAAACGGCGGGATGGGGAATTAGCTTTTTCATGAAGGGATGGAACACCCCGTCCCGAATCAACTCGTCTACGGTGGCCCCCTGCTGAAAGATGCGGCTGAGGCTAATATATGGCCCCTTCAGCAGGGGGGTGTTGCGGGTGGTCTCTAGGTTCAGCAGGTGGCGCATCTGCTCGTAGAGGTTGGCATCGGCGAAGGGGTAGGCGGTGAGCTGGTAGCGCAGGAAGTCGCTGACGACTTTTTCGGTGTAGACGATGGGGTTGAGCATGGGAGTCGGGAGTCGGGAGTCGGGAGTCGGGAGTCGGGTAGGGGCGAGGTTTCCCCGCCCTGGGGGCTGGTTGGCGACACTGTGATCAATCGGATGGGCCGCAATGCACCGCTTGGGGGCTGGTTGGCGATACCGGGATCAATCGGATGGGCCGCAATGCACCGCTGGGGAGTTGGGGGTAGCCAAGCAGGATTTGATAGGGGATCGCGTTTCGTAGACGGTTTCTAGGCATTCTTCAAAGTCGTTGCCTGCCCAGGTTTCGGTGCGGCTGGGAAGGGAGCCTCCGATAGCAGGGCGAAAGTCAGGATGTTTTGCGGCTGGTTTTGGTTTTGGGTGGGTGGTCATGGGGAGTGGGGTTAGGTGGGTTCTTGCATGAGGGTTTGGGCTTTTTGGTAGAGGGCGGTATCCATGCGAAAGCCGATTTTGATCAGTTGATCGAGGATGGGGGTGCCGGATGGGATGAGGTTGCGGCGTTTGGCGAGGACGATGATGCCAACGGTGCCGATGTGGGTCAGTCCTCGGCTTTGGGCGATGCGTCTACCCCTGGCTTCGTCGATGAGTAGCAGTTGGGCTTGGGTTTCTAGGGCAAGGACGATGGCTTCGCTTTCGCCACGATCTAGTTGTTCTCGCAGGATGTCTACGGCAATTGTGTCTCGGACGGTTTGGGTGCTAATCCAAGGGGCCGCTTGGACGGCGGCTGATCCTTCTCGCCCGTTTCCGGCCTGGACAACTTCTTGGTAGACGGCCTGGGGGATCACAATCTCGCCATAGAGCGCCTGGAGCAGGTCTAGATAGGACAGACGGGCCAGGGCGATGAGTGGGCTGGAGTTGGATACAACAAGCATGGTGCTAGTTCCCTAGCAGGTGTTCAACGGTGGCAATTTCGGCGGCGAGTTCGTCGGGGGTTTCGGTGAAGTAGGGGATTTGGTGCTGGGCTAGGAGTTCGATGAAGCCTAGCTTTGAAATGCTGAGCAGTTCGGAGGCTTTTCCGGCGGAGATGCGCTGCTGACGAAATAGCTCTAACGCCAGGATTTCTAGGATGTGCTGGGGCAGTTGCGATTCGGGTAGGTTGAGGGCGGCGAGGAGGTCGCGGGGGAGGTTGAGGTTGATGGTTAGGTTGGTCATGGGAGTGGGGGGTCGGGAGTCGGGAGTGGGGAGTGGGGAGTCGGGTAGGGGCGAGGTCTCCTCGCCCTGGGGAGTCGGGTAGGGGCGAGGTCTCCTCGCCCTGGGGGTTAGGGCCAGAGCCAGGTGAGGGTGAGGGTAAAGCCGGGGAGGATGGTTTCGCCGGAGAGGGTGGCGGGGGCGGTCAAGATTTCGGGGGGTTGGTGGGGGCGATAGATTTCGGCTTGTTTGGCGGAGGGGTTGATTAGCCAGCCGAGGCGGAGGCCGCTGTTGAGGTATTCCTGCATTTTGGCGCGAACGGTGGCGGGGTTGTCGCTGGGGGAAACGAGTTCTAGGGCAAAGTCGGGGCAGAGGGGCGGAAACCTGCGCTGTTGGTCGGGGGTGAGGGCGTCCCAGCGAGATTTTTCGACCCAGGAGACATCGGGGGAACGGTCGCCACCGTTGGGAAGTTTGAAGCAGGTGGAGGAGTCGAACACGATGCCGAGGTTGGTTTGCTCGTTCCAAATCACAAAGCGGGCGATGAGGGTGGCGTTGTTTTTTCCGGTTTCTCCTCCGGTGGGCGACATGATAACCAGTTCTCCGGTGGGGGTGCGTTCTAGCTTAATTTCGGGGTTGGCGGCGCAAAGTTGCTCGAATTGGGTGTGGTCGAGGGCGATGAGGGGTGTGAGGTTGAGGGTGAGCATCATGGGGGAGTCGGGAGTCGGGAGTCGGGAGTCGGGAGTCGGGTAGGGGCGGGGTTTCCCCGCACTGGGGGTTGTTTGGCGATAGGGGGATCAATTTAATGGGCCGCAATGCACCGCTGGGGGGTGGAGGGGTTAGAAGAGATGGAGTTGTTCTTCGTTGGGGGGGATGAGGTTGAGTTGTTGGGTGGAGGGGAATCGGGAGTCGGGAGTGGGGAGCGGGGAGTCGGGATCTGGGGCTTTCCCGATTGACGATTCACGATTGACGACTGACGATTCCGGCTTTCCCAGCAGTTGCCTCAAGTTCTCGGCGTGCATTTCGCATTCGGCCCAGGAGTCTTCGGGGGTGCCTTGGAGTTGCCAGGGGAGGAAGCGGTATTGGGCGTGAGTGGGGAGTCGGGAGTCGGGAGTCGTCAGTCGGGAGTCGGGATGTTGTTCTGCCCCGATTCCCGATTCCCGATTCCCGATTCCCGAATGCCAGAGTTTGGCGGTGTCTGCCCCAATTCTAGCGGCGACGGGCTGGGGGGTTTGGGCGCGGTGGTCGTGGCCGAGGCCGTAGTCGGCGAGGCGGAGGGTTTCGGGTAGCATCCAGCCTTCGCCGTGGTTGAGGTTGAGGAAGGCGTCGAGGCCGAGGTGTTTGAGGTGGTGGAAGGCAACGAGGGAAAGAACGGTGTGGCGCATTTCGGGGTCTTTTTCTTTGTCTACGCGCCAAAAGCCTTTGGGTTCTAGGCTACGGGCAAAGGTGTTATTACAAACCTGGGCCACGGGATGATCGCAGTCTTGCAAGATCCAAGCAAAGTCTTCGTAATCTAGGCCATAAAGTTCGGCAACAACAGCATCTAAAATACAGCGCAGGCGCAAGCGTTCGTAGGGGGTAATGGCCCAGAGTTGCTGCCAACGCATATCAGGCTTAGCAAACTGTTTTAGTCGTAGCCAATCTAAGGCAAACTTTGGAGTAATGAAGTTAACTTGAGCTGTTATAAGTCGCAAGCTCTGCTCAATCTTCCTAGCTAATGGAAGCTCAGCAACAATGAAATAATTTAGGGAAGTTCCGCCAAGTCTTGAGCGAAGAGCAAAGTCAAACGAAAATGAGTTCGCTAAAGAACATAACTCTAAATTCCCATGTGTAGAACTAATAGAGCTTAGAATTGGGACTTTATTACCGCAAGGCAAGTCAGGGATCAAGCTACTAATGAAGGTTCTCTCATCCGTAGACCGAGCGATATCGCGAAAACTAACTCGCAAGCCTCTGGAATTTTTACTATTTTCTGAATAGTTCTCCAATTCAATCAAAAACTGAGGCTCTAAGCATTTTGATTCAAAAGGAATATCGCGCCAAATCGCCCTTAAACCAGTTCCGCTAACCCAGCCTTTACGAGAGAAATCAAATTGTTGAATCATCACCCCCTGATACAGCGGCAACGCCACATCTTCAACCTCATCCACCCGAATCATCTCCCGGCCATCCGCCGACAAAATCACCCCCGATTCCCGCTTCTCGGAGGGCGAGGGCACCTCGCCCCTACCCGACTCCCGACTCCCAACTCCCGACTCCCGCCATTCCCCCTTCAACCAATGCCCATACTCATCCGCCTTATACCCCTGCGCTTCCCACTTGGGCCGAGGCGGAAACAGTTTAGAATCGTTGGTCATGTCAAACTCTCTGGCGTACTGAATCCCCCAGCCATTGGGGCCATCGTCGCCCAGCAGCACGCCATTGGCATACATTTTTTCGAGAATCTTTAGGTCACGATTCGAGCGAATTTCGAGAATGGCATAGGTATAGGGGCTAAACTGGGCTACCTGTTCCCGTGGGTAGGGCAAATAATCCGGCTCGGCCTGTGCCCAGGTGTTGAGATCACGCTCCATAAAGCGGGTTTTGATGGCGTTGGTTTGTCCACCCTTTTGCACGACTACAGGACAGAACTTAAAGCGCCCATCAACGGCAGGAAAAATGCCATCACGATTTTCAAACACATACAACCACCGCCAATTACACCGATTCAGAAACAGCCGACGGAGAGAGGTTGATCCCTTATCGGTATAAATGCCAGAGGGCACAATTAGCCCTAGTTCGCCGCCCTCTCGCAGCAACGCATGGCCCAACTCCAAAAACATTTTGTAGGTGTTAATATCCGCCGATCCCTGATACCGATAGGGATGTTCTGGGTCGCTATAGCCCGTTCGTTTCGCCCGTTGCTTGCGCCATTCCGTCGCCAACTGTTCCGCCTCCGCCTTCCGTCGAGACAGCGAAAACTTACTGCCCATCGCCTCATCATCCCCAAAGGCCGATGCCACATATTTACACCAGTTCGACAACGCCTTTAGCCGCGCACAATAGGCCAGCCAACTTTCTTCAATCGCCGGATCTGCCTCAAAATATCGCCGCTGATACTCCAACGCCTCCTGCTTACCATAGGTGCGATACAGCGGATCAATATTCGAGAAAAACTCCTTAGAATTCGGCTTTTGAATTTCCCACGGCGGATTACCCACAATGGCATCAAAACCGGGCACCCTCACCCCCGAATGGTTGACCCTCACCCCCAGCCCCTCTCCCTGCGAGGGAGAGGGGAGATTGACTCCCCCTTCTCCCCTAGTGGGAGAAGGGGGCTGGGGGGATGAGGGGGCACAAAACACATCAGGAAACTCCAGTTCCCAATGGAAAAACTGATACTCCTGCGCCACCCGTTCCACCGCTGCCCGTACTTCTGGGGAAGGATCAACAAACTGCATCGGCGTGGGCGAAAGGTCGATGTCGTTGCCCTGCCAAAACCACACCGCACACCAACAATCAAAGGCCCACTTAAGCTGCTGAAGCGTCTGCTTTTGTCGGATAGCAGTTTCGTAGGTGGCGGCCTGTTCTTCCGGGTCTAGCACCGCCATGTGAATCGCTTCCACCGCCGCCTGAAGCTCATCATGGGTTTGTTCTGGCGGTTGCAACAGCCGATTTTCAAACATCGAAAGCTGCACCCCTCCGGCCAACAATTCCCGCAATTCCTCCTTCACCACCTCATTTCGCATCCGCTTAATTTCCTTCGTCCATACCTTTTGGCCAAAATGTAAGCTGATATGCATTTAAATTGCATTGATTGTGTTTCCTTTGTTTTTGATCTTGCGATCCCATTTGATGACAAGCTGCCCTTCGTTCAACAGGTTATGAACAAGCGCTTCTAGATCCTCAATCGACTCAAATAGACGATTGGCAATGAATTCCTTTGCAGAGTGCCAAACTAACTCGATTAAATTATAGTCCGGACTGTAGGGTGGCAGAAATTCTAAAACAATGTTGGGCATCTCCTTCGCTATCTTCTCTAGAATCTCTGCCTTTTTATGAATACTTGCATTGTCTAAAATGATAAGAATCTTAGGGCCATCCTGCTCAAAGTCTTCAA
>NZ_JACJRS010000240.1 GCF_014697375.1 Phormidium sp. FACHB-1136
CAGAGATTCAAGCCAAATTTAAGTTCCCCATTGACTTAAATCTCTATCTAAAGTCATAGCGACAACGTCAGGCATCCCAGACCCTTCGGTCAGCTATCGCTTTGGGTGGGCGTTGTTACTCCGTTCTTGTGATGTTGCTCACAACCCCTACAGCCCCGTCCACGACAGCCGATCCCTATGCCACGATAAAATCCATGGCGGCCCTCTTAAATGAGGCTGAATTTATGCTGGCCATGTTACTGTTCATCCATGGCGATGGTACCAAAGTCAGCACTGAGCAGTTCAAGTATTTCACTGGCCCTGTGATTTTTGGCAAGCCTGACCAAGCCTGGGACTTACCCCAGGAAACAACCGAAAAATTAGTTAAAGCGGCTCGGTTAGAACGGTTTTGGTTAATCCTTGACGAACTGTCTGGACGAGCTAAACCCGACCAATCCTGCACCGCCGCAGAACTGGTCTGTGCCATTCAGCCCTACACCCATGTCGCTCCCTTAAGGGTCAACCTAGCGGCTATTTGTGTGAATGCCTTTGGCCAAGTCCTAGAAGCCCATCCCGAACTGTTTCCTGCTGGAGATGCCAGTCAATTTAAGCGGGACATCACGGATCCCTACGAACTGCGAGACCTTCAGCTCATGATTCGACGAAAGGTGGTAGCGCGGGGCCATAACCCAATGGCAAGCCGACCTGAACCCGACCCACCCGAAACACCGCAAGTCCAACAAATCAGCCTGTTCTAGTCGCCTCTGAAGGTACGCTGGTCGGGCGGCACCACCCAAAGCGCACAGGCCCCCGATTCGGCCACTTCCCCTTCAATGGCGAGGGCCACACCCTGTTCAGAGAGCTGGTTTTGGCAGCGGCCATTGAGCACCAGGTTGCGGTTCCAAGACCACAAATCCTGAGCCCGCTGGCCCTCATCGCTCATGGCCCACCGCAAAGCCTCGGCCTGTTCTTGGTCGAGGCGCACGTTGCCCGTCACCAGGGGAGGCCGTTGGCTGTACCCCATCGTTCGTCCGAGCCAGAAGAAAGCACCTCCTATGGTCAAGATGCTAACTGCGGCAATCGTCAGGTTGGCCGCATTCAGCGCCGCCTTAAAGGAGTTCAAGGAACTCACCAACAACAGCCGATTCAGGATTGACGTAATTTTCGCTCGCTGACGCTGCACGGCACTATCCGCTGAGGCATTGATGACCGCCACCGCCTGGTCGCATTCTTCCTTCAGCACCGCCCGGAACGCCTGCTCCAGTTCTGCGGGACGATGGCGCAGCAACGCCTCCAGTCGCCCCGTACTGTAGAGAATCGAAAACAGCGGATCGTCAGGCCCCACCCCGCATTGGGTCGCCACCTGATACACCGTCTGCTTGAATTCAGGGGTTTGATCTTGAAGAGCTAGGTCAAACCGGGTGAGGTAGTCGCCCATGGACTCTAGCTGCTGTCGCTCATAGCGCTCCTGCAAACGACGCAACACCCAAATGATTTCTTCTGGGCTGTACCCCTGACAGACGGGCGAGCCTTCTTGAAATAGGTTCCAAATTGCGGCAGCCTTCTCTTGCTTAAGCCGTTGTCGGGCTTGCTCAGCTAAGGCAGGCGGCACCCGAGGCGCAGGAACATAGTGGTAACGCTCATCCCCTGGTGGATCGGGCGGCTCTGTATCAACCAACTCACCGTCTCGCCCTTGAGCAATGAGCTGCATCAAGCCTTGCAATGTTGATGCTTCTGTCTGTCGTTCCGCCTGAACCATCGCTTAGCCCTTGTGACCGTTAGAGCTGAAAACTTGAGCAGACCCCTCACCCGGCCCCCAGGAAACAAGCGCATCAGGATCATCGGCATTGACGATTTCATATTCGTCCCCTAGGCCCAGTTCGTCGTAGGTCAGCGAATCGTCATCCGGGTCTGACAGGTCATCCATCCAATCACCATTTTCAGCTTGATACATACCACTCCTGTCCTCAGCCTCATCGACGGGTGGACTAGCATTCAGACCGTCAGATCCGACAGAAACATCAGGCTTAGCCTCAGGCTTAGCCTTGGACTTAGGTTCAGT
>NZ_JACJRS010000241.1 GCF_014697375.1 Phormidium sp. FACHB-1136
ATGCTGTTGAGGCTATCCATCGGTGCACCGTGTTTTACTTGCACCTGCACTCTATGCGGTGGATAGCTTTTTTCCAACCCAACCCCAAAAAACTGTCCGGAGTGTTGCCCAGCGGCAGGGCTACGTCACCATCACCCTAAACGATGGCACCACCTATGAGTTGACCCCCTCATCTACTCAAGCGGCTACCTACACCGACCAAAACGGTCGCCGCGCCACCCGCGAAGACGAATTAGGCATGGATGGCGTAATTTATCGCCTTGCCGATGTCTCGATCTACGTCTACTGGGATGCCTCTACGGTTTCTAGTGAGCCGCGTCGGGGCGGGGGCAATGTGCCTTGTTCGGCGGGGCAACCCAGCTACGACAGCCTGTGTCAGGCCGCTGCTATCTACGGCTCTGGTCATGCCACGTTAACCCTGGTGGGGCCAGGGGGCAAACCGCATCATCTCTATTACGACGGTCAAACCCTCTACTCCACCGACGCTGACGATCAGGTGTTGATGCAGGTCGTCGATGGTCAGTATTTGGTTTCGGTGAATGATGCTGAATTCTTTAAACTTGACGAAATTATGGTTACTGGGGCGGATTAGCCGTGTTTTTTAGGGATACCCTGCCATGCACAGCTCATCCTATGTCTATCCCGTTGAAGCGTTTCTTTACCCTAGCTTTGACCTTTCTTTTGGCGATGGTTCTCAGCCTAGCCTTGGGTCAACCCAGTCAGGCTCAGTTCTCCTTTCCAGAGGGGTTTGGTCAAAAAGGGGTGATCGGGCCGCCGTCAGAGGTGACGCGCTACGGCAACATGGAGGCGATCTCCGTTCAATCTCCCCTCAGCGAAAATAATCTTTTTACCATCGCCTCTCCCACGGTGTATAACCGGGCGATGGATAGTTTGAGTGGTCGTCAAACCGTGGAGCAACGAGCGGAGGAAATTCAGGCCAAGTTGCTGCTCTTACTTCAGCGGCCCATGGATCCAGAGACCCTGGTGTTTGAGGTCTCCCAACTCAATAATGTGGCCATTGTTGATGTGCGAGATGATCAGTTTCCCCGCCCCTTGGTCTTACTTTCAATCACAGAATTTGACGCCGACTTTAATGGTCAGCCCGTTGATATCCTCGCGGAGGAATGGCGCGACATCCTCGAATCGGAAATTCGCAGTGGGCTAGAACAGCTCCCCGCTGCCCGTCGTCGGGTCAATCACATTTTGACTGGGGTGTTGCTGAGCAGTCTGGGGATTATTGGCCTGAAGTACGCCCTATCTAAACCGCAAGGTCGGCTGCGACGACAGAAAAAAGCCCTTCAGGCTACGCCTCCCCCTGAATCTGCCATTCCTGAATTTGCGGTGACCCCTAAATCTGCCCCGGATGATGGGGGAGAAACGGTTGAGGAATCCCTCATTTTGCGGCGCATGGCTTTTTTGCAGCGGCTACCGCAAATTTTTAATTTAGATCGCCAACTGGCCGCCCTAGAAATTCTCCAGTGGCTGCTGTTCTGGCTACTGATGACGATTTTGTATGGGGGCTTCTTTTGGCTGGTCAAAGTTTCCACCTATCTCATCCGCAACCAGCTTCATTTCCTAGATATGGCGCTGTCTCTGCTGTTGATTTGGTTTTTAACGGGATTGGCCATTCGCATCAGCCGTCGGTTAATTGATCGCTTTATCACCCGCTGGAACCCCCTAGATTTGATCGATTTTATTGAGGTCGGTGATAGCCAACGCCTTAACCTGCGCACCTCTACCATTGCCGGGGCAATGAAAGGGCTGGCAACCGTGGTGATTTTGCTGGCGGGGGTGTTGTCGGGGTTGAATACGCTGGGGCTATCCACGGCTTCGGTGATTGCCATTGGCAGTTTGGCGGGGTTAGCCATTACCTTTGGCTCCCAAAACCTGGTGAAGGATCTGGTGAATGGCTTTCTGACTGGACAGTCATAAGTTCTGGACAGGGGTACTAAGTTACTAAGCTTTGGGAGACCTGAGGGGGCAAGGGGTTAAGCTTAGCGGCGATGAATTTAGGCAAAAGTAGAG
>NZ_JACJRS010000242.1 GCF_014697375.1 Phormidium sp. FACHB-1136
AAATCTTAGCCTCTCGGGCCTGCTGAGGACTCAGCACCTGTTGACCAAAGCCTTGGGCCATGGGGTCGCTTCACTTTGATGAGGGAAATGCTTTCCCATTAACCCTCTGCCACTACTCTTCCGCTGTCTCAAGGGCAACGAATCCTCAAACTTCTATCCCTGCTATTCTGTCAAGTACAATTTATACCAAATTAGATGCGATTACCCTGCTCAATTAATCGAGGTGCCCTCTCTAAAATTGATGGCGAATCTCATCAATTTCTTGAAGTATAAAAGGTAGATTTGGATAGCTGAAGTCAATATTTGGAGCGGGGATACGATTGCGCTTTGGTAGTGCATTAATCTACGGGTCAGAGAAAAAAACAGCCAAAAACAGCAATCTACTGCCGTAAGGTCTCTAGGGTCGCCTGATTATTCTCTAGCCTGTACGAAATAGGACTACCCCACAGACTACGGCTTGCGACCGATAGATCATCTGGTGCATATCCAAAGATTTCAACAATATCTTTGCTTGGTCTCTGAATCATTTTTAGCCACCTATCATTGATTTTATTGATTCTCCAATAGCCTTCGCCATAAGAGTTGGAACGGCATTGCCAACCTGCTCATATTGCTGAGTAACACTCCCTGTAAATTTGTAATGATCTGGAAATGACTGAATACGTGCCGCTTCATGTACTGAAATGACTCGATCTTGTGTCGGATGAAAAAAACTGCCCCAGTGAGGATCACATTTAGTGAGGACAGTCGAGCATAGAGTATCAGGATGTAGTCTCCCATAACGTTTAGTGTGATCGCTGCGGCGTGCTCTTTTCATTCCAGCGGGTAAGAGATCGTAGGGAATATCATGCCAACTTCCGCCTTGTGGAATGTATTTTAAGCGTTCTAGATTTAACTTTCCTAGATTTGCACAGCTATGATTCCAAACCTTATATGAGTTTCGACGCAAGTTAGATTGATACTCATTCTGGGGATTTTGGTAGTCCTATTTCGTACAGGCTAGAGAATAATCAGGCGACCCTAGAGACCTTACGGCAGTAGATTGCTGTTTTTGGCTGTTTTTTCTCTGACCCGTAGATTAATGCACTACCGGGATTTTTTGCATAGTCTAGCATTTCATTTCGACTTCCACTCTCAATCGGCGGCAGATCAGAAATGGCATCCCATACGGTTGTATGCTGCTTTAAGCTGGAGGCAAAGAGGGGCGTAATATCAAAGCACAACTCCTTGGCTCCTGCAAAATTGGCTACTGCACTAGCATTATGTGTAGGTTGTGGAAATTTAATTGCTTTGTTGCTTTGCCTAATACCTATGGGCACCTCGATTAATTGCCTTATTGCGAGTTTCTGGAGCCTGAAACCGTTAGCCTCTCGCAGGCGTTCTCAATAAAATCCGTATTTTTCGAGGTGCCCCTATAAATATTGTCCTGAAACGCATTTGCGGTACGCCATAGTGCCCTGCGAACAAGATTCGATGGGGCGCATCCAGCGGTTGGGGGAGTAGGCAAAAAAAGAGGGTGCAGGGAAAATAGTCTCTGCACCCAACACAAATGATGACTATGAGCATAGCGCCCGGACTGAGCGACTGGCTAGATCAACCCGAGAGAAAAGATCGTCTATCCGCATTGTCGGCGGCGATGCCCCTGACAGGGATGGTGATGGTGGCGTTGCAAGTGGGCTTGATGGTAGCCCGTTGGCTGCTGGAGACGGAGCTCACCCGTCGTGCCCAAGCGCCTTCAGACTGGCCAACCTGCCCCCACTGTGGGAGCCGTCTGCACTCGAAAGGGTTTCAGCGACGGCAGATGCAGACCTTGGTCGGTGCGATGGCCTGAAAGCGACGGGTGGGTCGCTGTCCTCGGGGCTGCCCTGAGAGCCAGCGGGTGCCGCTCGACGAAGCCTTGGGCATTGCCCCCTATCAGCAGAGCAGCGAGGAATTGATGCGCTTGGGTTGCTTGCTGAGCGTGATGATGCCCTACGCCCAGGCCAGTG
>NZ_JACJRS010000243.1 GCF_014697375.1 Phormidium sp. FACHB-1136
TTCTCATCAGGACTATGGGACAAAAAGGATTCTGGGACTTTGAGGAACGCCAGCAGGAATTGCTCAACAAAAATAAAACCTTAAAATATCTCAATGACATTATTCCTTGGGAATTATTCCGAGATGAACTAGAATCGCTCCATAAAAAAGACCGCAAAAGCAATGCAGGCCGCAAACCAATCGATGTCATTTTGATGTTTAAGCTCTTGATCCTACAACAGCTTTATAACATCAGCGATGAAGCATTGGAGTACCAAGTCAAAGATCGTCTATCGTTCATGGAGTTTCTGAACTTGGGGATAGAAGATCCGGTGCCTGATGCAACTACTGTCTGGCTCTTTCGTCAGCGCCTCAAAGACCATGACAAAATAGAGGCTCTCTTTGAGCAATTCTCAGACTATCTAAATCAACAGGGCTATCAAGCTCAGGGCGGTCAGATTATGGATGCCACCTTGATACCCGTCCCAAAGCAAAAGATGACGAAACAAGAGAAAGAAGACTTAAAACAAGGACAGATCCCAGAAGAATGGCAGAATGACCCCCATAAAATGGCTCAGAAGGATATCGACGCTAAGTGGACAAAAAAGAATAATCAAAGCTACTTTGGCTACAAGAATCACATTAATATTGACGTAGACTATGGCTTTATTCGCCAATACATTATCACGGATGCTTCTGTCCATGATAGTCAAGCCTTGACGCGCTTGTTAGATGACCTCAATGCCGGAAAAGGAGTCTGGGCGGATAGTGCTTACCGCTCTGCCGGAATCGAATGGCTCTTATCATTCTTAAACTGGACAAGTCATATTCATGAACGCCCTTATCGCAATCGACCGTTGAGTGAAGAACAGAAGGAAAAGAATACAGAGCGCTCTAAAACTCGCAGTCACGTTGAGCATGTCTTTGGTGCGTGGGTCATGCAACTGGGCGGAAAGGCGTTAAGGTCTATCGGTTTAGGTCGTGCTGAAGTCAACTTGGGCCTGAAGAACTTAACCTATAACTTTAGGGCACCTCGAAAAATACAAATCTTATTGAGAATGGGCACGAGACTCCAATGGTTCCAGGCTCTTCAGATTCGCAATAAGGCAATTAATCGAGGTGCCCTTTATGCGTTTCATCTTCTGGGAAACACGAAAATCTGTCCTGAATTAAAGAGTTCTAAGTGAAGCCATAAGGCAACGCTGATAAATTCATTTGAGTCACAACTGACACAGTGCGATGGAAGGGAAATTCCTGTCTCACTGTGTTCTTTTTTGAGACGGCAATTCCCTGAATGCTCGATTAATCGAGGTGCCCATTGGCTTGATCCAGGAGGGTTTCTGCTTGCATCTTGTTCAAAGCCTGAAAACTGGCAAGAAAAATATCTAGATCAATTTGACTTTAAGCTAGACCCAAACTTACAACTCGTTACTTCAACTTTTTATGGGCACCTCGATTAATTACCGTATAGCGAACATGAAAAGCCTGAAACCCCTGAAATCTCGTAGCTACTCCCACAAAGATTTGGATTTTTCGAGGTGCCCTTATCTAGATTGAGATGAAAGGGATTAACAGAAATGAATAATAGCAACTAGATCTGATGTGACGACATGGGAGTGGGATAATTGACATGAGATTAGTGAGGAGTTCCGGCGACATAACAAATCGATGGAGCGGCGATTTGAAGACTTTTCACTTCGTTTCAGTCTTATCTATCGCCGCTCATCTCAATCGTTAGACGGTAGCACATCCCCTTATTAGGTAAAAGTTGCCGTTTCTCATATCGCTTAAACGTATGATTGCCGCCAACGATAGCGTCCCTCGCCTCACCCCCGATCAATATCTGGTTTGGGAAGAAACCCAGCCAGAAAAGTATGAGTATATTGACGGTGAAGTCCAGGGCTATTTCATTCTAAAAATGGTCTTGAGGGTATCTAGGCCAAATTTGCAGAGACGCTCAGCCTGAGCCATATTGGAGAACGCATTGGAGCGGTAAAGATTAAT
>NZ_JACJRS010000244.1 GCF_014697375.1 Phormidium sp. FACHB-1136
ACCGAGTCAAATCAACCCGAAAGGCTTTGGAGTAGCACTGGGGTTTGGGCGCGAGCTTGTGGGGACGATGGCCTGTGACGCCCAGCACCAAATCACAGGTCGGGGGTACTGGGTGAGTGGGCCTCACCGTTCCCCCACTGGCATCGGGTTTTGGGAGGGTTAGGGTGGTCATTGGATGAACCTGAGCGAAAAGAACAGGGCAGAAGCGAGGAACACTTGATGGGGTTAAAGCGCCCCTCGTTTGAGCCTACCCACGGTCTGCGATAGCAGATTAGCCAGACTCAGCGTTTGCTCCTAACCTACGACTTCAGCGAGTTTCGCTTTGTGGTTCGGATCGGGGTCAGCAAAGACAAGCGTTAGCTGGATAGACTGGCCGATGGCTTCCTCGACGATGCCCTGCACCTTGTTCTTGTGCTTGGTCAAAGTGGCTTGCTTAGCGGAATCCACCACTAAGGTGGCGACGCCTCGGCCCAGGTCGATGTGGCTCAACTGGCAATAGGTTTCGAGCAGCACCTTCGCCTTGGGTTGGGCCGTGGCCAGCACCCGACTCCAGACTTGATCCGGTGCAATGTCGGTGACAGGAGCTAGACGAGCCGTTGGGCGGGTGGGCATGAGCTTTAGCAGGGTCGCCTCTAGCCAGGGCTGGGGGGTCGGGCTAAATCGCAACGGTCGTTCGGCCCCTTCCAGGATATTGAGGGCTTGATAGACTTGGCTGACCTCGGTCGCCTGGGCCAGGGGTTCGAGTTGGGCCTTGGTGAGCAGGCTGGTGAGGAGTTGGGTTTGGCCTGGGGCTTCAATCAGCAACAGCAGGTCGTGGTAGACCTCTAGCAGCGCTCCATGAACCGCTTCAGGGGTGTGCCCTGCCTCAATCAGGTCTCGACTGCCCTGCATCAGACTCACCACGTTGCGGGTTTGGATAGCGGTAACCAGCGCTTTCAGTTCTCCAGGGCCGACTTGACCCACCAGGCGATAGAGGTCTTGGGCGGTGACGGGTTCATGGTCGCATAGCGCGGCCTTCGCTAGGAGTTGGAGCGCATCTCGGAGTCCACCTTGGCAGAGTCGCGCCATGGCCTCAATGGCCGTGGCTTTGACCGGGAGTCCTTCAGCCGTTGCGATATCGGTGAGGTAGGCTTTGATGACCTTCTGGGCAATGGGCCTGAACTCAAAGCTGAGGCAGCGGCTAGCGATGGTGGGCAGCACCTTATGGGGTTCGGTGGTGGCGAGGATAAAGACCACTCGGGCTGGGGGTTCCTCAATGAGCTTCAGCAGGGCATTCTGGGCCTGGGAGGTCAGCATGTGGGCCTCGTCAATGATGATGACCCGGTAGCGACATTGGGCGGCGGCCAGTTGGCAGGTCTTGACCAGTTCCCGTGCATCGTCAACCCCGCCATGGCTCGCGGCATCAATCTCCGTCACGTCTAGGGCGGAACCGTTCACGATGCCTTTGCAGGTGCCGCAGGTGCCGCAGGGCATGTCGGTGGGGCCATCGTGGCTGAGGCAGTTCAGGGATTTAGCGAGGATGCGAGCGGTGGAGGTTTTGCCTGTGCCTCGTGGCCCGCAAAAGAGATAGGCCGGGGCAATCTGGTGGCGTTGAAGGGCTTGAGTTAGGCAGGTCTGGACGGCAGGTTGGCCAACCAGGTCAGCGAGGGTTTGGGGTCGATACTTCAGATGTAGGTTCATGGGTGGAGGGAATGAAAGAGCATGAAAAAGGCGCAAGCCTAAGACCTGCGCCGGGACGTGGCCGTTGAACGATTCACGACTGGGCCTGTTCGGGACTGATGATTCTGACGGGCATCATGTAGCCCACGACGCCTAGCCCGTCTAGCTCCGACGCCACCGGAGAGAGCTTAATCAGGCTTTCGGGGCTACCCAATTCCAGCCGCAGTTGCTCGCCCGTGGCCGAGCGGGCCAAGTTGATCAGGAGGTCTAGGTTGAGGGC
>NZ_JACJRS010000245.1 GCF_014697375.1 Phormidium sp. FACHB-1136
ACCGAGTCAAATCAACCCGAAAGGCTTTGGAGTAGCACTGGGGTTTGGGCGCGAGCTTGTGGGGACGATGGCCTGTGACGCCCAGCACCAAATCACAGGTCGGGGGTGCTGGGTGAGTGGGCCTCACCGTTCCCCCACTGGCATCGGGTTTTGGGAGGGTTAGGGTGGTCATTGGATGAACCTGAGCGAAAAGAACAGGGCAGAAGCGAGGAACGCTCGATGGGGTTAAAGCGCCCCTCGTTTGAGCCTACCCACGGTCTGCGATAGCAGATTAGCCAGACTCAGCGTTTGCTCCTAACCTACGACTTCAGCGAGTTTCGCTTCGTTGTTCGGATCGGGGTCAGCAAAGACAAGCGTTAGCTTGATAGACTGGCCGATGGCTTCCTCGACGATGCCCTGCACCTTGTTCTTGTGCTTCGTCAAAGTGGCTTGCTTAGCGGAATCCACCACTAAGGTGGCGACGCCTCGGCCCAGGTCGATGTGGCTCAACTGGCAATAGGTTTCGAGCAGCGCCTTCGCCTTGGGTTGGGCCGTGGCCAGCACCCGACTCCAGACTTGATCCGGTGCAATGTCGGTGACAGGAGCTAGACGAGCCGTTGGTCGGGTGGGCATGAGCTTTAGCAGGGTCGCCTCTAGCCAGGGCTGGGGGGTCGGGCTAAATCGCAACGGTCGTTCGGCCCCTTCCAGGACATTGAGGGCTTGATAGACCTGTTGGGCATCGGTCGCCTGGGCCAGGGGTTCGAGTTGGGCCTTGGTGAGCAGGCTGGTGAGGAGTTGGGTTTGGCCAGGGGCTTCAATCAGCAACAGCAGGTCATGGTAGACCTCCAGCAGCGCGCCATGAACCGCTTCAGGGGTGTGCCCTGCCTCAATCAGGTCTCGACTGCCCTGCATCAGACTCACCACGTTGCGGGTCTGGATAGCGGTAACCAGCGCTTTCAGTTCTCCAGTGCCGACTTGACCCACCAGGCGATAGAGGTCTTGGGCGGTGACGGGTTCATGGTCGAATAGCGCGGCTTTCGCCAGGAGTTGGAGCGCATCGCGGAGCCCACCTTGGCAGAGCCGTGCGATGGCCTCAATGGCCGAGGCTTTGACCGGGAGTCCTTCCGCCGTTGCGATATCGGTGAGGTAGGCTTTGATGACCTTCTGGGCAATGGGCCTGAACTCAAAGCTGAGGCAGCGGCTAGCGATGGTGGGCAACACCTTATGGGGTTCGGTGGTGGCGAGGATAAAGACCACTCGGGCCGGGGGTTCCTCAATGAGCTTCAGCAGGGCATTCTGGGCCTGGGAGGTCAGCATATGGGCCTCGTCAATGATGATGACCCGGTAGCGACATTGAGCCGGGGCCAGTTGGCAGGTCTTGATCAGTTCCCGCGCATCGTCAACCCCGCCATGGCTAGCGGCATCCATCTCGGTGACATCGAGGGCCGAACCCGTCACGATGCCTTTGCAGGTGCCGCAGGTGCCGCAGGGCGTGTCGGTGGGGCCATCGTGGCTGAGGCAGTTGAGGGATTTAGCGAGGATGCGAGCGGTGGAGGTTTTGCCTGTGCCCCGTGGCCCGCAGAACAGGTAGGCGGGGGCAATCTGGTGACGTTGAAGAGCCTGAGTCAGGCAGGTCTGGACGGCAGGTTGACCAACCAGGTCAGCGAGGGTTTGGGGTCGATACTTCAGGTGTAGGTTCATGGGTGGAGGGCATAAAAGGGCATGAAAAAGGCGCAAGCCTAAGACCTGCGCCGGGACGTGGCCGTTGAACGATTCACGACGGGGCCTGGTCGGGACTGATGATTCTGACGGGCATCATGTAGCCCACGACGCCTAGCCCGTCTAGCTCCGATGCCACCGGAGAGAGCTTAATCAGGCTTTCGGGGCTACCCAATTCCAGCCGCAGTTGCTCGCCCGTGGCCGAGCGGGCCAAGTTGATCAGGAGGTCTAGGTTGAGGGC
>NZ_JACJRS010000246.1 GCF_014697375.1 Phormidium sp. FACHB-1136
CTTCTGAAGCTCTTGCTTTTCCTCTGACGTTAGATAGTTTCTGACTCCCATGGCTTATTCCAGAATTTTAATGTATTATACGCAGTTTAGATGACTAACAGCTTACTTACCCGAAGCAAGAGGAAAAGTATCAAATAGGAGCTGTCTTAAAAAGTCCTTAGCGATTCTCTTGAAATACTCTGCCAAGGCTGACTTTGAATATATTTTATCGGGAAAACCAGACCATTGAGGTAGTAGCTCTAGCAAGGTTACATCGTTGATGGTCTTCTCAATCAGTGGTTCAGTAGCTTCTTCACCATCCTCATTAGATCCGTAGTAGTTCCCATCTTTAAGATAACCTAATGCATCCTTCAGGACATCGGCTTTAGCCTGCATCAAGGTATTTTCAAAGTCAGCTCGCCTATATCCATAGCTTTCGCCATAGTCTAGAAGACCTTCCACATGTTTATTTTCCTCAACCTCTTCGACTTCCCAAGAAGGCTGATATCCAATGGACTCATCCCAGTCTGAGTGGGTTTGGCATTCATTCTCTAACCAATCTATACATGCCTGCGCGTCATCTCCACTATAGCCATTTTCAACGAGATGATTTCGGGCAACAATTAACTGATCTAGCTTGTAATTGCCATTTTTGCCAATCTCGATTCGACTGCCATCATCCTTGGCAAATTTATAGTGATCCTGATTAATTTCGATATGCAGGTGATGTTTGGCCTTGTTACCAATAAACCGCTCCCTTTGAATCAAGCTTGCCCGGATAATTGAACTCTTCTGCGATACTTGAGGAGCGTCCTGATTGGACGGCTTGACCCTAGAGGTTGGGGCTTCCTGATGATTGACTCCGGAGTTTTGCTGTACCACATGGGTGAGTTCATGGGCAATGAGTTCTTGGCCACTTTGGCTACTTGGCTGGTAGGCTCCTTGGCGGAAGAAAATATCTTGTCCAGTGGTAAAAGCCTTGGCTTGAATCGAGTGATTGAGCTGATCCGCCTGACTATCGGTGTGAATGGTGACGCCGCTGAAATCCGCCCCCATGGCTTGGCCCATTTGCCGTTGTAGATGAGGATCAAGCGCTTGTCCACTGCCCCTGGCTTGGTGGATGGCGGATTCTAAAGCTTCGGAGGCTGGCCCACCTTCAACGGCTTCTGTGACGGGGCGCATTTGCAGTTCGTCGTCTTCTTCGATGGACTCCCTTTGCAGAGAATCGGGCTTCATCTGAAGCTCTTCATCGTCTTCGATGGATTCTCGCTGAACGGCAGCTTTGGTTTGGGGTGCGTGAATTTGCTGCACCACTTGGCTGGCCACGCGATCCGCCTCTTGTTCATACCGATCACCTGGTTCGCCGATGGTGAGTTTAGCCTGAATGGGGGCAGACCGAGGGGGGGGTGTGACAAGCTTATCGAGAATGGGAGGGGCGCTGTTGGCTGGGGAATGGGGAACCTCTTCCACCGCTGGATCCGCAAAGGGACGGGGTTGGAAGGGGTCGGAAGAGGGTTTCGGGGAGGCCGCAAAATCGTCTTTTTTGCGAAGGGATGATCGGTGACGCGCCATGGTGAACCTCCGGTGATGGAGAGGGCTCTCCTATTGTCTGGGAATTTTGCGGAATTGCCCTTAGCTCGACTTTATCCAATTAGGCAGCATGGCAAAGTAACTCGGCCCAGATGTCGAAGATAGGGCGCGGGACTTTAACGTACTCAAGGTCATCTTGCGATGTCTGAAAAAGCCGAGAGGCCCATAGATAGCGCCGGACAAAGGCCAAGGCATCAGCAAAGGTCGGGTGTTGCTTGATGTACCAGGCGGTATGAGGTAGGGGGAAGGTAAATTGGGGGTGCAGGCGCTGGGTGAGGAGCACGACGAGGGAGAAGAGTGAGAGCAGGGCCGGTGTAGTGCGTAGGATTGCTAAGTCAGACCACTGTCGCTG
>NZ_JACJRS010000247.1 GCF_014697375.1 Phormidium sp. FACHB-1136
CCTCCGCTGGCTCAAGGGTGCCGTCAACAAAGGGCGTCCGTTGCTCCAACCCATCCCCCTGCTCACCGTTGACCCTGAACCCTGCTTTGCCTCTAAAAACGCCGAAGACCAGTACTATGACCGCATCTGGTTCTCTAGGATCCAGTCCATACGATGTCAATTGCCCCCCTGGGAGGCGGCATAAAGATGTGTCAGGCAGTCAGCAAGTTGACTCCCTCTGGAGTCTGTTTGACGCCAAAATCGCTAAAAAATAGGGTTTGAAAATCGTTTCATCTCAGAAGGACATCAAGAAGGGCAATGTGGGGAACGATGCTGACCTAAGCCGACTCACTTAGGACAACATGGGTACGCTTAGGAACACCAATGGTCAGGTCAGAGAGGTGGATACGGATGGGATAAGAACAAAACGGGTGAAGTAGGGGGTCAGGTTTCGCCCTGTGGTCAGCCACTGCACCTCTATCAAATGACAGAGTGAATTCCCTGTTCACCCATACAAACTCTCCTATTGGATAGAGGGCAGGTTGGATTCAGTCTCGATAGCGTCAGAGAGACGATACGGTTAAACGCTATGCCTCGCACTGCTAAACCCCACTTCATCATTGCAGTTGACTTTGGGGGGTCAAGAACCAAGATCATTTACCAGCATCGTTCTGACCAACCCCAGTTATTGACGATGCCGCCGGAAGCGTTCATTGCGACAGAAGAAAGTCTCGAACAGTATGGGCGCACCCCCGCAGGTCAGATGTCTCGAATGCAGGGTCTCACTTCCTTTTGTTGGGTTCAGCTCTTGGATAAGAAGGGCGAACCGGACGAGACCAAGATTGGCGCAGTGGGCCATCTAGGGGCTCAGATTGCGCTGTACAACACCCTCAACGTGGCCAAGAATGAGAAGGCGTTGTACAAACTCCTGGGTGCGGTCTGGGTCGTTCAGCAAACGTTGATTGGCGAAGGCTACAAGATTCCTGATGACTTCGGCGTCGCGGTTCAATGCCTGCTGCCACCGGATGAAGCTAGTTTTGTCGATGACTTTAAGGCGAGGGTCGAGTCTGCCTTTGCCGAAGGATTTATGACACCGACCGGGATGGTTCAACCTCAGCTATGGGGCTTTGAATGCAAACCAGAAGGGTTGGGCGTGGCCCGCTCATTTCTGGTGAATTACCCTGAGTATCGAGATGCGACGGTATTTATGCTGGGCCACCGCAATGCGACAGCAGTACTGATTAGAGATGGCAAGCCTAAAACCTTCAAGACCTCTGAACTTGGATTTAAAGCTTGTCTCGATATGCTCCATGGTGCCCATGGAGTCTCGACGGAACGATTGATGGAAGTTGCCTTCGAGGCTCGAATGAAAGATGACTTCTATCCCTACTATCGCGTCACCTCTTACAGCGACCCTGACCTGAAAGAAAAGGCTGGCCGAGAACTCTGTCGAGAGTTTAGTAAGGCAAATCATGCCTATTATGCAAGGCTTAAGAACTGGATAGAAGATATTCTTTCAGACGATAAGCTGATATGCATTTA
Organism: Phormidium sp. FACHB-1136; assembly: GCF_014697375.1. Taxonomy (GTDB): domain Bacteria; phylum Cyanobacteriota; class Cyanobacteriia; order Phormidesmidales; family Phormidesmidaceae; genus Nodosilinea. The sequence goes on from NZ_JACJRS010000247.1 coordinate 1,522, forward strand.
AATTGCATTGATTGTGTTTCCTTTGTTTTTGATCTTGCGATCCCAGTTGATGACAAGCTGCCCTTCGTTCAATAGGTTATGAACAAGCGCTTCTAAATCCTCAATCGACTCAAATAGACGATTGGCAATGAATTCCTTTGCAGAGTGCCAAACTAACTCGATTAAATTATAGTCCGGACTGTAGGGTGGCAGAAATTCTAAAACAATGTTGGGCATCTCCTTCGCTATCTTCTCTAGAATCTCTGCCTTTTTATGAATACTTGCATTGTCTAAAATGATAAGAATCTTAGGGCCATCCTGCTCAAAGTCTTCAA
>NZ_JACJRS010000248.1 GCF_014697375.1 Phormidium sp. FACHB-1136
AAATCTTAGCCTCTCGGGCCTGCTGAGGACTCAGCACCTGTTGACCAAAGCCTTGGGCCATGGGGTCGCTTCACTTTGATGAGGGAAATGCTTTCCCATTAACCCTCCGCCACTACTCTTCCGCTGTCTCAAGGGCAACGAATCCTCAAACTTCTATCCCTGCTATTCTGTCAAGTACAATTTATACCAAATTAGATGCGATTACCCTGGCCGTAGGACGGATTTCAGCATCAGGGCTTTTTAGCAATACTCCGGACAGTTTTTGGGCTGGTTGACTGACAAAACTTAGTCGGGGGCATAGCGGTACGTGTGTATTTTGAACTCAATTTGATAGGTGCGCTGCTCATGCTGCTTCCGAGAGGCGATGGCGGGTTCAGAGTCACGGTTGTGGGTAAACCGGACGTGGCGGATGAGGGGCCAGTCTTGGTCTAGGGCGGTTTTCAACCAATCCCAACCGATGCGGAAGTAGCTGTTGCCGCGAAACCAATGGGGGTCCACCCACCGACGTTTGCCCGTGGCGACGACCTCGACGCCTTGGGCGGTGACATAGAGAGTGGCGATGGCGAGGAGAAACCAGAGACGAGAGAGGGCACAGACCGAGCGAATCTCGGACGTTTGGAGATTCCATCCGTTGGACTGGTCATCGAGGAACGCCTCTTCTAGGTCAAAGCGCAGGCCGTATTCCTGGAAGGTGTGCAGGGTGGTGGGTTCATCGCTGACGATGGCCCAAAACTCGCCGTTGACATTGTTGTGGCCAAAGGCGACGTGTACGGGGCCATACCACTCCCCTTTATGGAGCTTCACGGTATGCCAACAGAGCGCCTCCCCCCGGTTAAGGTGAATATCCTTCAGTTGGCACCACCCCTGGTCGACTCGCCAAATCCAACTATCGCGCTTGATGCGGATGCGGTAGTGCCAGCCCAGTTGCGTCGTCATGGCCGTCATGGCGTCGGTGTGGACAAAGCCCCGGTCGGCCAGCACCACCACCGTCACCCCCGATGGCAATCGCCCCGCTGCTTGATGGAGCATCTCCCAATAGACCTCGAAACCCACCGAGGCACTGCGATGCTTCAGCACGCGCCACACCACGGGCAACGCTCGCCCCCGATGCACCACCGCCAGTCGCACCAGGCAATACACCTCCCAAACCAGGGAGGTGTCCAAGCTCAGGTACAATACCTCCTCCGTCCAATCGGCCAAGGCCGACTGAATCAAGGGCTTGTACAGTCGATGGACGTTCAGACGGCTATTGTGCAGCTAGCGGCTTAACCGTCGTTGTTTGCTTTGCGCCTGCACCCCTCGACAGGGGATATAGGGTAGCCATCGCGTCAGGCTCACCTCCCCCCGTTGGAGCAAGGCCATCACCATCCACAGGCAGGTCGTCAGATGGGTGCGATGCGCCCATGGCACCGATTGACCTAACCAAGTATTCAAGGCATCGTAGAGGGAGGAGTTTTTTTCACCGCGTTCACGCTTTTGAGTGGTATCTAAGCTTAGAACACTGGCTCCCCCTTCATCTCTTCAATCCCTGAAACTATTTCACAGCAAGAATCTCAGCCTCCTGAAACCAACTTTTGTCAGCAATACCTTCGCCAGATTAGGCAGAGTTAGGGTGGCTAGGCGCGGGATGAATACGCCCTAAGTTGGCGAAGCGGTTGAGGGCTTGCGTCCAGAAACCGGGTGTGGGTTTTTGCGGAAGGAGATCGATGAGTTCGGCAACATAGCGGTAGCCGCGAGCGTAGGCTTTGAGATCGAGGATAGAGGCCTCGGTCTGGGAGAGGGGCAGGATTTTGAGGAGGGTATGGGAAAGGCTAACCATAAAGAA
>NZ_JACJRS010000249.1 GCF_014697375.1 Phormidium sp. FACHB-1136
CCGCCAAATTTAGGCAGCGGCATAACTTGATCCCATTGTCGGAAGCGCTGGCCCAGATTCACTTTCCGGTCAGTCCATCTCAGCTCGAAGCGGCCCGCCGTCGGCTGGTCTTTGACGAGTTCTTCTACCTCCAGATGGCATTGCTGTTGCGTCGGGGCCAGGTACCTCAGCGAGTGAAGCGCCAGGGTCTATCCCGGTCTCTCTTAAAACGATTCCAAGCCAACCTGCCCTTTGCCCTGACCGGAGCCCAGCAGCGCACCCTGAACCAAGTCCTCGATGACCTGACCCAGACCTTCCCCATGAACCGCCTGGTACAGGGGGATGTCGGGGCTGGGAAGACCGTGATTGCGGTTGGCGCGTGTCTGGCGGTGATTGAACAGGGCCAACAGGCCGCACTGATGGCTCCCACGGAAACCCTAGCCCAGCAACACCATGCCAAGATCACGTCTTGGCTGGAGCCGTTGGGTCTCAAAACGGCCCTGCTGACGGGCAGCACCTCGACCAAAGAACGGCGCATCCTCCTGAGTGAGCTCCTGCTGGGCCGCATCCATTTGCTCGTCGGCACCCACGCCCTCAGCAGCGCCAAGGTGCGCTATGCCGACCTGGGCCTGGTGGTGATTGATGAGCAACATCGGTTTGGCGTGAAGCAGCGCAACGCCCTTCTGAATAAGGGCAAGACCCCTCACCTGCTGAGCATGACGGCAACCCCTATCCCCCGTACCCTGGCCCTAGCGATGCATCAAGACATGGATGTGAGCTTGATTGACGAGCTGCCCCCAGGCCGTCAGCCCATCATCACCCAAGTCTTGAGCCAAGACCAGCAGCGCCCAATCCATCGCCTGTTAGAGGCTCAACTGGCCCAGGGCTTTCAAGCCTACGTCGTTCTGCCCTTGGTCAAGGACAACGACGACAGCGAACTGCGCTCCGCTGAAGCAGCCATCGGAGACTATCAACGAGCCTTTCCCAAGTACCAGGTGGGGATGCTCCATGGACAGATGGGTACAGAGGCCAAAACGAATGCCCTCGACGCGTTCAGGGCGGGCCAGACCCAAATCCTGGTCGCCACCAGCGTGATTGAGGTTGGCGTAGATGTGCCCAACGCCACGGTGATGGTGGTCGAACATGCCGAACGGTTTGGCTTAGCCCAGCTCCACCAACTGCGGGGCCGGGTCGGGCGTAGCGACCATCAATCCTACTGCTTCCTGATCGATGGCGCTGAAACCGAGGCCAGTACCGAGCGGCTGCACGTTTTGGCCCAGCACCAGGATGGGTTCAAGGTGGCCGAAGCTGACTTGAAGCTGCGGGGAGCAGGTGAAGTGCTTGGGGCACAAGCAAGCAGGTGTCCCCAAGTTTGCCCTAGCTGACCTGATGCGAGACCAGGCCTTGCTCAAGATTGCTAATTCAGCCGCCCGCTCTGCGGTCAATCAAGGTCGTCGGCTGCGGTGCTGGGATTTGATGATCGCTGAAGCCCAGCGCCGGGGCCACCTAGAAAAGGCCCTCCGCCACACCCATCTCAATTAGTCGATCCCCCTGCTCAAATTCATTATCCGAATCCCGTCCCTTAGACCCCTCCGCTATCGCTCTTCTCTGAGTGACGTGAATGATCTAACAGCCCCAAACCCATGACCCATTCAGACAAAGCCCGAAAGTGGTACCTCCACTTCACACTGTTCCAGCAGCGTGTGTATATCTCCATCCCTGAAGTGACGGGCATCCTTGGCGATGGCCACGACAACCTGACCTACCTCAGAACGACGATTGGAGCCTCTTTGTACGGCCACGTTGAATCAGGATCCATCGTTTCCCATCCCAACAAAACAGAGGA
>NZ_JACJRS010000025.1 GCF_014697375.1 Phormidium sp. FACHB-1136
TGCTTCTGAAGCTCTTGCTTTTCCTCTGACGTTAGATAGTTTCTGACTCCCATGGCTTATTCCAGAATTTTAATGTATTATACGCAGTTTAGATGACTAACAGCTTATGGGCGTTACGGCTAACTTGCACAGCGGTTCATTATCCTTATGATTTAACTTGTCGATAAAAATCTTTGTCTTTCTCGGATCTTGTCTGAACGTAAACCATTTGTTGGCAAAATCAGCGATCTGATCTTTATCAAAATCAGCGATTTCTACATATGTGAACGAATCAAACATATATTCCAGTGCATCAACGCGGCAAGTCATTACGCACTGGCACCCTCGGAACTTCTGGATCTGAGTAAAGGTTTTGATGTCTTTCAGTACTCGATCATGATCACTTTCTTTTACCTCATCTAGGCCATCTAGCAAAATCAAAGCTTGGCCAGTCTCTAAAATAGCTTCTAGAACGTCGGTTTCTTTGATCCCGCAGGTTTCCCATTGGTTTTGGATGTAGGTTTGCAGTTCAGGTTTACCTTTGGCCTCAGCGTATTCTCTCAGCGTTACAAACACAGGCACCCGCTGGGGCTGAAATTCTCCCTCGTTGCACAAAACCGCCAGCCGTTGCATAAAGGTAGTTTTGCCTGCTCCCGGTTTGCCTAAAATCATCAGTTGGCGATGCTCTTCCACCGCTTGCAGTCCGGGAACTCCTTTCTGATGTACCTGGCCCAACAAAAAACGGTCAAATTTTTCGGGATCATGCTTTAACCACTCATCCTTTGGTGGTTGCTGATTTTTTGAGAGCTTTTTGAGGATGTTGACCCTGGTATAGATATCCCCCAGGCTAATGGGTTGCTCCATATCCAACACCCGCATCTTGCCGCACCGGGTTTTGATATCGGCATGCACCTGGGCGCGAATGGTTTGCACTAATTTGGCGATGTCGGGAGTAGCGTCGGGACTGGGTTCTATAACAACGTTGGCTTTTAGCCCTGCAACCGTTTCCCAGTCCAGTTTTAGGGCGTTGCAAAAACTGACAAATAGCTTTTTGCTGACAGACTTACCGGAAGCAAAGTTAATCGCAGGTTGACGGCTACAGCCACATTGATCGGCCAGATTCTCGCGACTCCAGCCCCGGTCAGTCAACGCTCGGTTGATCTGCTGAATGCCTGCTTGGGTTGCGGTGAGCGATCTTTCTGCCATGCCGTTGTCTTTCAAAACCAAGGATTTCTCCAAGGGTAGCGCAACTCATCCCCAAGTCATACCCAACTCATACCGTCCGAAACCCTTGTGGGGACTGAACTTTTGCGCCAGAAGAAAGAATATGAACTCATCGAAAACAAACGGAGTTCACCATGAAACCAACCAAACCCGTTCCCCCCTTGAACCTCATTTTTGCCACCGTGCTACTGCTTACCCTTGGCTCTGGCGGTACGGCCCTCCATTTGGCCAACCAACCCCACCCCACCGAGGCCCAAGGGCGCATCCTGGAGGGAGCAATGAACACCTGGCAAATGGGAACCCTGACCCTGATTGGCCTTTTGGGCATTGGCAGCACCAACCCCAAAGCTTAGCCCTTGGGATCTACCCCTTTTTGTCGGTGCCCACACCTACCAGCGCACCGCCAAAGAGGGCTCCTTCCACACCGAATGGACAAGAGCCCCTCGCTAGGGTTTCAACGGTAGCTTAACGATCAGCCCCCAGGCTCCTTTAAGAACCCTGGGGGCTGTGGTCTACTACTTCAGTCGGTGGTTTACCACTTCAGGAGATTAAACTGCTCCATGTCTACGGTGTCGCGGTTGCGGTAGATGGACAGCACAATGGCCAAGCCCACGGCGGCTTCGGCGGCGGCGATGCTGATCACAAACACCGCAAAGACTTGACCATTGATGCCGACGGGATCCAAATAGTTGGAAAAAGCCATCAGGTTGAGGTTGACCGCGTTCAGCATCAGTTCGATAGACATCAAAACGCGGATCACGTTACGGCTGGTGACGAGGCCATAGACCCCAATACAAAACAGGGCCGCAGCGGTGAGGAGAAAATACTCAAGTTGCATAGCTCAACGGAAAAGAAGAATCACAACAGTCCGAAGTCGAGAAAGTTTGGGTATCCGTAGGATGGGCACCGCCCATCATCCAACCGCAGGGATGCTAACGATCCCCATCCCCCACGGGGGCCGAGGACACCAGTTCGCGGGGGCGTTCGGGCAGTTGCAGGGCTTCGGTTTCGGGTTCGCCCGGTTCAGTATCGGGGATGAACTCGCGGCGGGCCAGGACGATTGCGCCAATCAGCGCCATCAGCAGCAGCACGGAAGCCAGTTCAAAGGGCAGCAGGTAGTCGGTAAAAAAGTGCTTGCCGATTTCGACGATGGCCTGTTCGCCAATCGGGGTTTCGCTGGAAATGGCCCAGGGCGTATTCAGCACCGAGGCGGTCAGCAGGGCAAACAATCCAGCGCAAACGCACCCAGTAGCCACCTTGCCAATCCAGGCTTGGCTGACGGGGGCAAAGGGCTGGCGCTTGTTCACCAGCATGATCCCGAACAGGATCAACACGTTGACCGCGCCGACGTAGACCAGAATTTGAGCCGCTGCCACAAAGCCCGCATTCAGCAGGATGTACATCCCCGCCATGCTGATGAACACCCCCCCCAGCAGGAAGGCCGAATACACAATATTTTCTAGCAGCACCACCCCAAGGGCGCTACCCAACACCATCAACACCAGGATGCCAAAGGCAACCAGTTGAACCCCTTCTGCTAATGTCACAGGTCTTGTACTCCTAGAAAACACCGATTGGGTTGGCCTCAGCCTCCCCGCTATTCAATCATACGCAAGGCCAGGGCACCTAGGCTTTTGGCTCTGCTCCAGCAGATTCCTCCAGGATTTCCTGGGGCAGCTTGCCTGCCCGCCGCGAGTTGGGGGACAGATCGTGGGGTTCCATCACGCCCTTGGGCAGGTAGGCCAGTTCCCGCAGGGGCGTCACCATCGGGTCTTGGGTCACTTTGTAGGGCAGACGACCGAGGGCCACGTTGTCGTAGTTGAGTTCGTGGCGGTCGTAGGTGGCCATCTCGTATTCTTCGGTCATGGAGAGGCAGTTGGTGGGGCAATATTCCACGCAGTTGCCGCAGAAAATGCAGACCCCAAAGTCGATACTGTAGTGCTTGAGGGTTTTCTTTTTAGTGGTTTTGTCAAAGTCCCAGTCCACCACGGGTAGGTTGATGGGGCACACCCGCACACAGACTTCACAGGCGATGCACTTGTCAAACTCGAAGTGGATCCGGCCCCGGAAACGCTCGGAGGGAATCAGCTTTTCGTAGGGGTAATGCACCGTAATCGGACGACGGCTCATGTGGTCGAAGGTGACGGACAACCCCTGGCCAATGTATTTTGCGGCCTGAAAGCTTTCCTTTGCGTAATCGCCAACTTGTTTGAGAAACCCCAGCATGGGAAAACCTCCAGCGTTTGAACAGGTTTGAGCAATGGGCGTTGGATGAATTGAGGAAGCCGATCCGGCCTAGCCGCCAAAGGCCACAGGGAAGGCCAGCTTTAGCCCCGCCGTCAGCAGCAGGTTCACCAGGGACACGGGCAGCAGGAACTTCCAGCCGAAGTCCAGCAGTTGGTCAATCCGCACCCGGGGCACCGTCCAGCGCAGCAGAATGGCCAGAAACACCAGGGCGTAGGCTTTGAACAGGGTCATCATGATGCCCAGGGAGGCAGCGATTACCTGGAACCAGGGGGTAGTTTCGCTGACGCCAATCAGGTCGGCAATCCAGCTTACAGAGACCGGAAACTCCCAGCCGCCCAGGTACAGGATGGACACAATCAGCGCCGACAGCACCAGGTTAACGTAGGAGCCGACGTAGAATAGGCCGAACTTCATCCCGGTGTATTCGGTTTGGTATCCGGCCACCAGTTCTTCCTCGGCTTCTGGGAGGTCAAAGGGCAGACGCTCACATTCCGCCAGGGCCGCAATCCAGAAGATCAAGAATCCGGCGGGCTGTCGCCAAATGTTCCAGCCTAGGATGCCGTAGCCCGACTGCTGGTTGACAATATCTATGGTACTGAGGCTGTTGGACATTAAGACCACCGCTAGCACCGCCAGGGCCATTGGAATTTCGTAGCTAATGGATTGAGCCGCTGCCCGCAGCCCCCCCAGCAGGGAATATTTGTTGTTGGAGGAGTAACCCGCCATCAGCAGCCCAATGGGGGCAATGCTGGAGAGGGCAATCCACAGGAAAATGCCGACACCGATGTCGGTGATCACCATGTTCTGGCCAAAGGGCACGATTAGATAGGACAAAAAGACCGGAATCACCACGATGGCGGGGCCAAGGGTGAACAGAATCGGGTCGGCCTTGGCGGGGGTGATGTCTTCTTTAAACAAAAGCTTGATACCGTCGGCGGCGGCTTGCAGAGTGCCCAGCGGCCCCACGTATTCCGGGCCAATCCGCTGTTGGGCGGCGGCGGAAATCTTCCGCTCTAGCCACACCGTCACGAAAATGCTGACGGTGGCCCCTACCAAAATCACCACCATGGGCAGTGGCAGCCAGAGTGCCTTAGCCGCTCCACTGGGCAGCCCCAGTTCAGTCAGCAGCCGCACAAAGCTTCCTTGTAGGTCAATTCCTGGATTCATCGCTCGCCCTTTGCTGCGTCATCATTCACCATAACCCAGGCCCGACGGTCGGATACAGAGCCTAGGCCAAAATCTCCCTAAGATTCTAACTGTTCTTTCCCCCAGTTCCGCTGGGCGAGGGGTGGCTTTTTAACCAACCAGACCTAAATCGGCCCTCAGGTCTGGTGTTGCATAGGCTCCTTACTCCAACCCTCCCCTTCTGAAAAACTTATGGCCATAATAAAAACGTCCCTCTTGCGGTGATGCCATGTTTTTCCCTCCCTTTTGTATGCCCCCCAGTACCGAATCTCGGCGGCAGTACCAGCGCTATAAGCTAGAGATGATGAAAGCCTTCCGCGATTCTCTAGAAACACGACTCGCCGCCATCAACGCCGCCATTAGCACCGTAGAACAACAGATTGGCCAGGAAGGCGAGTAGGAGACAGGTCTCCTGACCCTTTGGCCTCCTGACCCTTGGGTCTCTTAGGCGAGCAATGGATGCACTCTGAGTCTGGCTGGATTGCTGCGGATTAAGCACAAGGGTGCAGAGACCACGCCTCTACGGGTTGACGGGCTAGATAGCGACGGGGTGCGGACAGGGCATCAGGTGTATTTTGTCCATGGCCTAGCAAAATACACTTTTTTCGGGCACAGTCCCCTAGGATATGACCAATACAATGGCTGGCCCCGTGCTTGGCCTTTCCTAGGTGTGACTGTGCCCCATGCTTGACCCCATTCCGTCCTCCCCATCCTCCCCAGATGCTGAGCGTTCCTCAGCCTTTACCTCCCACCTGCTCCAGCCCATTGGGGTAAAGGCGGTTTATGGTTTGGCCCTGCGGGGGGACGACCTTTTGGCCGTTGATCCCTTTCGCGGCTATTTGCTGAAGGTTGACCCCAAAACTGGGGATGCCGCCATCCTCAACCCGCGCCATGCCGCCGAGTTTGAACAGGCCACCGGGTTGGCCCACTGGGAAGGCCGAGTTTGGATTGCAAAGGGCCACAGTATTTACGTCACCGCCCTAGATGAGATCAACCCCGTCCCCGTGATCACTCTGCCCTACACCGCCGATGGGGTCGCCGTGTGGGAAAGCACCCTCTACGTGAGCTGCAAAAAAGCGGGCTACATCTATGTATACGACCGCGATTCGGGCCATCGCATCACCCAGTTTCCGGCACCGGGGATTGGCGTAGAGAATATTTCAGTATGGGGCGATTACCTCTGGGTCTGCGACCAAACCGAGCAAACCGTCTACTGTCTAGACCGCGCCACGGGGGAACTGGCGGTGAAAATGCTCACCCCCTTCCCCACGCCCACGGGGATCGCTGTGCCACCCCACACCCAGCCCGACCAGGGCACCATCTGGGTTTCCTACACCAACGAAGAACCCTACGTTCGCGACGACCCCAACGGTGAGGATCCCTACGAACTGACCTTTCGGGACGTTACCCTGATCCACCCCCTCACCTACCGCTGGGACAAGGCCCAAAACTACTGTCGCACCAACGGCTTTTTGGTAGAGATGACCTACGTGGAGGAAATCGACGCCCTAGAAGACGCCGCCGCCCTGCAAAATGTGGAATGGCGGATGGCCTTTCCCACCAGCACCGACCGCCAAACCCTGCGTTCCGTGGAATCCGTCGGCCAGCCCTACGAAGAGGATGTACAAAACGGCGAACGGGTGGCCAGCTTCAAGTTTCCCACCCTCGACCCCCACGAACGCCACATTTTTGGCTGGAAAGCCCTCATTGAGGTCTACGGCATTAAGTATCAGATCAGCCCTCGCCAGGTCGAATCTGCCCCGCCCCTACCAACGGAATTCGGCCCCCGCTACCTGATCGACGACGACGAACTGGCCATGGATAGCCCCCTAATCCAGGCCGCCGCCCGCGACAGCATTGGTCGAGAAACCAACCTGCTGCGCCAGGTGCTCAGCATCCGCAACTATGTGTATGACAAGCTCTCCTACGCCGTTACCCCCGCCATCGAAACCCCCGATGTGGTGCTAGAACGGGGGCGCGGTTCCTGTGGAGAATACGTGGGTCTGCTGCTGGCGCTGATGCGGCTGAATGGCATCGCCTGCCGCACCGTAGGCCGCTACAAATGCCCCGCCCAGGCCGATAAACCGGGCATTTATCTAGAGCCCGACTTCAACCACGTCTGGATCGAGTTCTACATCCCCGGCTTCGGCTGGCTACCGATGGAATCCAACCCCGACGACATCCAAGACGGTGGCCCCTACCCCACCCGCTTTTTCATGGGTCTGCCCTGGTGGCATGTGGAAATGGGTAAGGGCATTCCCTTCGAGAAGCTGATCCGCCCCGAAGGTAGCCCCGACGTGAAACTAGGCGACCTTGCCGTCAACCACATGCGCTTTCGCATCCTCGGCGAACTGAAACCGTAGGGTGGGCACTGCCCACCACCCCATTTATTCCCCTACCACCCACCCCACCCCCTCAAACTTGTCGGCTTCGGCAAAATGGGTCTGCGGTTACAGGCGACCAGGGTGAGAAAGATTGCCCCGCCGGGAGTGTAGGCGCGTCGATAATTGGGCATTTGGGGGTCAGGGAAGATACGCTAAGGTAGTGTTCCCGATGGGTTGGTGATGGCTGGGTGGGAAGGTGGGCAGTGCCCACCCTACGGTACTTGAAGCGACCAGTGAATTTAACCGTATTTGAGGAGTCAGGAGCATGTATCTTAGGAAATCTCCATTGAATTAATTTTTATGAGAGAGAAGAGAAAAATAAGCAAAGTCGATCAGTTTGGCATCGCAGCAGGTTTAGTAGGCTTAATCACTGACTTTTTATCGCTTTCTGCTCTTTTTCGAAGTCCTTCTGAGGAGAGTTATTTAACCTTGTTTAATTGGATAGCCGTATTTATGTTAATTCTTTATTCAACAATTATAATAAATTTCTTCGTCAGACGCTTCTTGTTTCGAAGATTTAGGCGTCGCGTTTTTGAATCAAACAAAAGAAAAGAGATAGAGCTTTCAATCTTTTTCTTCACGCTTTTGGTCTGCCTCCCTGTAATGACTGCTTTCTTTACTGCAGCTTTGATTCAATACGATAGCTACGATTCCAATTTTCTTCTTTTTTATGAGCATATTTTTAGCTTTTTCTATCTGTCTGAAGGCTTTTATATATTGCTCTGCGGAATCTTCTACGGTGCGTTTCTTTCATTTTATGTAATTTGCTGTTGTCATTTGGCTTTAGGATTCTTTTACAGAGTCTTGATTTCCAGTGAAGACAACGCTTAGGAAAAGACATCAGAGAGCGTTTTCAGCCAGCCGTAAGGTGGGCATTGCCCACCACCCCACTACTCACCCACCACCAACCCCTCCCCCTCAAGCTCAACCGCTGTCTCCTTCCCTCCACAACAGCATCCCCACTCCTCTCCATAAAATCCCTCCCTGACAAACCGCCGAAAGCTCGGAAGCTCCCACTGATGGGGGCACTTTACCAAGCCATGCTTCACCGGGTTGTAATGCAAGTAGTCTATAATCGGGCATTGGGGGTAGGGAACGGAGTTTTAGGGAGATGGTGGGCACTGCCCACCCTACCACTACCACTGGTTTGGGTATAGTTCCTTAAACCCGTTGGATTGAAAGGTTGCCTCGCGCCGCAAACACTCCAACTGGAACTACGTTACTTTTTCACCGGGTGGCCACGGTACTTAATTTCTCCTGTCAAATCGGAGGGAGCAGGCATTTGCTTAGAAGCGTCAGTATTGGTACGTCGCCAAGGCTTTCCACGATAAATCCCTTCTGCAACCGTTGCCTCCTCACCATCGGGCTTTTGGGAAGATGGGGAGCTATATTTAACGCCGCGATAGGTGAAGGTCGGACTATTGTTAGCCGGTGACTCTGACTGGGCTGAACAATCCTCGCTGGTAGAACTGGGCTGAACACCTGAAGCTAGCTCATCGCTGACCTCTTGTGTTATCGCATGGGCTGTGAGTCTTTGCAATCCCACAAGACCGAAGCACAAGATCAATAGGAGTACTGGCCCTGGGGCTTCCAAGAAACCCACAATCACCAGGCCTAGAGCGATCGCTGCACCACAAGTCATCGCCAAAAGCAAGAGCAGTGTTACCAGCATGAATCTCAACTCCCAGGATCTTGAACTACGGCTTGAACGTTGCAAGGACTCAAGCGTAGGACACATAGCAATCTATGACCGTTCCCAGCTTTACCGATCATCAGTCACTCGCAACAAGACTCGCTCATCGCACGACCGAGAAATATACCACTGGCTGATTCCAGAGTTTGTAGGGTGGGCACTGCCCACCACCCCACTATTCACCCCCCCCCTCCCCCTCAAACTCAACCACAGCCTCCTTCCCTCCACAACAGCATCCCCAATCCTCACCATAAAACCCATCCCTGACAAACCGCCGAAAACTCGAAAACTCCCACTGATGGGGGCACTCCACCAAGCCATGCTTCACCGGGTTGTAATGCAAATAATTGATATGCCCCACCCAATCCGCCTCATCGCGAATAAGGCGCACCGGGTCAGACGCACCTTGACCCAATTGATTCACCTACCCGGTTGGTCGGACTCTGCCTTCTCCACCCTGCGTCAGGTGCAGACCTACTTCTAGCGGCACCACCACACTCGCTATCGGCACTTTGAACGACTGGGCCTTCACTTAGGCTCAGGGATGGTCGAAAGTGCCTGTAAATGGCTCATTCAACAGCGATTCAAGGGCGTTGGCATGCGCTGGAGCTAGGACGGCTTTAACCACCTCCTGCTGCTCAGACTAGCCTGGGCCGATCACCGCTTTGATGACCTCTTTCCCTCGGTACCGAAGGAACGGCCTGCCCCCTCCCCCAACTCGTAGATACGCCCCAGGTCGGCGTCTCCGCGAGAGCGATGGTGACATAATCTAGTTTCCTGACCTCTTTTACTCAATTTGAGTTGAAAAATAAAATACTTACTCATGTTAGATTGCTTGTGCTATGGTCGGTGCAAGTTCTTTTAGTTGAGGTGGCAAACACGTGCAAGCCAGATGACCCGTTACTCATTGGATATATCAGACACTGAAAAGAGACAAATTGAGTCTTGCCGTAGTGATCTGAGTTGGAAAGAGCTCAGTTTTGGGGCAAAGCTGAGAGTGTTGATATTCGAGCAGGTTGAAATGCTAGAAGAAGAGAACACTAAAATGATCGACTTAAACCGTGCTGCCAACATGGCTGAAATGTACGCTAAAGCTTGTCCTGGAGGCATCAATGGCTCATTAAACGGTGCTGTAATTGACATTGTGGATACAGCCAAGATGGCTCGTTACCGTATGGCGGAAATGTTTGGCATGGATCCTCAGGACGTCCCTCTAGAGTCCTGTATCAAGGTCGCTATCGAGGCACTCTTGAAGGCTCAACAAGATCCAGCGTCATGATTGCCCAGAATATCTAGCCCTCAATCCCCGGTAAGCGTTGGGTTCTGCTTCGCTGCCCCCAACCTAAAAGCTGAAAAACGGGGTGTTATCTTGTAGAACCAATAGACTATCCTCGGCATAGTGGTTGTTAGCGATCTAGTCTGATATCACATTCTTTTGCTGGGTAGACTGTGGGCCAATAGTCTCATCATATTTTCACCAAGAGGAAACCGTGAAGATATCAACTTATCTAAAAATTAATGCCAAGTATTCCAATCCATTTGTATTTAGCCTGACTAGTCGTGGCTTTTACTCCGAGATTAATAATCTGCTGAATGCGATTCTTTTTGGATTGATTACCAAGCGCAGACTTTATGTCGATCAGTCTAGCTTTGCAGGGGGAGATTTAAAATGGGCCGATTTATATCAATCAGATTTGCCATGGGTCACTAAGGATATCCAGAATCTTGTTGACCCGCGATGGATCATCGAAGGAGTTGAAGGAACAGGTTTTTGGGATATAAGTAGCTTCATCAATGAGCGCCATCGTAACCGGATATTTTTCCTCTTAAGATCCTACGGCTTTTATGGAGGTATCTTTGCTGCAAAACGTCACTTAGCTCATCAATTCTGTCAACCCGTTGTGCCTCTCAATTGGCCAGAGTCTTTACAATTGCCCTATGCTGCAATACATGTTCGACGAGGAGACAAGATTAAGGGATATATTTCACCACGCAGTGGTGAACTCATCATCGATGGTGATCAGGTAATCTTGGATGAATACCTATCTATTCTTCGTAGGCGATCTCCTCATCTCAAAAGTCTTTTTGTAATGACAGACGATTATCAGGTCATTGACGAACTCAAGACTATAGATCCAAGCCTAAATATCTTTACTTTTTGCGAGAAAGAAGAGCAGGGCTACACACAAGATGAATTTAACGGACTAGGATCACAATCAAAAACAATGGCGATCAGAAAACTGATCTCAGAAGTTGATATCGCCTGTAATTCCCAAATTTTTGTCGGATGCTATAAATCAAATGTTTCTCGCTACATTGCTCTAGCCCATAAGTACCCAAAGCAGTGTTATAGTGCCGACGCTCAAAAAAAATGGGACCCCTGTTAAATGAGATCGGGCCGGACTTCAACTGTAAGAAACGACCTCATCGGATTAAGCCAAGGGGTGGCGTTGCCCCCTCGGCCCCTGCCATAGGCTGGCGTAGACCTAGCTTCCTAACTTCTAGCCATACACCAGATTTGACAATATCTCCTGGGATCGCTCAATGACGGTATTGAATCCCAGAAATCCACCGTGGGCGGGGCCATCCAGCGATGGGCTCCGCTATGCTGAAAGGACTACCGAAAGAGCGAATCTATGCGACTCCATGCCGGGTGCGAGCTTTTATTTGAGACGCAGGAATCGGCACCCTTGATATTGATGCTTCAGCCCCAGGAAGGAGCCGCCCAGCGCATTCTTCAGGCCAGCTTACAGGTTAATCCCCAGGTGCCCACCCTGGACTACGTAGATAGCTATGGCAACCTCTGTCAGCGGCTGATGGCCCCCCCTGGACACCTGCGGGTACGCAGCACCATCACCGCCCAGGTCGCCCATCACATCGATGTCCAGTTTGGGGCTGGGTTTGTGCCTGTGCAAGACTTACCCAATGCGACCCTGCCGTTTTTGCTACCCAGCCGCTACTGTCAGTCCGACCTGATGGCCGATTTAGCCCACGCCATTACCGCCGACATCGAACCCGCCTACGATCAAGTCGAGGCCATCCGCCACTGGATTCACACCCACATTGAATACCGCTACGACACCAGCGATGCCTCTACCTCAGCCCTAGACACCGAGAAAACCCGAGTCGGGGTATGTCGCGACTTTGTGCATCTCGGCATTGCTCTTTGCCGCAGCCTCACGATTCCGGCCCGCATGGTGGTGGGGTATCTGTACGACCTCAAACCCATGGATCTCCACGCCTGGTTTGAAGCCTACGTGGGCCACCGCTGGTATACCTTTGATGCGACCCAGCCGGAACCCCGAGGGGATCGGATCATCATCGCCTACGGTCGAGACGCCGCTGATGTAGCGCTGGCGACCCAGTATGGGCCACTACAGCTCACTGAAATGGAGGTTTGGGTCAAGGCTGTTTCCTAAGAAATAAGCGTGATCCGTGAAAGCCGATCCATACCTACTAAAATGAAGGTAGGCCAGCGATCATATCATCCATGGCAATCGCTAGTGCGAATACCTAAATCAGCTTAACGCCTTGGCTTTTGCCTGGGCTTAAATGCCCCTATTGCTTCTGTAAGACTTGTCAAATCCCATAGTGTTGTGATCTTGGCTGGGTAGGCAAGACACTGCTCTAAATTATCAATTCGGTGTTTACTAATGACGTAAATGTCCATTCTAGACCGTTGTATCTAGACCGCCGCAATCAAGTCCTTCAATTAGGTGACCCATCATGGGAAAAGAAAGGAAGGGTAATAAGGAAGCTAAGAAACCCAAGGCGAATACTGACGGAACGAAGAAGCCCAAAAAAGATCCTAAGCGCTACGACTCTCCTGCATAACGGTTCATTTTTTCCTTGAGGTTAGGAATCTGGGATTCATTGTCTTTCAACGGCTCCCATTTCCGAAACCCTCGTAAATCATACATTAGGTAACACCCGATGCACCGTATCGGATTGACCTGTTGAGGGTCGTCATCTCTTTCTAGAGAATCACAAAGATAAAGATCCAATACGGTCTAACGTTTAACCAATTTCACTTTAATATACCCGCCTAGAGGAGTTTAACGATGTCATCTTCTTTAACCAAAGGAACCCTGGTTACCATTATCGGCGAAGCCGTTCTACAAAATCGGCTCATCCATCTCCTCACTGAACTTCAGGTTACGGGCTATACCCTAGTGCCAGCCCAGGGCGCGGGTAGCCATGGCCGACGGATGGGTGATATTGCAGGCTATAACACCAATATTGAGCTTAAAACTCTGGTTACCTCCGATTGTTCTGACCATCTAATTGAAGCCCTCAAACCCTTCCAAGACACCCATGCTCTGATTGTTTTTCGTCAAACCGTAGAAGGTCTGTTTGACTGAGTGGTTGCGGCTAGGGATCCCCTGGCCCTCGTTCAGCGCAAGTTTGGGCCTGTTCTGCGGGGAAATTTCTCAGAGGCCCCTGTCGGGAGTACATCACTGGTGTTCTAGGGCGATGTCCCAACTCCTGGCTCTAGTGGCGCACAGAGGACGCGGTTGCGGCCAGCGGCCTTGGCTTGGTAAAGGGCTTGGTCGGCTTTCTGCAAGAGTTCAGCGCCCGTTTGGCCATGCTGCGGAAAACAGGCCACCCCCAAGGAGGCGGTAATGGTGGGCACGGGCTGTCCTCCATGGATGAAGGTCAGTTGGCCAATCTGGTGGCGCAGGGCTTCGGCCCGAGTGGCGGTGTCGGCCAGGGACGTTTGGGGCAAAATTAGGGTAAATTCTTCGCCGCCGTAGCGACAGGCGAGGTCTGACAGGCGAGTGCCCCCTTTCAGCACTTGGGCAATAGCCTGGAGTACCTGATCTCCAAAGTCGTGGCCATAGGTGTCGTTAAACGACTTGAAGTGATCGGCATCGAGCATGATCACGCCAATGGTGGTCTGGTGGCGCTGGGCACTGGCCATTTCGTGCTGGAGGGCTTCTTCCAGGTAGCGGCGGTTATACAGCCCCGTCAGCGGATCGCGAATGCTTTGCTCCCGCAGGGTTTCGCGCAGGTGGAGGTTGGAGATGGCCAGGGCGATCTGTTCGGCGACGGCGTGGGCCAGTTGCCGTTTGGCCACGGGCAAGGCCGCTGGGGTGACGGCACTGAGGTACAGCAGCCCAGAAATTTCGCCCTGGGCCATCATGGGGATGCAGAGTGTGACCACCCCTGCCTCTGCAATCACGTGCTGGCAGTGTCGTTGGGTCTGTCCGGCGGGTACCCAATATCCCCGCCCTCGCCGCAAGGCCCAGCAATCTGTGCGACGAAACTCGGGCTCTGAGCGGAGGGGGTGCCCCCAGGTGGCTTGGGCCTCCAGCGGGCGACCGGGGGCGGGAGTGGTAAAAATGCCCCCCGTACAGTCGGGAAACAGCGGTTGCAGCAGGTCGGCAAGGGCCACGTAGGCTTCGTCTAGGGTTAAACAGGCCTGCAAGAAATCGCTCATGGTGCTGAGCAGCACCATGTCTTCGTTGCGCTGGCGCAGGTCGGCTAGGCGAACCTCTAGCTGTTGGTGAGCCTGCTGCAAGGCGGCTTCGGCGGCTTTGCGGTCGCTGATGTCAATCACAACGCCATACCAAACGATGTCGCCATTCTCCCGGCGCTGGGGTTGAGATCGGCCCTGAAGCCATTTGACCGCACCGCTGGGGGTGATGATGCGCCACTCGTGCTCAAAGGGGGCTAGGGTGTTGATGCTGCACTGCACCGCCGCGTTATACCCCGCTCGATCTTCGGGGTGAATGCCGTCTAACAGCACGGCGGCATCGGCGAGAATATCGGCCACCCGGAGTCCATGCATTGCTTCGACGGCTTGGCTCATATGCTCAAACTGGAAGGTGCCATCGGGGTGCATGACCAAAATGTAGAGATTGGCTGGCGACGCATTCGACAGTCTCCAAAACCGCGCTTCACTTTCTTTTAGGGCTAGTTCGGCCTGTTTGAGATCATGAATATCGCGGCCCACCGACTGGAGCTCTAGCAAGGTGCCCTGGTCGTCATAAATGCCCTGATTGATCCATTGCATCCACCGCACATCGCCTTTAACGATGGCGCGATGCTCCACCATGCCAATGGGGTTCTCCGGCGATAACTGGGCTAGGGCCTGATCGATCAGGGTTTGATCGGTGGCGTAGACTCTGGGTTGATAGGGCTGTCCAATCACCTCCGGTTTAGACAGTCCGTAGTAGCGGCAAAAGGCATCATTCACAAAGACCAGAGTGCCATCGGATTGAAAGCGAGTAATGAGCTCTGTTTGCTCATCCAAAATAGATAAATAACGGGCCTCCGATTGGCGCAGTGCGACTTCCATGGCCTTGCGATCACTAATATCCAGTACCACCCCAAACCAGAGAATATCTTGGTTGGGCAACCGTTCGTGGCGAGCGTTGACCTGGAGCCACTTGGTTTTGCCTGAGGGCGTAATCACGCGCCATTCGTGGCGGAAGGGCTGATGGGTTGCCACACTATAGTTGCGGGCGGCCACAAACCCAGCCCGATCATCGGGATGGTACAGGTTGAAGATCACGCTGGCATCGGCGAGGGCCGCTTCGACCTCAACTTCTAACAGTTCTGAGGCGGCGGCGCTGCCATAGATAAACTGTGTGGATTCATCCGGTTTCACAATGGAGCTATACAGTATCCCCGGCAGGGTAGCCGCCATTTTTTGGAAGCGGGCCTCACTGTCGGCCAGTTTTTGGGCATTGAGCTGAAGATCGGCCTCAAACTGCTTCCGATCACTGACATCCAGCAGCAGGCCATACCAGGTCACGCTGCCGTCGCTGCGTCGGATCGGCTGAGAACTGGCCTCTAACCACTTCAACTGGCCCGAGGGTGTGATGTTGCGAAAGGCGAGGGAAAAGGGCTTCAGGGTGTCGGCGCTGTCGGCCACGGCGGCATCGTGGCTAGGGCGATCTTCCGGGTGGATTTGGGCCAGCACCGTTTCGGCATCGGCCACAATTTGCTCCGGCGTTAGCTCCAGAATGCTCTGGCTGGCCGAGCTGACATAGTCAAACCGGGTGAGGCCATCGGTGTGCAGGGTGTAGGTGTAGATCATGCCCGGTACCGCTGCCGCCAACCGTTGAAATTGGGCCTCGCTCTGGCGGGTGGCCTCTACATCCACCTGGCTTTGAAACAATTGCCGCAGTTGGTCGGCCATTTGGTTAAAGGCCAGGGCCAGGGCTTTGGTTTCAATAATGGGGCTGGTGGCGGGCACCTGCTGGGTCAGATCGCCCGCAGCTAGGGCGGCACTGGCCTGGGTCAGCCGGGTAATGTGCTTGGTTACGCGCTTGGCAATCACTAGACCAGAGGCAATCGCCCCTACCAAGGCCAGCAGGCAGAGTACCCCGGTATGGATTAAGGTCTGCTGCATTTCGGCGGTGAAGTCAGCCTTAGGGATCACCGTCATTACCAGCCAATCAAGACCGTGGGCATTGCGGTAGGGCACCACCGTGATGAAGTCGTGCGTCCCTGGCCCGGAGGCATGGATGGACTGGGGGGATTGTAGGCTGGCCAAATCCATCCCGTGCTGGGTTAGGTATGCGTAGGCCCGCTGGATCGTGGGGCTGTCCAAATCCGTGGGTTTCAGCCGCTCAAAGCCCAGTTCTCCGGGGGGCGTTCTGCTCTCGGCGTTGGGGGTGCTGGTAATGGCGTAGGGGCCGTCTCCGGTGGAGGTGGCCACCACCAAGCCATTGCGCTCCAAAATCACGACTTCCCCCGTTTTCCCGACCGCTAAATCCGCCAAAAAATCCCCCAATTGGTTCAGGGTAATGTTGACCGCAAACACCCCCAGCAATGCACCCCCCTGGTCATACAGGGGGACATGGGCATTGAGGGTGAGCAGGTTGGTACTCCCCAACTGGTAGGGGCCAATCCAGCCCGGTGCTCCGGTGGTCACCGCCTGACGATACCAGGGGCGGTCGCGCACATCCATATTTTCAATCGTTTCTAGGTAGCGCCCCAGTTGCCCCGCCCCATCCACCCCATAGAGACGACTTGTCGATGGGTTAGCCGCCTCTGAAATTCCTGCTTCAATGGGAATTTCCCCCGGCTGAAGCTGGGTGTTCACTCCATAGTCTTTGGGGCTGACATGGTGACTGATGCGAAAATCCCCCTGGGGGCTACCAAACAGCACGGTCGTTAGGCTCTCCGCCTGACGATGCTGCAAAATCATATAGCGGTGCAGTTGATCTAGATCCTGGGGATCGATGGCCTGGGCGACCACCGCCGCCACCTGGGCCTGGTTGAACTGGTGGGCCACCTGAAGGTAGTGATCCAGTTCTTGGGTCACTCGCTGCCCCACCTGATTCATCAGGGCATAGGCCATCGTTTCTATGGTCTGTTGCCCATGGCGATAGGACAGGTACCCCACGACCCCGACCACCCCAGTCACCTGCACCACAAAGGGCAGCGTCAGC
The DNA here is from genome assembly GCF_014697375.1 of Phormidium sp. FACHB-1136. Classification (GTDB taxonomy): domain Bacteria; phylum Cyanobacteriota; class Cyanobacteriia; order Phormidesmidales; family Phormidesmidaceae; genus Nodosilinea. The sequence goes on from NZ_JACJRS010000025.1 coordinate 17,118, forward strand.
AGCAACCGTAGGGGAATGGGCGGCACCTTCGGTTGCAGGTTAAACCGATGCATCCATGGCTTCAAGACATCCTTCACAGCCAAAAACTACCATGCGATGGAGCATCACGGAACGGAACGGGGGAGGGCCAACCTTCCCCCAAGTGACCTGAGCCATGGTGCCCCCCACTATGGCACTCCCACTATGGCACTCCCACTATGGCACTCCCACTATGGCACTCCCACTATGGCACTCTCACCATGACACCTCCACTATGGCACCCCCACCGTCGGTCTGTGCCTATCGTGGCCATCCCCAATCGCCAGGTGCGACGCTTGAGTGATTCCCTAGTCTTTGAGCCGCAACCGTAAGGCTTTCCAACTCAACTCGGATTCCCGATACCCCGCCTCCAGGCCCAGCCGTTGTTTATGCCCCGTATCGATCACCCCGAGGATGACCAACAGACACTGCCGCCCATCGCCTCCTCCCCCAGGGTGTAGCGGTAGTCGTGGGCCATCGCCGAGGATGACCAACAGACACTGCCGCCCATCGCCTCCCCCCTTTGTATGGGGGGATCCTCAGCGCATGGTGACGAACTCTTCGGCGGAACTGGGGTGGATGGCGATGGTGGCATCGAAGTCGGCCTTGGTAGCTCCCATTTGCACGGCAATGGCTACGCCCTGGATAATTTCGGCGGCGTAGTCGCCTACCATGTGCGCCCCCAGGACTTTATCAGTGGGCTGATGGACGACCAACTTCATCAGGGTGCGGGCTTCCATACCGGGGACGCTGTAGTACATGGGTCGGAAGCGGGAGCGGTAGATTTTGATGGTTTCCTCGCCGTACTTGGCCTTGGCCTGTTCCTCGGTCATGCCCACGGTGCCCATTTCAGGGGTGGTAAAGACGGCGGTGGGTACAATAGCGTGGCTCATCAGACCGGGCTTATTGCCAAATTCGGTATCGGCAAAGATGCGTCCTTCCTTGATTGCCACAGGGGTGAGGTTGACCCGGTCGGTGACATCGCCCACGGCGAAAATGTGGGGCACGGCGGTGCGGTGGTGTTCGTCTACGGCGATGGCTCCGTGGTGGATCTCAACCCCTGTATTGTCTAGGCCGAGACCCTGAACGTTGGGGCGGCGTCCGGTGGCGGCAAGGCTGACGGCATCGGCCAGGATGTGTTCCTGCTTTTCGGGGGTGGCAATGGTGATATCCACGCCCGTTTCGGTTTTGTGGATGGCGATCAGTTCGCAGTGGGTCATCAGGGTGATGCCCTGCTGGGCCATGGCGGTTTGGATTTCGGTGCGCAGTTCTTCGTCAAAGCCGCGCAGAATTTTGTCGCCCCGAATCACCTGCACCACTTCGGTACCGAGGCCGTTGAGGATACAGGCAAACTCGCTACCGATGTAGCCGCCACCCAGGATCACCACCCGCTTGGGCTGCTGGGGCAGGTGGAAAATGTCGTCGGAGGTGATGGTGTATTCAATGCCGGGAACATCAGGTTTGACGGGCTTGCCCCCCACGGCAATCAGGATTTTTTCGGCGGTGATTTTTTGATCGCCCACTTCCAGGGTGTGCTCATCCACAAAGCGGGCGTAGTGTGGGAACAACTGCACCGAGGACTTATCCAGCATGGTTCCGTAGATGCCGTTGAGGCGAGTGACTTCGGTATCTAGCGCTTTAATCAGCGTGGGCCAATCGAACTGACGATCCCCCACCGTCCAGCCATAGCCAGCGGCGGCCTCAAACTGGTCGGGGAAGTGGGAGGCGTAGACCATGAGTTTTTTGGGCACGCAACCTCGGTTCACGCAGGTTCCCCCCAGGCGTCCGGCCTCGGCAAGGCCCACTTTGGCCCCGTATTCGGCGGCACGACGAGCGGCGGCAATGCCCCCAGACCCACCCCCAATCACAAACAAATCAAAATCGTAGGCCATGGTTGTCTCCCCCTGGTTGATCACACTGTTTTCTAGTGTATCGAGGTTGGGCAAAGCCAATGGGCTTAGTTGGGCACAATTTCGGTGACCACCTGCCCCCCGTTATCCTGGCCACCCTCAACCACAAAGGTGCCTTCCCGCAAGCGGCCAATGCCCTGGCTACCGCTGAGGTTGAGGGCCGGATTGGTCTGTTGATAGTTCACCCGCCCCTCAGCCAGCAGGGTTTGGCTGGGGATTGTCCAGGTGAGGCGGTCGGTGGTGAGGCGAGATTGGGGTTGTTGGCGCACGGCCACCACGTCTTGGCTGACGGTAATCACCTCGTCGGCCAAGTTCATGGTGCCTTGGCGAGCCGTGACCACTAGGTTTTGGGTGGGGTGGGTCACGGTCAACGGCTGATTGAGGTTAATCTGCCCCTCCGCCACACGCCATTCGAGTTCCTCGCTGTTGGCGGTGAGGGGAATGTCTAGGATCTGCATCGTCACCGATCCCTGGAGGGTGGCCAGGTTATCGCCGAGGTTCACCTGCCCCCGCTGCCCCTGCACCACTTCGGTGATGGTGGTGTCTTTGAATTGTTCGATGCGTAGGGGTTGGGGGCTGTCGATGCGCTCCTGATCCCAGTCCCAGGCCAGTTCTTGGGCCTGGAGCTTCAGCCAGGGATCGGTTTTGGGGTCTTCTACTACGGTGTTGGCCACCACGTTGCCCTGCAATTCCATCCGGTTTTGGCGGTTAAACACCCGGAATTCGTCCGCCGTGGCCCGCAGTTGGGGGTGGCTTCCGGTCACGTCCTGGCGAATGACCAGGACGTCTGCCTGGGGCCGCCACTCCATTTCGTTCCCCCGCAAAATCGCCCCGTTTTTAATCCCCTTGGCCACAATGTTGCCGCGCAGCACAATGGTGTTGCCGTTGTCGCGCATTTCCCCGGTATCGGCGGTGACGTTGTAAATCACCTCACCGTCTTGGAACAGTTCGCCATCGGGACGGGTAAACGTCGCGATGGATCGATCTGGGCTGTAGTTGGCTTCCTCGGCCTTGACCCGCCACAGCAATACCCCATTTTCGTCGGGTTGCTCCAGGGTCACGTTCCGTAGGGTTAACCCGGTTTCAACGTCCTCGGTTGGCGCTTCGGACGGGGGCGACGGAGCCAACGGCCCAATCCCCAGCCAATACGCGCCCAGGCCGATCACCGTCACGACCATACCCCCAATGGCGATCTGCCGTGGCTTTACCATTGTGATTTCGCTAGGGCTACCCCTACTCCAAGTGTTACCGTTTCCTATCCTATCCTCTGGGGCTTGCCTCTGGCGGTAGGGCATCGGTGCCACCAATACCAGGGGCCAGGGGGCGATAGGTGTAGTTGTGCTGCGGGGCGCGGGGATTTTTCTTGATGTCGTCCTTCACCAGTTCTAAGTCAATGTAGCGGTCGGCCACGTTGATCAGGCTATCGCTGGTCATGGATCGCAAGCTGACCACCTCAATGCGGGCACCCCGATAGCTGGCGGCATCGGCAGCATAGGCCAAATCGCCATCGCCGCTCACCAACACAGCGGTGTCGTAATAGTCCACCAAGGCGACCAAATCCACAGCAATTTCCACATCCAAATTGGCCTTTTTAGAGCCATCGGGCAATTGCACCAAATCCTTGGCAATGACGCGATAGCCGTTGCGGCGCATCCACAGCAAAAAGCCCTGCTGCTTTTCGTTGCTGCGATCTACCCCCGTGTAGAAAAACGACCGAAACAGCCGGGATCCAGCGGTGAGCTTACAGAGTAACTTGGTGTAGTCAATTTCAATGCCCAATTGTAGAGCGGCATAGAACAGGTTGGATCCATCAATGAAGATCGCCACCCGCCCCCGGTTACCAAGCACCTGTTCGGGGGTAAAAATGGTGTCTTCGCTAATTAAAGAATGGGAATCTAACATGGGCGTGTTATCCAGTTGTATTAAATCAATCGTGGGTTAAAGGGGCTTTTATGGGGGCTAAGGGAATGTACCTAAGGGGACTTATTGATGGGGCATTCGGGGGAAATTTGGGGGACGTTCGAGGGCGATCCTCGGCCCTCCCATCCAGCATTCTTGCGATCCCCTAAGCCATCGCTTCAGGAATCTCAATGCGCTGGAAAATGGGCTTGGCGTCTCCTAGGATCTGACCCGGTGGCAAGGTGCCCCAGGCGGCGTGTTCTCCGTAGGCCAATTGATCACCGATGGATCGCTGGTTAAAGTCCACCGAGTAGCCCAGTTGCCGATAGATCTCGTTGCTGAGGCCAGGAACCACGGGGGCAAGCAGATAGGCCGCTAATCGTACCGATTCCAAAACGGCATAAAGTACCGATTCGGTTTCTGCCTGTTTGCCCTGCTTAAAGAGGCTCCAGGGGGCTTCTTCATCCAGAAACTTGTTGCTGGCCTGCACTAGGGCTAAAATCGCGCTGCAAGCTTGACTAAATTTCAACTGTTGATAAGCCTCGGCAACGGTTACTCCCAAGCCTGTTCCCATGCCCTTCAACCGATGATCATCCGTTAAAGACATAGGTTCCCCATGGGGTACCTTTCCTCCACAATAACGCGCCGCCATCTTAATGGTGCGATTTAACAGGTTTCCTAAATCATTGGCTAAATCAGCATTGAGAACGTTGATAAATCGGGTTTCGTTAAAGTCCCCATCTTTGCCGAATTCAATCTCGCGGAGGAAATAATATCGGACGGCGTCAGATCCATATTTATCGACTAATTCCACGGGATCGAGAGTATTTCCGAGGCTTTTGCCCATTTTTAGGCCGTCTTTAGTTAAAAAGCCGTGGCCAAACACTCGTCCCGGTACGGGTAATTCCGCCGACATCAGCATGGCAGGCCAATACACCGCATGGAACCGAAGAATATCCTTGCCAATCAGGTGAATGTTGATCGGCCACCAGTGACTCACAGCCGCCTCTAAATTGGGGGCTTCGTCAGGATCTTGCAGAGCGGTGACATAGCCCAACAGGGCATCAAACCAAACGTAGAGGGTATGATTGGGATCCGTGGGAACCGGAAAGCCCCAGTCCAGATTGACGCGGGAAATGGAAAAGTCTTGCAGGCCGCGTTTGACGAAGCTCAACACCTCATTGCGGCGGGTTTCCGGCTGGATGAAATCGGGTCGCTCGGCGTAGAGTTGCTCTAGTTTCTCCTGGTAATTGGCAAGCCGGAAGAAATAGTTCTGCTCGTCCCGCCATTCCACCGTTTTGTTGGGGTGCAGGGGGCAGCGGTGGTCGTCGAGTAGATCCCGTTCTTCCTTAAATTCCTCGCAGGAAACACAGTACCAGCCCTGTTGTTGGCCTTGGTAAATGTCCCCCTTTTCCCACACCCGTTGAAAAAACTCCCGCACAATCACCTCGTGGCGGGGCGATGTGGTGCGAATAAATCGATCCCATTGAATATTCAAATTCTGCCAAAGGCTCTCAAACCCAGCTACCACTTGATCGCAATGATCCTGGGGCGAAATCCCCCGTTCTTCGGCGGTGCGGAGAATTTTTTGGCCATGCTCATCGGTGCCCGTAATCATCAGCACGGGTCGCCCCGTGAGGCGATGGAACCGAGCGACTACGTCCGCCGCGATGGTGGTGTAGGCGCTGCCGATATGGGGCAGATCGTTGACGTAGTAGAGCGGGGTGGTGATGGCGAAGGGGGCAGCGTTGAAGGTCATAGAACAGTGTGTAAAGGTTAGCCCTCGGGCAGTTGAAAACCCTGGTTTGGCGGTGATCATTCCTCTGCCCTAGGCAAAAGCACTCAAACCGCCAAAAGGCCATCATACAAGCAACCCGAACCCCTGGCCTAATCAGGCATCGCAGGGGGTAAAGGTAAGCTAGGTCGGATACAGTCTAGCCCCGGTCTAACCTGTATCCCCCGCAATGCCCAGAAGATTTAACCATTGTGTTTCCACCCTTGGTGTGCTGTACCGAGCCTATGCAGGCCATAGGAGACTGCCATGGGGATAATCCGTGAGCTTTGGCCATCCCCCGCTAGAATGGGGGTGTCGAAATGCTTCATACTTTGTTACAACAAGTAGAGATGTTGGGTTGGTATTAACCTCTATGTTCGGCGGCTTTACCGGGTTCCAGCCAAACGCAGCGAACGATTTCGGCGAACGGATGATCAATTCCGTGGTCACTCAGTCCCTTCGGCACATGTTCAGCCGTAGCGATTCCATTGATGTGGCGGTGCGCTGTTCGCCCCCTAGCAAGCTCTTGCAGGGCACCGTAGACAGCTTCCGCATGGAAGGACGCGGACTGGTGATTCGCAACGAGTTTGAAACCGCAGAGATGATGTTTGAAACCGATGCGGTGGCCATCGACATGGGGGCGGCCATTGGTGGCAAAATTCGCCTGCGCCAGCCCACCCAGGCCATTGCCCAGGTGGTGCTTACCGAAGACGCCATTAACCGGGCCTTTGGGGCCGATCTAGTGCGCCAACACCTGGAAGGGGTGGATGACGAAGCGCTCACCAACCTCTCCGGCGGCGAACCCCTCACCTTTCGCGACATTCACATCACCCTCCAGCCCGATCAACAGGTGACGATTGCGGCCAAAACCGACCTGCCCAATAAAAAAGATGTGCCGATTCAGCTCACGGCCACCATCACCGTGGAAAAGCGGCGACGGATTATCTTCGCCAACCCTGAATTTCTGTCCGACGGCATCCCCGACACCGCCCGATCCCTCTCCGCCACCCTCACCAAGGCCTTTGCCACTATCCTCAACCGCATGGTGGATCTAGAGCGCTTTAACCTGGATGGCGTGCTGCTGCGGGTGAACCGTCTGGAAACCAAGGGCAATCAACTGGTCTTCAGCGGCTACGCCCAAATCGACCATTTCCCCGGCATGGCCTAGGAACATCCCTACCCCCAGGATGGTTCTGGGTGATGGAGTGGGCTAAGATAACCGAACAGCGGGATTTTTATCTCGCCAGAGTTTTATTGAGGCAGACATCGCAGCTATGGCCATTGCTCCCATCATGACCACCCCAGAGGACTTTACCCCGCCCGCCCTGGGCCAATGGGAGCCGCTGCCGATGAATCGTCCCCTGTTGCTGGTGGGGCACGGTAGCCGCGACACCGATGGCCGGGATCGCCTGCTGGAATTTGCCGCCGCTTACCAGGCGCTAGATACCTCTCGGCCCGTGATCCCCTGCTTTTTGGAACTGACGGAGCCCACCATCCAGGACGGGGTGGATCAATGCGTGGCCCAGGGCTATACCGACATTTCGGTGCTGCCGATTTTGCTGTTTGCCGCCCGCCACAACAAGTTTGACGTTACCAACGAGCTCGACCGCGCCCGCCTGCGTCATCCCCAGGTGACGTTTCACTACGGTCGCCACTTTGGCATTACCCCAGAAATCATCCGCCTCTGGCAAGATCGCCTAGAGGAATTGGACACCCCCGCCTTCAATCCCCAGGGCATTGCCCGCGAAGACACCGTGCTGCTGTTTGTAGGACGCGGAGCCAGCGACCCCGATGCCAACGGCGATGTTTACAAACTGGCCCGGATTTTGTGGGAAGGGAGCCGCTACCACACCGTGGAAATCTGCTTCATCGGCATCACCCACCCCCGCCTAGAGGAAGGCTTCCGCCGTGCCCGCCTATACCAGCCCAAGCGCATCATCGTGTTGCCCTACTTCCTCTTCACTGGGGTGCTGGTGAAAAAAATTGTCGATATTACCCAACAGGAACAGGCCCAACATCCCGATATCACCGTCACCTACCTGCCCGAAATGGGGAGCCACCCCCGGCTGATGCAAATTCTGCGAGCGCGTGAAATTGAAACCCAGCTCGGCCAAGTGCAGATGAACTGCGAGATGTGCAAATTCCGCCTAGCTGCTGTGGGGGCGGGTTCTAGCCACGGCCATGGTCATGATCATGGTCACAGACATAGCCATGATCACGGTCACGGTCGCAGTCACGACCATCACGGTCATAGCCATAGTGCGGCCCATGGTCACGATCACGGCCATCACGATCACGGTCATCATGATCACGGTCATCACCACCACGGCGAACCCGTAGATCTGTTTCCTCAGCCAGAGGATTACCACCAGCGAGCGTGGCAAGTGCCCTAAAACCCGATGATGGTCTCCAATGCTTAACCCGAGACGGTGACGGGGCTGGTTTTATCCACCTGGGTTTGGAGTTGCGCCTGTAGGGACTGATCCGGCTGCACCCAGCGGATTATCCCAGCGGATCCGTCTTCCTGGGTGCTATCCCCAGCGCGGGTGGCGGGTGAGGCCCAAACCAGTTGACGACTCCCGGCGGCGAGGGTAGTTGCAGCCATCGGGGCTGGGGTAAGCCACACTGTCGGAACCTCTGGCCAGGTTGGGGGAGGCGATCCACTGGAGTCAATCTGCACTCCCGCCAGGGCCATCAGCACACCGGGCCGATCCTGAAGGCATTCCCCCTGGGGGAGCCACAGGGCCGCTGCAAAACCCTTTTCTAGGGCATAGTGGTACAGCGAAGCGGCGGCAACCACGGCCTGCTCAAAACTTTCCTCTAGCCAGTTGGCTCTCGTGTTGAGGGCAATCACCACTTCCTGGCTGGCAGTGACTTTTTCCAATTCGCGCACCCGAAGTTCGCCGTAGCGGGCACTGGTGCGCCAGTGGATGAGCCGGGTGGGGTCGCCCCAGCGATAGGGGCGTAGGGATCGGGTGACGCCCTCCGTTGCCGGCTTGACCACCGGGTGGTAGTGCCACTGCTGCCCCGATTGGTCGCCAAGGGTATCTAAAATGGGGCAGTTTTTCAGGGGCAAAATCTGCGGGTAAACGACCGCCGTGGTAGGTAAGGCCAGATCTCGCCGATACCAAAACAACCCTAGGGGGGCCGCTGACCGGAGGGTGAGGGCCGACCAAGCATAGATGCCGCGCCGTGGCGTGGGTACTCGATAGCGCCAGGGGTAGGTTTGGCCAGGGTTGAGGTGACGCAGGGCGATGCGCTGGGGCGCAGCAAGGGCTGGGGCCATGGCATCCACGACCAAGAAAAGATCCCTCGGTTGGCGATGGTGATTGGTGATCAGAACCTCCACGGCCAACGGTTCCCCCGCCGAGACGGGATCGATGGGCAAACGCTCTACGGTGACCCCCTGAAGGTTGCGTCGGGGCAATCGCGTCGCCAGAGCCAGCAGAGCTAACATAATACCGCTCATCACGTAGAGCCATCCGGCCAGGGTATTGGTGGCCGCCGCAAACAGGAAAATAGCCAACGCCAGCAACAGCCCGCCCGCATAGGCTGGTTTTAGCCCCCGTCGTTCTAGCCCACGCCCCACCCCCTTTAAATGATCCATAGACGGTGAAAAGCTCTCCGTAAGCACTATCTGCCTAGAGCATAGCTAACCTCAGCCCCCATCGCTATGTTTTCCCGGCCTGCGCTCCCCCCCGCCACCACCGCGATCCATGACCGAGAGCACGACAAGGCTAGGGAGAAGGGTCGTCCGTCCTGCACTCCCCCGGCTGTGGTTCACCCCCGGCTATGGTTCAATAGGAGCAGTTGTTGTGGAGAGATCGGCCATGGGAGCCATTTCGTACGTTTTGTTTTTGGGTGGAATGTTGGGGTTGGCCCTAGGACTGTATTTTGGCCTGCGGACGGCTAAGCTCATTTAGCGGCCTTGTATCGGCCCATCCATTACCCATCTCATCCCCAGTCTGCATTGGGAAACCCCGATTCTCAGCCCGACCCACCGTAGGGGCAAGGTCTCCTCGACCGCTGATACCGGGTGCAAAACAAGCCGGATTGAGTATCAAAACTATCCCTAGGTGAGCCATGGCTGACCTAGGGATAGTTTTAGGGGCGGTGGGTCGCTGGGAAGAGAGAACTGGCGTCTATCGGCAGCGCGTCACGCTGGGTTGAGCAGCTCCCCGTGCCAGGAGATCTGACAGGGTGACAAACCGATAGCCCTGGGCCGTGTAGGTGGCGAGAATTTGCCGCACCAGTTCTACGGTCTTTTGGCGACTCGTCCGGGGGGATCCATCAGAATTCGGACTAGAGTCGTGCATCAAAACAATCGCGCCGGGATGGGCCTGTTCTGCCAGCATCGTCATCATCTGATCCACCGATAGGCTACTCCAATCCAGCAGGTCAATGTCCCAAAGGAAGATCGGGCGACCCATGGCCTTCAGGGTCTGCATCACGATCAGATTGGCATGGCCGTAGGGCGGTCGAAAGTAGGACGGTAGGGAATCAATCATGGGCGTTAGAAGATCCTCCGTCCGCTGGATTTCCTGCTCGATCCCCGGCCCTAGTCTCCGGTTGAGGTCGGGGTGGGAAAAGGTATGATTTGCCAATTCGTGCCCCTGGGCCACCACCCTTTGGGCCACCTGAGGATGCTGCTGTAGGTGCCGCCCGATGGCAAAAAAGGTGGCCTGAGCCGCGTATTCCTCCAGGGTATCCAGGATGGCGGGAGTGTAGGTGGGATGGGGGCCATCATCAAAGGTGAGGGCCATGACCGGATCCGCCGTTTGCACACAGAAGACCGCTTCGCCGGAAACCTGGGGCCAGAGGAAGCGCTGGGGCCAAATCGCCTTGGTCCACACCAAGATCGCTATTGTCGTTAGCATCAGGATCGGCCCAACCCTTAGGAAAACGGATCGGCCCCTCCTATACCAACGGTGAGGGTTTGTCATGGCCTTGGGGGGATGGAGAGATTGAACCCGACACATTGGCTAGGTCGGAGATGGCTTGCAATGCCGCCAACATCAGCCAGCCAAGGACATTCACCCGCGCATCAAAAAAAGCAATATCAAACAGGGCAAATAGCGTACAGGCCAAAAAACCCAGGCCGTAGCCAATCAGCAGTGGTTGGGTCTCTGGGGGCAATCGTCCTAGGCGATAGGTTTGGGCGGCTCGGTAGCAAATCCAGCCCACAATGCTGGTCAATAGGATTATCACGGGGATGCCCGCCTCTGCGGCTAGATTCAGCCAGAAGTTGTGAGCATGGGCTAGGACGGCTTCATCGGGAATGGCGTAGGGCACATAGTTCGCTTGGAAGCCCCCAAATCCGGTGCCTAGCCAGGGATACTGGCGAATCAGCGGTAGGGAGAGCTGCCAAATCGCGACCCGAAGAGAGCTACTGGTTAAGGCTTCGGTGAGGGATCGTCCCCCAACGCCACCGATCACCACACTGGTGAGGGTGGCCGTGGCAAGGCCCAATCCGCCCCAAACGGCCCAGCGATGACGCCGAAGCATCGCCATGGCGATGAGCAGTTGAATCAGCAAAACAACCACGCCACTACGGGATCCTGCACAAAACACTCCCAAGGGAATCAAACCCATGGCTCCGTAGATCCAAGCGTTGGCGGGGGATGGGGGGGAAGACCGCGTTCGCAGACACAGGCCCAGCCCTAGGCCAAAGATAATCACCAAGTAAGCAGCCAACACGTTGGGGTTGCCAAAAACAGAATCCACTCGCTGGTGTACCGGAACCGCCTCCCAAGGCCACCCGGAAATTCCTAGCCGCCACGCCAGGGCGGGTAAATATTCAAGGAAGGCCCGCAGGTTAATGGGGATAGAGCCCACCAGCAACCAAAAGGCCCACCGTTCTAGGCTAGCCAAGGGACTGGGGAGATGGGTAATGTAGGTGGAGAGGCCCGCGAAAAAGAAAAAGAACGGCCAGAAGTTAGTGGATTGAAGCAGGGCTAAGGCTGGATCCTGGGCGACGGTGATGCTGATAGCCAGCCCCAGTATCAGCCCAATCCAGCCTTGGCGCACTAGACGTTGGCTGATGGCCTGGGGGTAGCGTACCAGCCAGTTCAGCAGGTGGATGGCCAAACCAGCCAATCCGAGATAGCTGGCATAGGGCAGAACCACCAGACTGCCGATCAGCCATGATTCTTGCTGCTTGCCTAGCCCCAGTGACCTAACTCTGATGCCTTGCCTGTGGCTTCCCAAGCCTCGAATTATCAAATGTCTTGGCCTCCACCTTGCGACACCCTAGCCGTCTTAACTAGCCACAGTCCACCCTTGGAGAATCGGGGGTAGTTAAGTACATAGAAGTTAGCATTTAACCGAGCCATGCAGAGGGGCTAAAACTCAATCCCAGGCTGGGCCTTCACCCCTTGTTCCCGGAAGGGATGCTTCACGAGGGTCATTTCCGTCACCAAGTCGGCGGCGTCAACCAAGGCGGGGGGGGCTCCGCGTCCGGTCAAAATGACGTGGGTCATCTCCGGCTTATCGGCCAGTCCTGTCAACACCTGATCCACGGTCAGAAAGCCATGCTTGATAGCCACATTCACCTCATCCAGCAGCACCAGCCGATAGTCGGGATCGCGGATATAGTCCAGCGCCATGCCCCAAGCCTGTTGAGCGGTGGCGGTATCTCGGTCGCGATCCTGGGTATCCCAAGTGAAGCCCTCACCCATGGCCTGGAAGGTAAGCTGGTCTTCCCAGCGTCCCAGGACGGCCTTTTCGGCGGGCTCCCAGGCTCCCTTGATGAACTGCACAATGGCCACCCGGTAGCCATGCCCCAGGGATCGCATCACCATCCCCAAGGCGGCGGTGGTTTTGCCCTTACCGTTGCCCGTGTGGACGATGATCAGACCCTTTTCTAGGTTGCGTTCCGCGAGACGCTGCTGCTGTACCTCTTGGCGGCGCTGCATCTTGCGGCGATACTGTTCCGCCGAGAGGTTGCCCTGTTCAGCAGCCTGGTTAAGTTCCGTGGCCACCGCATCTAGGCTGTCGGCGGCGGGGAGAGAATCGTCAGTCATAGGGTTTCCTAGGAGGCCAGGGCCACTTGCACAATTTCCTGGAGCTGACCACCTTGGTACAGCTCGATCAGGATATCGGATCCGCCAAGGAATTCACCGTTGACGTAAACCTGGGGAATGGTGGGCCAGTTGGAATACTCCTTAATGCCCTGGCGAATGTCGGGATCGGCCAGCACGTCAAAGGTCTCGAAGGGAGCCCCCAGAATATTCAAAATCTGCACGACATTATTGGAAAAGCCGCACTGGGGCATCAGCTTATTCCCCTTCATGAACACCATGATTGGGTTACTTTGTACTAATTGATCAATGCGGTCTTTAACGGCAGCATCCATGGGAAAATTCCTCCAGCGGTGAATGGGACAGGCAGGGGCAGATAAACGGTAACGAAGCCAGAGCGTATCGTCAACCGAGGACTGGGGCTATCGGGGCCAAACTATCTGGCCTGGGCGGTTTGCCAGTCTTCTGGGGTGTAGGTTTTGAGGGCAAGGGCGTGGATGGCCTCGGAGGACATGGCCTCGCGCACGGCCCCGTAGACCATCTGATGCTGTTTGACTAAACTACACCCCGAAAAGGCCGAGGAGACGACGGCCACCTGGTAATGATCGCCACCGCCCGTCAGATCCTGAACGTCTACTTCGGCATCGGGCAGGCTGGCCTTAATCATGGCCACAACTTGGTCTGGGCTAATCATGGTAGGGGCACTCCGGCTGTAAATAACGTCGGGCTGAACAATCTAAAGGCTAGGAAAGATAGGGCCATAAGGGAGCAAACTTCCCGGTGGCGACAATGGATGGCAGACCACCGTTGCTATCTTGCCATTGAAAGGAACCGCATTGATAGGGTGAAAGCATTGATTTTAATTATGCTTTCACCCCATCGATCCGGCGAGCGCCTAGACTATTCGCCTTACTAGGGGGCAGCCTCCTCGGGGGCCGTGTCCTGGGATGGGGGGCGTCCGGCATAGGGCTCGTTGACAAAGCCAAGCTCAAACAGTTGCTGGTAGGCTCGTTGGCCCAGTTCACGGGTGGGCTGCTGGCTACGCAGGATTTCCATCAGCAGGGGCACCGCTAGGTCTGGCTGGTTTTGGGCGCGGTAGACTAGGGCCAGTTGGTAGGTAGCTTGGTCGCGCATTTGGGCGGCTTCGAGGGCCTGCTCCCGGTGGGTACGGTTAAGCTGGCTGTTAATCCCCACAAACATCTGGGCCAGTTCTTGGTAATAGCTGGACAGTTGGTTGAGGGTTTCGCGGGAGGCCTGAAGCTTGACGATGGCGGTTTCCAGATCCTGATTGGCAATGGCGGCTTCGGCTTCGGCCACCTGCTGCCGCGCCCCGGCCATACTGAGGGAGGTGGTGGAAATATTTCCCGGTTGCACGGGCACAATGTTGGGGTTGGAGGTCTCTTGGGCCAGGATCGTCGGGCTAGCTATGGCCTGGGTTGCCCCTAACAGACTACCTCCCGTCAAAGCGACCAGAGCCGCCGTCGAAAAGCCGGAGAAGGGTTTCCAAAAAGAGTGCATCGCAACGACCATGAGTTACCCAAGATAAGGTTGAGGGACAGTTTGAGGGACAATCGCACCCGCCAATCTAACGATTTGCCAAAGGAGGAGGTACCAAAATACTGAGGTATCTTAACATCTCGCTATGGCCTCCTGAAGCGCTCCACCCGGATTCTGCGTGGCGAGATCGCCTGGGGTTTGGGTGCTGCCCCTTTGACCGTAGCCAGCCCAAAAGGTTCCCGTCGTTTTGCCTGAATTTCGTCGCAATTCACCCATCGCTAGTGTCGCAATCCCATGGTGCAATCCTCCGATGCCAATGCTTCTGCCAATGCCGCTGACCGTCCGGCGATGACTGGCCCCCGTGAGTCGTGGATGGGCGACATTATTCAGCGTGGGGGGGAGGAACTGCGGGTGGAAAAGGTGCCCACGCGGTTCACCACTCGGCTGCACCAACCGGGGGGGCTGGGGGCGGTGCAGGCGGCCCTGGGGGCTTTGGGGGGGCGGGCGGTGGCAACGGGACAACTGGTGGAATGGCAGGTGAACGCCGCCGAACTGGAGGACAGCCTGGATCGGGCTCGTCAGCATCCCGATGTGGCCTTTGCCAGCCATGTTTATCGTTTGGTGGATAGCCCTCAAACCTGGGTGTACCTCACGGATGAAATCACGGTGCAGGTGGATCAATCGGTGGATCAGACCACCCTGGCGGGCTGGTTAGCCGAGTTGGGGCTGGTGGTCGATCATTCCCTGGCGGGGATTCCCCAGGCCTACGTCACCCGTGTTACCCCAGCGGCCACCGAGAACCCGATTAAGCTGGCCAACCGTCTGCTGCGCCAGCCCGGAGTCCAGGTTGCTGAACCGAATCTGGTGATTGAAATCGGAGGGCTGTATCAACCCACGGACGACCGCTACCCCCAGCAGTGGCATTTGTTTCACCAGGGTGGCCCCCAGTTGGCGACGGGGTCGCACATGAATGTGGAAGCAGCTTGGAACATTACGCGGGGCAGTCGTTCGGTGGTGGTGGCGGTGGCCGATGATGGCTTTGACCTGGAACACCCTGACCTGCAAGGGATGGGAAAACTGGTGGCCCCCATCGACCTCAAGGATCGCGATGCGGTGCCCTTGCCGATGCAAAGCCACGAAAATCACGGGACGGCGGTGGCGGGGTTGGCCATTGGCGAAGAAAACGGCAGCGGCATTGTGGGGGTGGCTCCGGGCTGTGCCTTTTTGCCCATCCGCACCACGGGCTTCATCGACGATGCCTCTATCGAGCAACTGTTTGGCGAAGCGATGAACCGGGGAGCAGCGGTGATTGCCTGTAGCTGGTCGCCCGCCGCCAACTATTTCCCCCTCACCCTGCGCCAAGCCAACGCCATCACCCAAGCCGCCACCGCCGGACGCCAGGGCAAGGGCTGCGTGATTCTCTTCTCGGCGGGGAATGCCAACCGCCCGGTCAGCGGCACCCTCAACGAGGCCCAGTGGCCCCGCAATGTGCTCAGTGGCCCGACCAAGTGGCTGAATGGCTTTGCGGTGCATCCCGACGTGATTGCCGTGTCGGCCTCCACCAGCCTCAACACCAAAGCCGCCTATAGCAACTGGGGAGCTTCCATCGCCGTCACCGCCCCCAGCAATAATGCCCCTCCCAGCATGGCCCTCCCCCAGGTGGGAACCGTGGCTACGGGGCCAGAACTCCGCCAAGCGCTGCCGGGACGAGGCGTGGTCACCAGCGACCGCACCGGAGGGGCAGGCTATGACCCCAATGCCGCCTACACCCACACCTTTGGCGGCACCTCTAGCGCTTGCCCCATGGTGGCCGGGGTGGTGGGGCTAATGCTCTCCGTCAACCCCAACCTGACCGCCCAGGAGGTGCGAGAAATTCTGCAAACCACCGCCGATAAAATTGTTGACCCCAGCCCCGATCCCCAACTGGGCCTGAAATACGGTACCTACGATGGTCGAGGCCATTCCCCATGGTTTGGCTATGGCAAGGTGAATGCCCTAGCCGCCGTGCAGGCGGCCCAGTCCCGCGCCTGGAGCCAGCGACGGGTGAGGCAAATTCTCTCCCAACAAAACCGGACGGCCTTGGTGATTCCCGACCACCAGCCCACGGGGGTAGACAGTGCCATCGTGATTTCCCAGCCGGGCACCGTCACCGATCTGCAAGTCCAGGTCAGCCTCCAGCACGAATTTCTGGGTGATATTAGCCTCACCCTGATCGCCCCCAGCGGCCAAACCGCCCTACTCCAGGGACGCACCCTCGGTCGCCAAACCACCCTACGCCAAACCTACAACCTGCACAGCACCCCCGTGCTGATCGCGATGATCGGACAACCTGCCCTCGGAGCCTGGAAACTCCGCATCATCGACCATGCCCCCGCCTCCATGGGGCGACTCCTAGAATGGCGACTCTCTCTGGGTCTAGGCTAGGGTTTACCGCTTGAACGATCCCCTCCCCTACAGTTTGCTGGGTTGGGAATCGGGATCATCCAATTAGGATTTGCTGTGGTAGGGATACCCGTAGGGCTGGTTGAAGCCGCTGGCTCGAAAAAGGTGAATCGTTTCGGTGACTTCGCCACCCCGTCGTAGGTCTAGGGTGGTGAGGGGTTCGATGGTGTCAAACAGGGGTTGATATTGGCCCAGAATATCGGGATTTTCGGCGAAGCGGTCGAGGGTCATATACAGGGCATCTTGGCCCAGCCAATCGGTTTGGTTGAACCAGAAGGCAAATCCCCTGGGGTCTTGGCTGAAGACGGTGACGGGCACGTCGCGCAGGGGGTGGATGGCCATATCGAAATAGCCACCCAGGTAATACTCGTTGGTGAAGATAAAGCCAACCTCTGGCAGGATGGCTTGCAGTGGAGGATCTTCAGCGATCAGGCGTCGCAGTTGTAGGGTGTCGATCAGTTCCGTGGAGCCGTCTTGTTCGACGGGAATCAGGCCACCAAAGGGGGCATAGCGGCTGGGTTGTTGCAGAAATCCCAGTTGCAAATGCAGTAGTGCAATCACCGATAGGATCGCCAAAAATGCGCCCGATCCCCACAGCCACCGTTGCAGCAGCCGAGGTCTACGCCGTTGCCAAAGGACGGCCTGGGCACCGAGCAAAATCAGCAAGCCCCAATAGCCCGGAGCGGGCCAAGCCGGAAAAATTTGCTGCTTGCCCCCCAGCACCGTAAACAACAGCACAATCGGCAGCGACAGCCACAGAACTAGCGCCAACTGATCCCGCCCCTGGGCTTCCTGGGTGTCCCAACTGGGGGTGAAGGACATCATCACCTGTTGCCCGGTTTGGCGCAATGTGACCCACCACAGGGGCAAGCCAAACAGCGGGAAGAGATAGACGTTGGACAGTAGCCAGTAGCCGATCATTTGCCCCACTCGAAAGGGGCTGGGTTCGTCTGTGCCGCCATCAAAACGCATCCCCAGGTGAAAGCGGAAGGAAATCCAGTCGTGCTGGGCATTCCAATACAGCAGCGGGAAGAGGGTGATTGCAAAGCAACCCGCCGCCGCCACCAGCCAGGGCGATTGAAACACCTTGCGGTAGGGCTTGCGACTGAGGCAAAACCCCACCAGCCCCAGCCCCAACACAAAACCGTGGTACTTGCTAATACAGGCCAATCCCACCAATCCACCCAGCAGCGCCACCCGCCAGGTGGGGATATAGGCATTACCAATCACGCCATAGTGGTTCAGGCGGCGACGGGTGGGGAAAAACTCCCACAGTGCCACCAAAAGCGTGGCGCTCCAAAACAGCATCAGCCCGTTATCCGGCGAGGTGAGGATTCCGAAGGAAATCACAATCAGCGGTACCAAGGTTCCGAAGGCCATGGTCATTTGGCCCACCGCTGGGTTGTGCATCCGTCTTGCCGCTAGGTACAGAAGTCCTAAGCTGATCCCATACAGCAGTAGTGCTCCTACCCGAATGGTGAGCGGCGAGATAATCCCCGTTGTCCACCAGCCCAGCCCCGTCGTCAACGCCACCATTACCGGATGGTCAAAGTAGCTCCAGTTCAGGTGGCGGCTGTAGAGGTAGTAGTAGGCTTCATCAAAACCGGGCAGCAGCCAGATCGCCACGATGGTGCGATAGATTAATCCGCCCACTAATAGCCACAACAGTCCGCGCTGCCCCTGATCGGTGTCCTTCATCCACCCTGCCATCCCGTCGTCCTCTGATCCGCTTTCCCACTCTACCGATAAATCTCGCTCTCCCCGCCAAGCCCCCGGACAAGCTCATAGCGGTGCGCCCCAAGCCACGCTTGCCCCAACCATGCCGCACAATAAAGATTCACCTCCTAACACCGCGAAGGATACGGAATCAGCCATGGGCAAGAGCGCCGAGTTAATTTGTGTGGGCACCGAGCTACTGCTGGGGGACATCCTCAACAGCAACGCCCAATATTTGGCCCAGGAGCTAGCGGGGTTGGGCATTCCTCACTTTTTTCAAACCGTGGTGGGGGATAATCCCAGCCGAATTCAGCAGGTGGTGGCGATGGCCTGCGAGCGGTCGGGCCTGATTCTGTTTACGGGTGGCCTTGGCCCCACCCCCGATGATTTGACCATCGAGACCCTGGCAGACTTTTTTGATGCGCCTCTGGTGGAGCGCCCCGAAATTGTGGCGGACATCGAAGCGAAATTTACTAGTCGGGGGCGAGTGATGACCCCCAGCAACCGCAAACAAGCCCTGCTCCCCAAAGGAGCCGAGGTGTTGCCCAACCGCACCGGAACCGCACCGGGGATCATCTGGGAACCCCGACCGGGACTGCTGATTATGACCTTCCCCGGCGTGCCCAGCGAAATGAAAGCCATGTGGCAGGAAACCTCCGTGCCCTACCTGAAAACCCACGGCTGGGTGCAAGACACCATCGTCAGCCGGATGGTGCGCTGTTGGGGCATCGGCGAATCGGGCATGGCAGAACGGGTGAGCGAGTATTTGAACCTCAGCAACCCCACCGTCGCCCCCTACGCCAGCCACGGCGAAGCCAAGCTGCGTATTTCTGCCAAAGCCCCCACCATCGCCGAAGCCGTCGCCCTGATCCACCCCGTCGAGCAGGGCATTCGCAACCTGCTAGGGATCGACTGCTACGGGGCCGATGACGAGTCCCTGGCCTCGGTGGTGGGGGATCTACTGCAACAAAAGCAGCAGACTGTGGCCGTGGCAGAATCCTGCACCGGGGGCGGATTGGGGCAAATGTTCACCGCCGTCGCGGGCAGTTCCGCCTACTTTCTGGGCGGCATCATCGCCTACGACAACCGCATCAAAACCAACCTGCTCAAGGTTGATCCCACGGTGCTAGCAACCGAAGGAGCCGTCAGCGCCATCGTCGCCGAACACATGGCCCTAGGTGTCAAAGCCGCTTTGCAAACCGATTGGGCGCTAAGCATCACCGGGATCGCTGGCCCCGGCGGCGGCAGCGAGACGAAGCCCGTCGGCCTGGTTTACATTGGCCTCGCCCTGCCCACGGGGGATGTAATCAGCCAAAAGTATGAATTTGCCCACTTCCGAGGCCGCGACTGGGTACGCCATCTGAGCGCTTGCACCGCCCTGGATCTCCTTCGTCGTCATCTCCTGTGACAATCACCTTGATCATTTACGTCATTTGGTTATGATGGGTTTATGTATAAATTGCGGGGCGTAGGGTCGTGCTTTGGTGAGCTTGGCAAAGCGGCACACCCAACCATCGCATTCCAGTAAGGAGTTAGGCCCTAATGGATTACATCGAAAAGGCTCTCGAAAAGCTGCGTGAGTGGATTGACGGCATCATCGATGCCCTCCTGGGGCCAGAAACTCAGCACGAACCCGAATTGATCCCCATTCCTGTCAAAGAGCCTAGACGGTAGCCTAACCCGCCAGGTTCAGCACTAACCCCTAGGGAAGAGAGGCCAGTGTCGCTCTCTGGTTTAAGGCCGAATCATTAGGCTGAATTTTATGATGGAATGTCACGCGCCTTCTCTATGGGCGTAGCCTAAATTTCGCAAACTGACAGCGTGTGTCAACCTTAAGTCCTGGAGTCCTACGATTCCGGGACTTTTTTTAACCCTACCGCCTATGCGTAAGTCTCTATTTTGTCTTGCGCCGAGGGTTGATCCCCCTAGCCCCCCTTAGAAAAGGGGGAATCGGAGTCCAAGTCTCCTTCCAGCCCCGAATACCATGGAAGAACTGGGTTTTGAGGCCCAACCTTGAGCCCAGATTTTCGAGTAGGCTGAGTATTGATTTTTAGGGGAGGTATTACGCTTGTACCGCATTCAAATCATCCACGGCCCCAACTTGAACCTGCTGGGATTGCGCGAACCGGGCATCTACGGCACCCAAACCCTAGCCAGTATCAACGAGATGCTGACCACCGAGGCTAAATCCCTGGGGGTAACGGTGGAGGCGTTTCAGTCCAATAGCGAGGGTGCATTAGTGGATTGCCTTCAGGCGACCTTTGGCCAAAAGGACGGGATTGTGATAAACCCCGGTGCCTACACCCACACCAGCGTGGCTCTGCGGGATGCCATTGCGGCGGTGGGGTTGCCCACAGTGGAAGTCCACCTCAGCAACATTCATAAACGAGAGGAATTTCGCCACCACTCCTACATTGCCCCGGTGGCGGTAGGTCAAATCTGCGGGTTTGGGGCCGAGAGCTATCGTTTGGGCTTACGCGCCCTCGTCCAACACCTCCAAACGACCCAACCCTAGGGCGTTTCATCCCTTGAGGTGCAACGGCCTAGGGGAGGGGAATTTCCAAAGTCCAAAGGCAATCTAAGGCCCAGCGAAAATGGCTTCTTCAAGGTCTTGACGGCTAAGGGAATATTTGAAAATGCGCTGGACATCCTTGCCATCGGCTCCAGCGTTGACGTAGCGCACCACCAGGGCATCAATATCTAAAATCACGTCGGCTTCCCAAAGGGGACGCTGCACATGCCAGCAGTGGGGCACGTCGGTATTTTGTTCACAGCCCTGGCGATGCAGCCAGTCTTCAATATCCGGCAGGGTGTGGTTATAGAGGGGGGTGTTAGCGGTGGGAAGGGCCATAAAAACAACCTAGAGTTTAAGGAAATCCGTCATCCGTAGGGTGAGAACCGTCCACCCAAGAAAATGCTGCCTAAAACGGGAATATAGCTGGTTTCAGTCAGATGTGACACGGTCAAGGGGCTTAAGCTCCTTGTTCTTAGGCTGTAGATGTATCTCATCAATGGGAGAACCGCTATACTTTCTAAAAAGAAGACTTTCTAAAAAGAAGTGTCTTAGAATATTTCGACTCAGGAACATAGGAAGAACTGGGTCAAAGAAAAACTTCCACCCCTAGCCTACAACCAAGTGGGTGGCCCCTGGGCAGCACGGGGGCGAGGAGCGAAGGGCAGGCTTGAATCTGCGCCAGCATCCCTGGATAGGGGCTGCTGGAACTCTGGAGCGATAGTCGGTGCAGCGTCGGGTACTCTATCCGAGGTGAGGGTCACGGCGTCCGGCAATTCGGGGTTGATGGCATATTCCCCACGGGTGAGGCCCACCGTCACCACTAGGGCTAAACAGGCCACAAAGGTGAGCCCCAGGATGAATAGGGCGAAGATTTCTCCCGCAGACAGGGGGCGATCCGTGGGGTCGAGGTATACGTTGGACGGTTCCTTGCGGCGGGGTACGGTGCGGCTAGCCCGTGAGAGGGGCTCTAGGGGCTGCATCACCGAAATACGGGAATAGCCCACCTGTTTATCGTAGGCCCAGCGGCGGTCGGGGCTGCTGAGGATGCCGTAGGCTTCGTTGAGTTGCTGAAACTTTTCGGTGGCGTCCTCCGCTGGCAGTGTGGTGGTGTCTGGATGGTAGAGCTTGCTCAGTTCCCGAAACGCCTGCCGAATTTGCTGAGGGCTTGCGGTCGGCTTTACCCCCAGGCGGTCGTAGTAGGTTGCGGGTCTTGGGTTGGGTGCAGGCATAAACGCCACGGGTCTGGTATCGGTGGAGGAAAATTGGTCATGGCTAGGCTGGTGGGGATCGCCCTCAGTCCACCCCGCTCCCGTCCTGGGAGTAAGAAGGGCAAATTTGGCTCCCCTGTGCCCTCAGGCTAACATGGGGCTGATTCCCATTCTGAGAGGGAACGGCTGAGGCGAATTTGGGCCAGGGTAAACACCACCGGAATCACCCGGCCATAGTTTGTGGCAATGGTGCGCCAACCTAAGTCGGCAAAGAACCAAGCCCACAGGGCTGGGCCAAGCCAAGCCAATAGGGTACGGGTCGCGCCATAGCGGGCCGCATTCACCGCCACCCCACGGGAGGCCATGCCCAGGGCTACACGACTCTGGATTTGGGCCAGTGCCGTGCCGCCACCTCGCACCAGGGCTTGTTTGGCCACCTCATAACGGGCCACCTGGAGCATTACCTGGCGAGACAGATGGTGCAACAACCAAGGCCGCAGCAACGAACTCACGACTAGGGCACTGCCCCCCTTCACCAAAAGCCCCGTAGGATTCGCCTGAAGCGCCTTGGGCAAGGTCTGGAACTGGGGCGACTGGGCTAGGGTTTTCTGCAAATCCCGCTGCACCTGCTGGCGATCCCCTGGGGGTAATTTCTGCCAAGCCGATTCAATTAAGTGCAAAAATACCTCTGCCTCCAAGTCCTCCGTGGGCCAAGCCTCGGTGTAGGGCAGGCGCAGGTAGCGACAGACTTGAATCAGGGCTTGGCGATAGGTCATGGCCTGACTTTGGCCGTGCAGTACCGTGAATCCATCCGCCGCCAAAAACCGAAACCGCTGCTCCAGGCGATCTAGCCACTGCTGCCGTGACCCACTCTGCACCTCCAGCGGGTCTAAACGATTCAGGTAATCCAGCGGGTTAAACTTGGGCCGAAACAACAGCTCAGTCAGAGCCTGGAGTTCCTCCTCTGTGGCCAGATCCAGGGCCGAACGCAGCTCATCCACCACCGCTCACCGTTCGAGTAAGGTACCTCTTAATTTTTACACCATATTTTCCAAGCCAGATTTCCCCAGCCAGAGAAACCCTCCCTAGGGACTCTACGGCTTAGAAACATCTTGACGGCTCCAATTACGGGTAGTGCATTAGAGACTCAGGGGGGTGCATTGCAAAAACCTGACCTAAACCACAGGGGCTGCTTCTAGCAACGGTTCAATGCCGCCTTGGGCATTGAGAGCATGGAGATCGTCACAGCCGCCGACATGGTGATTATTGATAAAAATCTGAGGCACAGAACGGCGACCGTTGGCGCGTTTGGCCATTTCGCGGCGGGCGGCTTCATCGCCATCAATGCAGTATTCGGTGTATTCAATGCCCTTGCGGTCTAGCAGTGCCTTGGCGCGAATGCAGAAGGGGCAATAAGTCCAGGTGTAAATTTCAACGGTGGGGGACATGGCGATACCTCCGCAATTCATGATTCTTCATATTCTAAACCACTCGCCCCTCACCATCCCGTCCCCTTTTTGCCTTTTACCCTTTGCCTTTTGCCTTGCTTCCCAACTCCCGACTCCCTCACCCCTTCAACGCATGGGCAATGGCATCCACCACCCGCGACACCTCCACAATCGTCAGCCCGTCTACCTTCACGTTCTGGCCCTTGGGCACGATGGCTTTTTTAAAACCGAGTTTGACGGCTTCTTTTAGGCGCAATTCCAACTGAGAAATGGGCCGCACCTGGCCGCCTAGTCCCACTTCTCCAATGAGTACCAACTCTGGATCGACCAAGCGATCCCGAAAGCTGGCCACCACAGAAATCGCCACACCCAAATCGGCGGCGGGTTCGGCCACGGTCAGCCCACCGGAGGAGGCCACGTAGGCATCGAGTTTGGAGAGGGGAATGCCCACCCGTTTTTCCAGCACCGCCAGAATTTGTAGCAGTCGATTGAACTCAATGCCTGTGGTAGATCGGCGCGGTGAACTGTAGCTGGTAGGGCTGACGAGGGATTGCAACTCTACGACGAGGGGCCGCGTTCCTTCACAGGCGACGATGGTGGCGATACCGGGCACCTGCTCCTCCCGATTGCCCAAAAACAGGGCCGAGGGATTGCTGATTTCTGCCAGTCCCCGATCCACCATTTCAAACACGCCCAGTTCGTGGGTGGCCCCGAAGCGGTTTTTGACCGAGCGCAGCAGGCGATGGCTGGCAAAACGATCTCCCTCGAAGTACAGCACCGTATCCACCAAATGCTCTAGCACCTTGGGGCCAGCAATCGCGCCTTCCTTGGTGACGTGGCCGACAATAAATAGCGAAATGTTCGCCCGCTTGGCCAACTGCATCAAGGCCGAGGTACATTCCCGCACCTGGGACACCGACCCCGGAGCCGAGGTCAGCGTAGCGTAGTAAAGCGCCTGAATACTGTCGATAATCGCCACCGTCGGCTGTAGCGACTCCAATTCCATCAAAATCGTCTCTAAATCAATCTCTGGCAGCAAATACAACTGCCCCTTTCCTCCAGAGACCGCTTCTAACCCAGGGGATTCCCAATCCTCCAAATCCGCATTCACCCCCCTTTTTGCCTTTTGCCCTTTGCCCTTTGCCTTGTTTTCCGACTCCCGACTCCCGACTCCCCACTCCCCACTTCCACCCCCCTGCCCAAGCCGCTGCCAGCGCAACTTCACCTGCTGCCCCGATTCCTCCGCGCACACGTACAGCACTCGCTGCCGCATCGCCAACTGGTTCGCCACCTGTAAGAGCAGGGTCGATTTACCAATGCCCGGATCGCCCCCCAGCAGCACCAGGGAACCGGGCACAATGCCGCCCCCCAGCACCCGATCCAGTTCGCCATAGCCGGAGGGCATCCGCATTTGGGGATGGTCTTCGATTTGATTTAGCGTCAGCGATAAACGGGGCTGTTGGGTGGTTTTGATGGAGGTTGCCGCACTGCGTCCACGGGACACCCCCGGTAGCCTTGCCGAGGCGGATTCCTTAGCGGGCAAAGCCTGCTCTACCAGGGAGTTCCAACTCCCGCACACCGGGCAGCGGCCATAGTATTGAGAGGACTCGGCCCCGCACTCGTTGCAGACAAAGATGGAACGGGATTTAGCCATAGCAAACGCCCTGGGTTTGTGCAATAAACCTTAAAAAACCTTGAAATGATGCCGTTACGCTTATTAAGCGTGGATTAATGGCAATTATAGGGGGGATGCCCTGGGCGCTAGGCTTTGGGAGGATGGCGGTGGGGGATCGCCCACTCCACCGATTGACCCGGTTGTGAAGCACAGCGTCACAAACCTGGCAAAATAACGAATTAAACGTTGGATTTCTTTATAGAATAGGGCGTTATGTAGGGAGCCTGAAGAACCTTGGAAAGCAACAAAGAAAAAATTCTCGTTGTCGATGATGAGGCCAGCATTCGCCGCATCCTCGAAACCCGCCTGTCCATGATCGGCTACGACGTGGTCACCGCCGCCGATGGGGAGGAAGCCCTCGACACCTTCCGCAAGGAAATCCCCGACCTGGTGGTGCTGGACGTGATGATGCCCAAGCTGGACGGCTACGGCGTCTGCCAAGAACTGCGCAAAGAGTCGGATATCCCCATCATCATGCTAACGGCCCTGGGTGATGTGGCCGACCGGATCACGGGCCTAGAACTCGGTGCCGACGACTATGTGGTGAAGCCCTTCTCCCCCAAGGAACTGGAGGCCCGCATTCGCTCGGTGCTGCGGCGGGTCGATAAAACCGGGATGTCCGGCATTCCTAGCTCCGGCGTGATCTCCGTCAACACCATCCGCATCGACACCAACAAGCGTCAAGTCTACAAGGGCGACGAGCGCATCAGACTCACAGGCATGGAATTCAGCCTGCTAGAACTGCTGGTCAGCCGCTCCGGGGAACCCTTCTCCCGCTCCGAAATTCTCCAAGAGGTATGGGGCTACACCCCCGAACGCCATGTGGATACTCGTGTGGTGGACGTGCACATTTCCCGCCTGCGGGCCAAGCTAGAGGACGACCCCAGCAACCCCGAACTGATCCTCACCGCACGGGGCACGGGCTACCTGTTCCAGCGGATTGTGGAACCGGGCGAAGAGTAGGGTTAAACCTGCTTGGGGCTACCCTATCGGCGTTTACTGCGGCGTCTTTCTACGGTTCCAAGGGCTGGGGTTAGATCTGTCGGCTTAGTCGCTTGCTTCACGCTGAGCCTGGTCGGTCACCACCTGGACGGATCACCCCAAGGGTAAACGCCCAAAGGATAGCCAAGATGAGCGCCCTATCGTCCTTCCCTCAGTACGCACTGGATTTAGTCGAGATCTATGGCCCTCCCAAGCAGCGGGCCTGGGGTACGGCGGTTTTCTATGATCGAGTGGAACCGAACACCGATTTAGACGAGGTGGCCCTGCGTCATTATAAGTATTTTGCCAACGCGGCAGACTGGTCTACCAAGCCCCGCTGGCGGGAGACATGGCAGTGCATCTACCAGCGGCCCACGGACGTTCCGGCGGATTTTTTCCGTGACCTGCGGGATGCCACGAGGGTAGGGCGAGTGGATTATGACGATCATCTGCTGGATCGGCTGGACATCGCCATCGTCTTTGATGATCAGACCGATAGCCGATCCGTTCAGCCCAACCAACGCACCGCTGCCGCCCTGTCCGCCGCCTTCGATGCCCCGGAGGTACAAGATTTTCGCGTCTATCGCATCGGCGATTCCGAAGTCCTAGAGGGGCTATTGATGGCAGCTCATCGCGGCAACGGAGAGGTGGTGATGCTGGCGTTTATCCACGACTGAAGGGAATTGCGGACAAGGAGGTTTACAGACGAATCACCCTTAGAGTATGCCCACTAATCAAGCATCCAAGCTCATCCCTCATCCCCCTTGGGGAGAGGGGCAGGGGTGAGGGCGAAGGCCATGGCAAATGGAAGTCATTTCTATGGAGCACGCTTAGTCCGCCTCATTTTGATCAGTGGCCTGTTGAATTTCCTCTGGATGAGTCTCCGCCGCATAGCTCCAGGCTTGGGCCAGATGGGTGGCGGTTAGCGCCTGACTCATCTGTGCGGTCTCTTTGTTAGACGCAAAACCTTGGCTCATGGGGACTCGCAAGGGACCTTAGGTGGTGGATACCCTCAGCATGGCACAGGCCCATTTTTCTTGCGCTTACCCTGCTGTCATGCCGTTCTTCATCAACACTTAATACGGATTTAACAGTATTAGAATATTAGGTTTTAATAAAATCATCCGGACATCAAAATAACCGTAAAAACCGATGAAGAAAAATATGGTCATCAAAAGCAAAATTATTAAAAATAAGTGATCACAACATGGTTTAGCTAGAGCACAGCCTCTAAAGTGAAAATATCAGGAAAAAGGTATCGCAGTTGATGTTGCCAAGGGCCTGACCACAAAAACGGAGCGGATCTAATCCGCCAAGCCCTCATCAAAAATAGCTTCAATGGCCTTCACCACATCGCCCAAAGACGCTAAAACGATACACCTCTACTATCTGGATACGCCCTAAGCCGCAAGGCTTAGCCTCCCAGAATTTCTGATATTTCCGTCCCTAGCTCACTTCATCACCTTTTAGGAGACGCACCATGCTGTCTACATCTTTCCGCAATACCCTAATCGCTTCAACTCTGCTAGTTGGCGCTTCTATCCTCGTTAGCCCCGCTGCTATGGCGGCGGATGATCCAAGTCCAGCATCTGATCCCGGAGATGTGTCCTCTACTGTGGAACTAATCAACCGAGTTGATTTTGCACCAGCAGCAACGACGAGAGTTCAGCCTGTCACGGCACAAACCGATATCGCCTTTCCACTAGGAACCGTAACAATTCGCAACAACGACCCTGATGGATGGAATCTAACCGTTGCATCGACGAATGCAGGTGTGTTGGAATTTGGTACTCACACGCTATCTTATTCAACTATCACTCTGGCAGATACGAATGATATTACTGAGACAGCGGGTGGCGTCGATCCTGCTACTGGCGGGCTGCTGGCAACGGGTGGTTTTAGTACAAGAGTTGCTGGAGGAACAGAGGCAATTAACGTTTCAGCCTTGCTCACGGTTCCAGCAGATGTTGCGGCTGGTGCGTACACGGACACCCTCACCTTTACCCTCACCTCTAAATAGTTAGAGAGGATGACCAGGGTTATTCCTAGCTAGATTGTTCATATTGCGGGGATAGGTTATCTCCGCAATATGGCGCTGAGAAGGAGGTGGGTTATGGTGGGTGATGGGTTATTTTTGGGCCATCGGTGGGGCATTTCTAATAGGTTATTGGCCCTAGGATGTTTGGGGTTGGGTGTGTTATCGCCAGCGGTGGCGGTGGCCCTAGAACCCACGGTGGACTTTACCCCGGCCTCTTCCTTTACCCTCAGCCTCACCAGTGGCAACCCCAATCAAGATTTTGGGGTGGTTCATGTGCAGTCGGATAGTGCCACGGGCTGGGTGTTGCGGGTGCGGTCGTTGCGGGGTGGGGTGCTCAAGCATGAAACCCACACGGCCACGGTGCCCTACAGCCTCACGGTGGATGGCATTCAGGTGGGCAGTTTGGCCGGGGGCAACGAGGCCACGGTGATGACTACCACGGGCCTCACCTGTGCCGCGCCGACAGGTTGCACCTTTCCGGTACGGGCTACGATGATGGCGGGCGATGTGCAAGGAAAACCCTCCGGATCCTACACCGACACCCTGACGTTTACTTTGGTAGAGCAGTGATGTATCCCCGTAGGTTGGGTGCAGCGAAGTCTCTGTTCTGCTTCGTTTCTAGGTGTGGATCCCCCCTAGCCCCCCTTGGGAAGGGGGGAACCGGAATCAAAGTCCCCCTTTTTGGAATCAAAGTCCCCCTTTTTAAGGGGGATTTAGGGGGATCTCCACGGGGTGAGGGCCGCGAGGGCTTGGTTGACGACTTATCTTTGTTGGCTGATGAGACTGTTTTGGTAAATGCCGGGAGGCTGTGATGAAATCCCTACCCTATGTTGGCCTATCCTGTTTGGGCGGTGTTGCCTCGGTGTTGGTGGGGGCTGGGGTGTTGATGGCGGCTCCGGCCTGGGCGGATGCCAGCTACCAACTCACCCCTTCTCGCCTGGTGTTGGAGCCGTCGGGGGGGCGATCTGCGGGGTCGTTTCAGGTTCGCAGCACCGGGGATGAACCCGTGGCCATTGAGGTACGGGTGACGGATCGCCAGATGGATCCCCAGGGCAACGAAACCCAGACCGATGCCGAGGATGACTTTGTGGTGTATCCGCCGCAGATTGTATTGCAACCCGGGCAGGTGCAAACCGTGCGTGTCACCTGGTTGGGAGATCCCAATGTGGCGGTGGAACAAGCCTTTCGGCTGATTACCGAACAACTGCCCATCGACCTCGGCGGCCCAGAGGAAACCCCCACTGGAGTTACGGTTCGCATCAATGCCCTCTATCGCTATGTGGCGGCGCTGTATGTGACGCCCCCAGGAGCACAGCCCAATGTGGTGATTCGCCAAGCCAGCCACCAGCGCATCGACGGTCAGGATAAGCTGCTACTGGAGTTTGACAACCAAGGCACCGCCCACCAACTGTTGTCTGGGCTAAACCTCACCTTGGCCCCGGTGAATCAACCAGAGGCCAGCCTCACCCTGCGGCCCGACCAACTGATTGGCATCAACGGCGAGAATGTGCTGGCCCAACACCAGCGCCAGTTTGTCATGCCCTGGCCCGAAGGCTTGCCCGTTGGCCCCATCACCGCCAGCTTTGAACTTCGTTAGATTGGCCCCAGGCATTTGCTGAGGTCTTGAGGCTTCTTGCCATAATTGGCTCAGTTTTCCTGCCTGGAACGAGATTTCCAGGCTTGGGTTAAGTCATGGCTTACCGATGGGTCGCAATGGCGATGATAGTAGCGCTGGGTTGTCCAGGGCCAGCCGTCGCTGCCCGTGGCCCTCACCCTAAATCCCTCTCCCATGGGGCGAGGGACTTTGACGTAACGACCTTCCGGCCCCCCTCTCCCGTGGGGAGAGGGGCTGGGGGTGAGGGCCAACCCTGGCTATCCCAAACCTCCCCTACCCCTGAAGCCCAACCCCCTGAGACCCAAACCATTGAAACCCAGGATCTAGAGGCTCCCGCTAGTCCTGAAAACCCTGGGAGCACCCCACCAAATCCAGGAGCGGAGGATGATCTCTTTGAGCAAATCTTTGGGCGACCTCGACCGCAGGATCAAACCATTCCCATCCCCTTTTCCATTAACGATCAGCGGCGGGGGCAGGCCATTGTGGTGCTTTCTGGCGGGCGGGCCAGCCTGGTGCAGGCGGCTCCGGTGTTGGCGCAAACCCGCGACCTGTTGCAGCCAGAACTCCAGGCTCAACTAGAGGCCAGCGTGGACGAGGCAGGTTTTCTTAGCCTTGACTTCCTCCAGCAGGTGGGTCTGACCGCCATTTTCGACCAAAGCCAACTGGCGCTGTATCTGACGGTGCCCCCGGCCCTGCGGCGCACCAATGTGGTGGATGCGTTGGGAGTGCCTCCAGAGGCGGCCAATGCTCTGCCCATCAGCACCATTAGCGGCTATGTGAATGTTTTGGGCGGCAACGACATTATCTGGGCGGGGCAGGAACCCACCGGACGGCAACCGCTTCGGCTCTCCTTGGATGGGGCGCTGAATGGGGCGGGCTGGGTACTGGAGGGACAGGCCGATGTGCTGGAGGGGGGAAATCCTGGTTTTCAGCGGCGAGATGTGCGGCTGGTGCGGGATGATCCGGCCAATGCCCTGCGCTATGTGGCGGGGGATATTAGCATTCCGGTGAGTGGGGCGTTTCAAGCGCTGGTGCCCTTGGGGGGCATTTCGGTGTCGCGCAACTTTAGTTTGCAGCCCTACCGTGTTACCCGCCCCACGGGGGAATTTAGCTTTTTCCTAGAACGCCCCTCCCAGGTGGAAATTTACATCAACGGCGTGCGGGTACAGCAGCTTCGGCTGGAGGCTGGCCCCCAGGATATCCGTAGCCTATCCCTAGCGACGGGCTCCAACGATATTCAACTGATCATCACCGACGACCTGGGCCAGGTGCAGCGGCTCGACTTTTCCACCGCCCTAGCCGGGAACCTACTAGCCCCCGGTCTACAGCAGTTTTCCTATAATTTGGGTTTTCCGTCGGGCACGGTGCAAGGGCAGCGCCAATACGACTGGAGCCAGCCCCAATTGGCCCTAGCCCACCGCTGGGGAGCCACTGGCACCCTCACCCTCGGCAGCTATCTCCAGGCCACGCCCTCCTTTCAAATGGTGGAGGCCGATGGCATTTGGGCTTCGGCCCTGGGCAACTGGGGCTGGGATGTGGCCCTCAGCCATCGGGGAGAAGTGGGGGTGGGCATGGCCGCACGGGTGCAGTATGAACGGCCCACCAAGGCCGAGGATGTGGCCCAACGGTCGCTGCGGATGACGGCGGAATATCGCGATGATCGCTTTACCACCCTCACCAGCCCCGACCCTAGCCAAGATTGGTTGCAGGTTTCCGCCGCCTATGGTCAACGTCTGTTTAACAGTGCCAGTCTCAACCTGGGCGGTAGCTACAGCTTGGGCCGCACCGTGCCGAATACCTACAGCCTCAACCTGGGCCTGTCCCAAACCCTCAGCAGCGGCCTGAGCGGCAGCCTCAACGCCAACTATAGCCGCACTACCCAAAGCCGGGAGGAGGTACGGGTCTTTTTGGGCCTGTCTTGGCTCTTGCCCGCCCAGCGGCAATCCCTAGGGCTGAATACCAACCTCAGCAACACCAGCCGCGCCGGAAACCAATTGCAGTGGCGGCGCAGCCCCGATCAATCCCTGATGGCCACGGGCTGGTCGCTGAACCTCAACCAGACGGGCGATCAATACGGTGTGCTGGGGGAAATGAACTACACCGACTACCGCTTTGATCTCAAGCTCAGCCAAGCCTGGGATAGCTCCTTCAACGCTTCAACAGCCACCACCCACGCCACCCGACTCACCTTTGGCACCGCCCTGGTGTTTGCCGATGGCCATTTTGGCTGGTCTCGCCCCATTACCAATAGCTTTGTTCTGGTGGTGCCCCGCAACAACTGGCGGGGCCAGCGGATCGGCGTCAACCCCTTTGGCAACGGCTATGCTGCCGTGGTCAATGCCTTTGGCCCAGCGGTGATTCCCGACCTCCAGCCCTACTATGTCTCTCGGCTTAGACTAGAAGCCCTGGAAGCCCCCCTCGGCTACGACCTTGGCCCCAGCGAGTGGGTGGTGTGGCCCAGCTACCGCAGCGGCACATTGATTTTGGCGGGCACCGACGCCACGGCCTTTGTGCGAGGCGTATTGGTAGATGGCAACGGCGAACCCCTAGGGCTTCAGGGCGGTGAGGTGGTCTCCCTATCCGACGCAAGCTGGCCTGTCCAGGGCTTTTTTACCAATCGGGTGGGGCGGTTTGCGCTGATGGGGTTTGGCCCAGGCCGCTACGAAATTCGCCTGCGCGACTATGCCCCCATCGAGTTTGAGATTGCGCCCGACCAATCCGGCCTGGTGGATCTCGGTACCCTGGTGATTCAATCCGCCCCATAAGGCTGAGATAAACGCCTGCTTGGCTGTTCCCAAGTCGCTCGGTGGTGCATTGCGGCTCATCACCATGATCAGCCTATTGCCGAACGGTGGCATTGCCGCGAAGGCACCCTACGTTACTGCACTTGCCTCTTCGGAAGAATGGCAATACTCACAGAGGTCATTAGCTCGTTCTCTCACTTGCTGTCGAATTGCTGAAGAAATAGCCATATTTACGCAGCTTCAGCGATAATTTTGGCATTCAACAACGTAAAAATACGATCTAGCTCTAGAATGCCTGTCAATTCTGCCTCTTCATTAGGATTAAGGCCAGATGTCCGCTGTTTTTCGTTTAAGTTTTCTAGCCTATCTTGCAAGGACTCACTAAACTTAAACAGATATAACCCTCTAACCATCTTCATTTGAATGTCTGCATCAATAAAGGATGAGGGTTGAATCATAAGCTGTGCATTCATGGATTGAATCTCCTAGCAATGTACTAGTCAAAAAATATAGCGGATTTCACTCGGTTGAAGTACATTGCGATGATCCCCCCTGCCCCCCTTATCAAGGGGGGTATAGAGTAAGCCTTAGACCGCTAGGTACTGGGGGGATCTAGAACCCAGCAACGGTGTATCTCACTCTATCGAGAACCGCTATAATTCAAGACTACCTATAACGCTTCATATCCTCAAGGGGTTCATCAAAATCATCAGCCATCCAGATTTTGCCCTTAAGGATGCCAAAACCACCTCGTTTTTGCTTCGGCTGCTCTAAGGCTTCCTGATCTTCTGAACCCTGAGCATATTTCTCGGCCAAGTATTGAGCATAGTGCAGTATTTCTTGTTTTAACGTTTCTGGCATCTGTGCGACAGCCTCCAAAATTTTTGCCTCAGTTGTCATATACATTCTCCAGTTTGTAGGGTGCATTCACGGCGTCAATATCCTTCGACCATGTGAGAAGGATCAATTTTGCCGCAATACACCACTACCGCGAATGTCTTGATGGATAAGTTTGGTGCATTGCTGGCGCGAATGCACCCTACGTTATGGCTTTGGCTTGATGCATGGGCTGTCTCCTGATTGACTTATCCGTTGATCCTATTTTTCTGTTTGATGATCGACGGTTTCGGGCATTTGGTGGATGATTTCCATGGTGCGGAGGCTGACGGTGCAGACTCGTTTGAGAAGGTCGATGACGTGGTCTTTGTAGTCGGCAAATTGGTAGGTGTTGAAGAGTTCGCGGATTGTAGGATCTTTGGGGGTTTTCTCTTTGTATTGATCCAAAATCCATTCTAGGGCGGAGCGATTGCCGAGTTTATAGTCCCAGGCGAGGGCGGGGATGCCTTCTAGAGTGGTTTCGGTGTCGAGGATGATTTTGCCGTCGGTTTTGTCGGCTTTGAGTTTGGCTTTGGGGGGTTTGCCCTCACCCCCTGCCCCCTCTCCCATGGGGCGAGGGGGTTCTAGCCCCGGAATTGTCGCGTTTTCGGCTTTCTTTTGCTTGCGGGAAGATGAGGACGCATCGACCCGTTTTAGGTCGTAGGGTTCGATAGTTTCGTAGTTGAGGTGTAAGTCCATGAGGGATTTTCCCCAGGTGGCCCATTGGTAAAAGTTGGCATAGAAGGGCAGACGGGGAAATTCGCGTTTGAGGTTGATTTCGTATTTGGTGCGATAGGCGGGATGGTGAAGAACGGCGTAGGTGTAATGGAAAATATGGTCTTTGGTGATGGTGGGATCTTGGTAGTGGGTTTGGAATTGGGTTAAGGCCCAATCGGTAATGTTGTCGATGCGGTTGCCGTTTTCGTCGTAGCGGTAGAGGGGCAGACATTGGGCTGAACAAGCTGCACCAACAACGTGCAAATCTGGAATTGCATCGCTTGCAATAGTCATAAATGGCTTTTGTGAACCTGCATCGGTACAACTAATTGCAAGATTTGGTTTCTCGCCTACAGGGAAGAGATTGGGAAGTTGATAAGTCATTCCATTGAAGTTCTCATCAAAATAGAAATAAGGCTTTATAAACGGTCTATAAGCGCTAGGACAAATTTTACTTGCTTCAAATTTTTTATTAATTCTTCGTTCTAAATATTTTTCAAGTTCGCGATCCCATTTAATATCCAACTCTCGCCGTGTTCCTTTCTTCAAGCGCTCTTGATAGACCTCTACAAAATACTTCATGCGTTTAGTCAGAGCTTCTTTCGAGAAATCATAAACCCATTCATCGCGTTGGGTTTTCACTCCTGCCGAAAAAAGCTGAAAGACTGCTTCTTCAGAGCGACCTGCTTTCACTTCTTTATCAATCAACGACAACAGGCTATCAAAATCGTTGTCGGTTAGGTTAATCCAGTTGGCTTTTTTGTCTGGGGTGATGTGGGCAAAAGGGATTTTCTCGAAGGGGGTACTTTCAAACCATTCGAGCTTTTCTTCCTTGGTTTGTTCGTCTTGCAGCGTAAAGTAGAAGATTTTGGCACTCATTATTACATATAGTCCTTGAGGTCTTCTAGGGGTTGATGAAAATCATCAGACATCGTGATTTTTCCAGCTAGGCTACCGTAGCCATATTTTTTCTCAAGAAATTCTCTCTGTTCAACGCTCATAGATTCTATGGGCCGATCAAAATCTGCTGGTAGAGGCAACCTGAAGGTTCCTTCAATAAAGACTGGTTGATTATTTTCGGAATCTTGTTCTGTCTCTTCTGGATTTTGCTTTCGGTACTGATGGGCCAAAAACTCCGTATAAATAAATACCGCCTCTTTGACAGAATCGGGTAGGTTCTCAATATTTTTCAAAATCGATGATTCTATAGTCATCTTCATCTCTCTTTTCGTTTTCACGATGGATTCTATCTATCTTTACTTAAGAAGCCTTTAATTGAGGTTGATAAGCCAACACATCCATAGAAATGGATTTAATTGGTTGAACTTCACCATGTAGCATGACCCGAATTTGCTCGGTCGTTTCTCGGCTAAAGCTTTCTTCTCCGCAATGAGAGCAAACCGTTGCCGGGATATCCTCAACCAAGTAAAACTTGCCATCAATCTGAAAAATCTCAGTGACCAATTCTTCGTAAAATTTCTCTGAACCACAAACATGACACTTAACCATTATTTCCTCCTAATCTTGTGATCAATCCATTCATTTTTGTCAGGCTCATACAGCGTAATTATCTTCGTCAACTCTGATTCTATTGTTGAAACCTGGATGTGTAGGGCACGACTACCCTTCGTAAAACCTAGTAACAGAGAACTGGGCGAATACTTATCCTCTGGATAGTTCTCAATCACAATGATATTTTCACCCGCTTCTCGAATTTCTTGATCACTGATATTTCGTTCAACAGCTCGCTTAAGAGCATGACGAGTAAATTCAAAATATCCCGTTTTTAACTGCCTCTGAATTTCGGAGAGAGGTTTCATTTCAATTTTTCCTTACTCTCCTCGTTTTCGGACTAAAAACATCACAGCAATGCCAGCCTGTATACCAAACACATTATTCTTAGTGCCAGAAATTTTAGGATTATTTCTCACGTCGGACTGAGTATCGACAATGTAAACATAGTCAAACTCTCGATCAACGCACTTACGAAAGCCATCAAAGGTTTTAGAGTCGATAAAAGAACGATTGGTGATGAAGGCAATAATGCCATTTGGCCCCAATCTATCCGAGGCCCACCGAAAGAAGCGAGTATACATATCATAGACAACGATCTGGTTTTGGGCCGTACCTTCCTTGATGTAGGTACTTTTGATTTTCTCATCAATGCCTTTGTAGGCTCGGTTAGCGTTGCGCTGATTAAAGTTCTCCTGATGGGCGTTGTAGGGCGGGTTGCCAATAATCACAGAAATGGTGCGATCATTCTGTTGCTGAATGCGGGCCGTATTTTGCACACTCATAGCAAACAAATCAAACTGATGCCCTTCAGCGGTGCAGTGATCTAGGGTATCGACCAGGCAGATATTCTTAAATTCCTCATATTTCCCCATCTTTTGTTGATAGGTGTATTCAATATTCAGGTTGGCAATGTAGTAGGGTAAAATTGCCAACTCGTTGCAGTGAATTTCGTTTTTATATTTGTGTTCTAGCTTATTGGCAGGGAGATATTCAATCAGTTCGGTAATGTAAGTTCCTGTCCCGGTGCAAGGATCAAGGATTTCCACCCCCGGATCGCTCAGCAGTTTACCAAAATGTTTGTGGGTCAGGTATTCGGTACTTTCAATCATAAACCGAACAATTTCATTCGGTGTATACACAATGCCCAGCCGATCCGCCGCCTTGGGGTTATAGGCTTGGTAGAAATTTTCGTAGACCGCCTTAAGAAATTTTTGCTTTTCGTGGTGGTTGGCGATGTTTTCAGACTTTCGTCGAATCACAGAATAGTAGTGTTCGATAGTTTTTAGGGTGTTGCGTCGGGTTGCGCCTGTAAAAAAGGTGTTGATGATTTCCGACAGTTCCCGCGCAATGTTGTTTTCTCGGTGAAATTGTGAATCGTGGAAAATGTTGGTAAAAATATCTTCCGTGAGAATATGCTGAATCAGCATCTCATACACATCGGAAATCACAATTTCTGGATTGATGGACTGCCGACAGACCTCTAGAAACGCCTGGGTTCGTTCCTGAAAAGCGGTATTGTCGTCCTCTTGTTGAGTAATAATTTGGCGCAACGCCTCTAGAATGTCGGGCACATCCTCCTTAAACTGGAGAATTGCCGCCCGAAAATCGCGCACCTCTGGGCGTTCGTAGTCCACAAAGGCATTCAGCAGCCCATCCAACCCCGCCGCATCCTGCATCGGAATGCGGGCCACCTCCTGGCTATGCTGAATGAGCACAGCGGTTTGGGAATCCTCAAACAAAATATTTTCGTCGGGATAGCCCTTGGCAAACTTTTTCTCAATTTCCTCATCCAGCCGATCATACTGATCCTTGCTTTCCCACCAGCCATGCTCTAGCCGAATCGCATCCTTAATCGTGCCATCGGGGTAGACGGTGGTATTCAAGCGGGTTTTGTAGTCCAGTTCTGTGACCAAAAGGTAATTGCGGGGCTTGCAGTAGGCATTCAGCAACCGCTCAAAGGCTCCGCGAATACTGGTTTCCTTGCGAGAGCCACCGTAGCGAATGATTTGCTCCACTTCGGCTTGATATTGCGTCACCAGCAACCGAGACATGCCCTGCTCCCTATCCTGAAACCTAAGCAAGGTGGGCACCTTCAGAATGCCTACCTCTCCCGATTTTGACGCATTTGCCAAAAGCAGGGGCGTTAATCGCGGGATAGGTTATCAAAGCGTAATCATGCGGACTAAAACTAGGTACCTTAGGCTGGGGCTAGCGCATTCTACGGTTTGCAAACGCGATGGCCACCATGACCGACCTTACTACCCTAAGGGGCAGATCGCCCGATAGACTGCAAGGGTGTTACTACGAGTGTGCCATGATGTCTTCCTTTGCAACGGAGGCGGGTCGTGCCCAGATTTTGGCGGCCCTAGAGCGATTGGTGGCGGTGGTGGCCGATCTGCGCCATCCCGAAACGGGTTGTCCGTGGGATTTGGAGCAAACCGCCGAGAGCCTGATTCCCTACGTGATTGAAGAAGCCTACGAGGTGGTGGATGCCATCCACAGCGGCGATCCGGGGGCCATCGCGGAGGAATTGGGTGATCTCTTGTTGCAAGTGGTCTTACAGGCCCAGGTGGCCAGCGATGCCGGACGTTTTGACCTGGCGACGGTGGCCGATGGCATTGCCGATAAGCTGATTCGCCGCCATCCCCATGTGTTTGGCGATGTGACGGTGGCCAATACCGAGGAAGTGCATCGCAACTGGGATCGGATCAAGGCCGAGGAAAAGGGCGTCCCCCACGAGCCGGATCGACTGTCGCCCAAGCTGGCCAAATATAACCGCACCCTGCCGCCACTGATGGCTGCCAGCAAAATTTCCGCCAAGGTCGCCAAGGCCGGGTTTGAGTGGGACGACGTGGAGGGGGTGTGGGAAAAGTTCCACGAAGAACTGGAGGAATTTCACCAGGCCGTGGCCCATGAACCCAAGGAAAATCAGGAAGCCGAGCTGGGGGATCTGCTGTTTACCCTGGTCAACCTGGCCCGCTGGCATGGGTTAGACCCTTCCGAGGCGCTGCACGGCACTAACCAGCGCTTCATCCGCCGCTTTGAACTGGTGGAAGCCGCCGCCGATAAGCCCCTCACCGACCTCTCTGTGGAGGAGTTGGAAGCCTTTTGGCAACAGGCCAAGGCTAAGCTGGCTAAGCCTCGTGAATCGTAGAAAATCGCCGTGAATCACTGTGAATTGCTTTGAATTGCCGTAAATGGTAGAAAATCGCTGGGGGAATAGCGCCAAGGTGAAAAAAATCTTCTGGATCGTGACCCTAGCCATTGACCTGCCCCTGGTGCTATTGGTGGTGACGTTTTTCTACATCAGCAGCCCCCGCTGGGCCGAGGCCGACTACGACAACACCATCACCTACAGCCCTTTCCCCGACCCGGACAATCCCGCTACCCTCACCGTGGCCACCTACAACCTGGGCTATTGGTCGGGGATGACCAACCAGCAGGCGGTGGTGCGAGATCGGGCATTGTTGGAGGCGAATCAGGCCACGGCAATATCCGCATTGCAACCGCTGAACCTAGATGTGCTGGCCCTGCAAGAGGTGGACTTTGATGCCTATCGATCCTTCCACCTCAACCAGCAGTATGCCCTGTCCGAGGCGTTGGCCCTGCCCTTTGCCGCCCTGGCCGTGAACTGGGATAAGCGCTATGTGCCCTTTCCCTACTGGCCACCCCAGGCCCATTACCAGGCCGTCACCTCTGGCCAAGCCGTGCTGAGCCGCTACCCCATCCGCGATAACCAGCGCTTGGTGCTGGAACGGGTGCCCACCCATCCCTTTTACTACAACGCCCTCTACCTCGACCGGGTGGCCCAGGTCACGGAACTTGACCTATCGGGACAGCCGCTGATGGTGATTAACGTTCACCTGGAGGCTTTTGACGGCCCCACTCGCCGCCGCCAAACCGTTTTTGTGCGGCAACTGGCCGAACGGTATGCCGAAACAATGCCCGTGCTGCTGGTGGGAGACTTTAACAGCGACCTCGACCGAGCAGCGGAGTTGGACGATGGAGAAGCACCTTCGATTCAAATTTTGCTAGATTCTCCGATTTTAGCCAGTACAGTTCCGATTCAGGCCAATTCGGCTACGTTTCCTGCGGATAACCCTCAATACCGCCTGGATTATATCTTTTACACCCCGGCCACCTTGGCGGTGCGGAATTGGCAAGTGGTGGAAGCTGCGGCCCAGGCCTCCGATCATTTGCCCCTGATGGCCACCCTAGAGCGGTTAGAGCGTGTCACCGTTCCGGAATAGCCGCCTAGGCTGGTGAAGATGTCTCAAGCCCTACCGCCAACCACTGCGGACAAAACCAGGCCATGAAAAATGTGTTTCTGCCTCAAACTCGTTTAATCCAACCGCTGCGATGGGGATGGTATTGGGGCTTGCTGGGCGTCGTTTTGGTGGGCTGTCGCGGCACCGTTACCTCCCTAACCCCTGAACCCACGCCAGCCATCCCAACAACCGAAATGCCAGATACGGCCCCATCTGCCGCCGCCATTCGCGCCATTGTGGCCCAGCCCGTGTGGGTGCAGCCCGCCCAGGGGGAGGAAGTTGCAGCCCAAGTGGGGACGGCGCTGCAATACGAAGACACCGTTCGCACCGAGGATCCAGCCCTGGTGGAGGTGGGCCTGGGCACATTAGTCTTTCGTTTGGGGGGCAATGCCTCGTTGACCCTGCGCCCCAATCAGCAGCTTCAGATGGCGGCGGGGCAAATGTTGACCTGGCTTGAGGGCCAGCCGCCCGGCCCGGTGACGATTCAAACCCCCGTGGGCATTGCGGGCATTCGCGGGACTACGGTTTTTGTCAACATTGCGGAGGATCCCCAGGATCCCGTCGAATTTTTTACCTGGGAAGGGGAAGTCACCTTTCAGCCCACCGGAGCAACCGATGTGGTGCTGATTCGCGATGGAGAACAGCTTTTGGTGAGTCCTGGGGAGGTGGATGTGGCCGAGTTGCAGCGACGGGTACGGCGCTTTGGATCAGAGGAATTTCGCCAGCGCCTAGAGACCAGTCCGATTATGAATGGCTTTGATCAACCGCTGCCCACTTTGCCCCAAATTGAGGCCGTGGGGGAAACCCTGGAAACGGGGCGCTAGGCGGGTGGCTAGGAGACCGTTCCAAGGCGATCCAAGGGCCAGAACCGCAGGCGGGCTTTGCCAATTAAGTTTTGCTGGGGGAGTGGTCCCCAAACATGGGAATCGTTGCTGTCGTTGCGGTTGTCGCCCAATACAAACACATAGCCAGGGGGGATAGTCACCGCTGGCATGTCGTACTGGGGTGCTTCTGCAATGTAGGACTCGGGTAGCGGCTGGCCATTGAGGATCACCTGTCCGGCGGCGATTTGGAGGGTATCACCCGGTTCGCCAATGATGCGCTTGATGAAGGCTTGATCGCTTTTGTAGCCTAGTTTCACCAGTTGGGCGGGCGGGTTAAACACCACAATATCGCCCCGATGCGGTGCCTGCCAGCGATAGCTAATTTTATCGACCAGCAGGCGATCACTAATATGTAGGGTCGGATCCATCGAATTGGACGGAATATAGCGCGGTTCGGCAATGG
The DNA here is from genome assembly GCF_014697375.1 of Phormidium sp. FACHB-1136. Taxonomy (GTDB): domain Bacteria; phylum Cyanobacteriota; class Cyanobacteriia; order Phormidesmidales; family Phormidesmidaceae; genus Nodosilinea. The sequence continues at coordinate 58,280 of NZ_JACJRS010000025.1, forward strand.
CCACCCGCACCACCAAGGCCACCACCAGGGCAATCAACAAGATCCGCACATTGCTCCACAGACTCTCCTGTCGGGGAGGGACTGGCTCTGGTACAGCGGATGAAGGCGGTTTGGAGCCAGCGGATTGAGGGGGCATAGGGGGCATGATGGGATAAACGGAAACAGAAAACGCCACGACCGACGACACCCCATTATAGGGAACCTGCGCCCCTGTCCTGAACATCGCTCCCCTGCCGATCAGGCCGCCGATGTTCCCGTTGACCTACCGACAACCCTCCGGACAGTTTTGAGTCGCTAACGGTAGAATTAGGGTTCCAGACCTCTGGCACAGCCCCTTGATCAACGAGAAACCAAGGGTTTCAGCGCTTGCCCGCCCAGTGTCCGGCCTATGGTTAAATCACGCCAGACGATAACGCCCGTACAACCCCAGCCCATGACGCAACGCTCCGTTAAAATTCTGGCTACGGGCCAGTATTTACCCCAACGAGCCGTGACCGCCCAAGAACTAGCCCAAAAAATTGGGGTTTCTGAAGCCTGGATTGCCCGCAAATCGGGGGTGATGGTACGCCACTTTGTCGAGGATGAAACGGCTGCGCAGATGGGGGCGGCGGCGGCCCAAGCAGCCTTGGCTACCGCTCAACTTACGCCTCAGGACCTCGATTGCATCGTCTGTGCCAGTACCGTTCCCGAACAGGGCATTCCCTGCACTGCGGCCTTAGTGCAACGGCACTTAGGACTGGGGGCGTCTGGAATTCCAGGCTTTGATATCAATGCTACCTGCCTGAGCTTTGTGGTGGCCTTAGACACAATCTCCTACTTAATTGAGGCCGGACGGTACCACCGCGTGCTGATCGTCAGCAGTGAAATTGCCACCCTGGCCTTAGATTGGTCAGACCCCGAAAGTTGTACCCTCTTTGGCGATGGCGCTGCCGCTGTGATCGTGGAGAAAACGCCCCCGGCTGAGTCATCGGCCATCCTCGCCTCCCGCCTTGAGACCTACGGTGATGGGGCCGATCTGTCCCGCTGCCTGGGGGGCGGCAGCAAACACCATCCTCGGGAATATGCCACCCATCCCGAGCATTTTGTCTTCCAGATGGATGGTCGGGCGGTGTATCGAATGGCGGCCAAGCTATTACCGGACTTTGTGCAGCGGATCTTTCAGCCGACGGGCTTGGCGATGGGCGATATGCAGTTGGTGATTCCCCACCAGGCCAGTGTGATGGCGATGCGATTACTCAGTCAGCAATTGAAGATTCCGGCTGAGGCGTTGATGGTGATTGCCCACGACCACGGCAATACCATCGCCGCCTCGATTCCCATGGCCTTGCACGAGGCCATCCGGCAGGGGCGGATTCGGCGGGGCAATCGCGCTTTGTTGCTGGGTACCGCCGCTGGTCTTTCCCTCGGGGGCATTGTGCTGGAGTATTGAGCCCAATTCCTTGAGGCCAATTAAACGCCCAGCCCACCCTCAGCCCATTGTTGGATCAAGGCCATCACCGCCACCACCGGATCGTACTGATGGCAGCGGGTTTGAAAATCTCGCATCTGACAGGCGATTTTGGGATCAGAAAACAGGCGGTGCAGACGTTGGACGGTATGGGCGAGATCCGGCTTAAACCGCAGGCCCAGCCCCCGATCCACAATCCGGGCGGCGTGATCAAATTGGTCATAGTCGTGGGGCCACACCAGCATGGGAACCCCAGCGCGGATACAGCTATACAGCACCCCAGTGCCCCCATGAATAATGGCCGCATCGCAATGGGGTAGGTAGTGGTCGTAGGGCAGATAGTCGTAATAGAAGAGATTGTTTTGGGGCTGGGATTCTCCCCCTTTGCTATCGAATTTGTGATTGAATTTGTGATCGAATTTGTCATCAGATGGGCCATCGGTTTTGTAGTTGGATTGGCCGTAGGAAAAGTGGAAGTGAACGGTGGGCATTTGCGCGGCCACCTGCTGCACAAACTGGCTGGCTTGGCCTTTGGCCCAGGGGATATGCGTCCCAAGGCTGACCAAAACATGACGCACCCCCGCCTGAAACGTAGGGGGCCGATGGGGAAAGGGCGGTGAGGCCGTCAGGGGGCCAATAAACTCCAGGCTGGGGGGCCAATCTCGCTCAAATTCAAATTCGCGCATCCCCAGGCCCAAAATTTTCTCCGGTGAGTAGATGCGTTCATAGCCATCCGTCCGATACACACTCGGGAAGTTGAGCGCTTGCAACTCCGGCCTAAACCCATAGCCAATCGCCAATTTAAAGCCCCGAATCAGGCGACGCCCCAGCCAGTCGCGTCCTCGGCGGTATGGGCTTGATCCTGGCATTAGGCCACCCAAGTAGGATGGAGTGCCGATTTGGGTTTCGATGGCACACAGGGTCGGGGTCGAAGTCCACCAAGCGATGCCCATTTCCTGGGCCAAGTGACCTGCAATCGGCAGGGTAAAATCGACAATCACCAAATCGGGCTTTTCCAGTTGCCATACAGACCGTAGTTGCACCCTCAAAGTCTGCATCAGCGAGAGGTTGGCCCTAAATTGTTGCAACAACCGCCACGGATTATTTTTCACCCGATAGGGAGGGTTGGCAATGGCCGTGATCGCCGCTGACTCGTCCGCTAGAAAATAAACCCCTTCCAAGGCAGAAATCTCGATGGCAGAAGCCGCCTCTGGCGTACTCAAAACCCGCAGATTTTTGAGCCCTTGCTGACGCAAGCCCCTCGCCAGTTCTAACAGAGGGTATAAGTGCCCCGCAAAGGGGGGCGCAACTACATCAATCTTCAGGTTTTTCCACATTTAGTTGATTGCCTGCCTACAGGGTAGAAAGGGTACGTGCTAACGCCTGACTGACCAAGTCAAAGAACCGAGGATCATAGACATAATCCATATGACCCAGGTTAGGTAAAATCACCTCTACCTTCCTAAAAAATAACCGGGAGATCCCATCCTGATCACCCTGAATTAAGGTGCAGGTCGCCCAGGGACGACGGTAGGCCACTGGCCCAAAGGCCACGATGCTAACTCGATCTGGATCGATGGCATTGGGCATGGCATTGGGCCATGCCTGATTTAAGATCTCTAGCCCACAACTGCCCACCAGCAAAAATAGCCGATCCGCCGAGGCCAATAGATGATTGAGATGTCGTTGGGCGGCTTGCCGATAGTGGGGTGATCGCGCCCTCAAAAATTGCCACCCATTCGCCCAACTAGCCTGGAGGAGACCCACTTTTTCCTCATCCTCTGTACTGGGAATGTAGGGAAAATTAAGATATAGCTTCCACGCCTCTGGACAGTCTAGCTGGGCCATAAATTGTTGGTAGGGCCGACTGAGGCAGCAACTAGCTGGGTTACTGAGCCCCGTTAAAAAGGCTACCTTCAAAGGAGTATGGGGGAGATGCTCAACGGGATGATCCATCATCATGGCTCTTGGTAGGAAAAAGTGCCATTTTTCTCGACCTGAATTAGGCGATTGCGCCAGCGAATGCGGTGATCGACTAAGGCATGAACCAGGTGGAAGGGCTGTAGCAGTTCTGAGATCAGCGACATACCAAAGGAAAAATCCACCGAGCGAGCAAAAATTTTATGGTGTAAATAGCGAATCGTACCATGGCGGATGAGTAACACCCCCAGCAGACATAAAGCCCCTAGGTAAGGGATGAACAGGCTGAGTAAGCCTAGCCACAATAACAGAGGCGGTAGGCCCAAAAATAGTAATAGTAAGGCTTGGATGGGTAGGGGTTGATCGAAGACTAAGGTTTGGGCAAAGACAAACCAGCGATGCATTAAGGTGCCATAGGACTTCGCATCAGCCACACTGGTTTGAAGGGCGACCGGGGTAATGCCTTGAATAATCCGTCCACCATGCTGTTTAACCAATTTCGCTAGGGCGTAATCATCACAGAGGTCGTACAAAATCGGGGTAAAGCCGCCCATTGATCGCAAGGTCTCTGTTCTTATCAGATAGAACATCCCATTTAAGGAGAGGGGACTGAAGAAATTGAGCAGGGGAAGATAGGTCAAAATACTATTGTTATTCACAAAATGGGCCGTTAATTCAGACCATCCCGTGGTGCCTTTCAAGTAATAGGGTAAGCCAGTAAACAGCTCACCTTCCTGCAACCGAAAAAGACCGATGCCGAGGGTATCTGGCTCTAACTGGGTATCGTCGTCCAGCACCGCCAGGTAAGGGGTTTTGACCTGGGTCAGGGCGTACTCCAATTTGAACGCCTTGGGGTTAACGCGGGGCGGAACGGCAGGGCAAAGGATGACTTGCACAGCACAATCGGTCGCCTCCATCAGCGTTTGGGCCAGTTGGCGGGCTACGGCATCGGTTTCGTCAATCAGCCAAAGAAAGTTGGCCCAGGGAGGCGCTACATGGAGATTGTGCTGTAGCGTTTGCCCTAAGGCCGGGTCGCCGCTGAGGATGGGTTGCAACACCGTGAGCGTGGCGTGATCGACTGTGCCGTGGGGAGCTTGGGCCGCAGCGCGTAGACTGAGGTAAGCCTTAGCCCCGAGTAAGCCCAGATACAGCACGAGCGACGCGAAACCCAAGCAGGGAAGAACCATAGTGTGTCAGAGGAAGGGTCGGAGCAGGGGCGTGTGGTTCCCAAGAAATCGGGAATGGGCACGAGGTCAGTAACGAGATTGTAGTTGAGGCCATGATATTTCTTCGCCCGTCGTCGGATGCTTACAGATGAAGGTTTTGATTACGGGTGGCACGGGTTTTTTAGGGCAACGCCTAGCGCTGACCTTGCAAGCATTGGGGGATAGCGTCACTATTTTGGGTCGTAATCAAGCGGTGGGTAGGCACCTCGCCGCCCAGGGGCTACGTTTTGTGGCGGCTGATTTGCGGGATGCGGCGGCGATCACGGCGGCCTGTCAGGGCCAAGACTGTGTCTTCCATTGTGGGGCGCTCTCGGCTCCCTGGGGCCACTTCCGCGACTTCTACGCCACCAATGTGCTGGGCACCCGCCATGTGGTGCAGGGCTGTTTGGCCCAGCGGGTGTCGCGGCTGGTGCATGTCTCGACCTCGGCGGTGTATTTTACCTATGCCGACCAAATCCAGATAGCGGAAGCTTGGCCCTGGCCTAAACCCGTTGGCCCCTACGCCAAAACGAAACAATGGGCGGAGCAGGAAATTCAAGCAGGCTACCAGCAAGGGTTATCGGTCATTACCCTGCGGCCCAGGGGCATCTTTGGGCCGGGGGATACCGCCATTCTGCCGCGATTGTTGCGGGCCAGCGAGCGCACTGGTATCCCGCTAATTCGCCAAGGCAGAGCGGTGATCGATATGACCTACCTCGATAACGTCGTCTATGCTTTGCAGTGTTGCCAACAGGCTCCTGACTCGCTATCGGGCCGAGTTTACAACATTAGTAACGGTGAACCGATGTCCCTGATCGATCTCCTAGAACGTCTGGCCCAGCACCTAGATATCACCCTGCGGTTCAAGCCTCTGGCCTTTCCGGTGGCCTATGGGCTTGCTACTGCCCTAGAAGCAACGGCCACCTTACTCTCGCAACCAGAACCGATTTTGACGCGCTATACCGTTGGTTTATTGACTTTCAGCCAAACCCTAGACATCCAGGCCGCCACCACCGATCTGGGCTATCAGCCCCAGGTGACGATGGATCAGGGACTGGCTCAGTTTGCCCAGGGGCGGACGTATCAACGGGAGAGTAAGCTGATATGCATTTAAATTGCATTGATTGTGTTTCCTTTGTTTTTGATCTTGCGATCCCAGTTGATGACAAGCTGCCCTTCGTTCAACAGGTTATGAACAAGCGCTTCTAGATCCTCAATCGACTCAAATAGACGATTGGCAATGAATTCCTTTGCAGAGTGCCAAACTAACTCGATTAAATTATAGTCCGGACTGTAGGGTGGCAGAAATTCTAAAACAATGTTGGGCATCTCCTTCGCTATCTTCTCTAGAATCTCTGCCTTTTTATGAATACTTGCATTGTCTAAAATGATAAGAATCTTAGGGCCATCCTGCTCAAAGTCTTCAA
>NZ_JACJRS010000250.1 GCF_014697375.1 Phormidium sp. FACHB-1136
GGTTCCGCCGTCAACAAGCTGGATAACCCCCTGGCCATGGTCGCTGTGGTTCGCAAACTGGCCGAAAGCCTGCAAACCGCCAAGGTTGCCGCTCGCGCCTAGGTCTGTGGATCGTCTAGGGTTTCTGAAGCATCCTAGCGTCTTGTCCTTCAGTGGCATCAGCACCCTGGTTTCTTGGAGAAGCCGGGGTGCTGTTTAGGTTTAGGGTATGGCCACAATCGGTAGCTGAATGGTAAAGCAACTGCCCTGCCCCAGTTCGCTGGTGAGGTCAACCCGTCCGCCATGCATTTCGGCAATGCGTTTGACCAACGCCAGCCCTAGTCCGGTGCCGTCATACTCGCGGTTGAGGGCGCTGTTGACTTGTACAAAAGGTTGAAACAGCTTGCGGGCATCCTCAGGGCTAATCCCAATGCCTGTATCGGCTACGGTGATGGTTAAAATCCCGACCGTGGCAGTTGGAGCCCTTTTGGGATGGAGAATCGCCTGATTGGTGACCCTTGCGGCGGGGGCTAGGGGTTGGTAGGCGGCGGTCAGGGTAATCTGCCCGCCTGCGGGGGTGAACTTAATGGCATTGCTGAGCAGGTTCAGAAGCATCTGGCGCAGACGCAGTTCATCTCCATACACATCCGGCAATCCCATGGGAATCTGAGCGTCTAGGTGTAGGCGTTTTTTGTGGGCCTGCGGCTTGACGAGCGTCAGGCTGGAATAGCATACGTGGCGCACATCGACCGCTGCATAGTCGAGTTCGCTCTGTCCCGCCTCAATTTTGGCTACGTCCAGAACATCGTTAATCAGGGATAGAAGATGGTTGCCGCTGGTTTCGACAATGGCGAGACTTTCCCGCTGGTGGTCGGTGATGGGGCCAAACACTTCCTCCTGGAGCGCTTCGGTCATGCCGAGGATGGCATTGAGGGGAGTACGCAATTCGTGGCTCATGTTGGCCAGAAATTCGTCCTTCATGCGGGCGACCCTGGCCAGTTCTTGGTTGCTGCGCTGGAGGGCAAATTCCGCCTGTTTACGCAGGGTGATATCGGCACAGACACAAATCAGCCAACCGTCTTCGGTGAGGGTTAAGGAAAGCCGTTCGTTAAAGGTGCTGCCGTCTTGGCGGATGGCCATGGCTTCCCCTCTCCAAACGCCGTCGCGGGTTAGGGCGGGCATTACCTCCCGGTCAAAGCGGGCCAGTTCTTCGGCCCCATAGAGCACTGTCCAGGATTTTCCCAGCAGTTCTTCGGCCTGGGTATAGCCAAAAATCTCTACATGGGCACGGTTGAGGTAGACGTATGTGCCATTTTGCAGAATGGCAATGCCGTCCGCCGCCGCCTCAATGGCTGCCAACTGACGGTTAGCCTGGGTCTCGTTTTGCTTGTAGCCACTGATATCCGTAAAGAAACCTACAATTTCCTGCGGTTTGCCCTGGGTATCTCGCAACAGAATCAGCTCATCCCGAATCCAGACATAGTGGCCGTCCTGGTGACGCACCCGATAGTCGTGTTGCAACTTGCCATGCTCAAACAATTCAGTCAGTTCGGTAAAGACACGCGGCACATCGTCGGGGTGTAGATGTGTCTCCCAGAAGTTTGGATTGGCCATAAATTCTGCTGGGGTATAGCCTAAAACCTGCTCTAAACCACGACTGATGTAGGTGCAGGGGTAAGGCAGGGTTGCCCCACAGGTATAGGTGGTGGCGGGGCTAGTGTTGATAATCCACCGAAACCGCTGAATGTTGGCCTCAAGCTGGGTCATGTATTGTTGCTGTTGCTCAAGCTGATCGCGCAGTTGCGCTTGGGCCTGACCAGCGGCATC
>NZ_JACJRS010000251.1 GCF_014697375.1 Phormidium sp. FACHB-1136
GCCAACTTTGATTCAATCCCATCCCAACTACCAGACCCTCCTGAACTACGGGGTTATCGCCGCATAGACTGGGATCACAGCCTCCTAAATCTGTCCGGAGTGTTGCATCTAGAAGTTGCTGAATGATGCGGCGAGATATACGGAAGTTCGTCTGTTGCAGTCGAGTGATCACTTCTGCGAGATCAATAAGCCCTTGACTTGCAGCAGCATCCAAAATTCCAAGAGTACCGATAATGGGAATTCTCCGATCACTAGCGACACGTCTCCCCAAGCGTTCATCAATGATCAGCAAATCTGCTGGTAAGGTTTGAGCAAGGGTTATGGCAGCTTGTTCTCCTGGATCGAGGGTATTGAGGGAAGCATCAACTCCGGAAACAGCTTGAACTGTAAGCCAAGCAGGAGGATTGACAATCCATTTCTGAAGGACGAGTGGTGCAGAGGGATCAAGCATTTCGTCCCGAACCACGTCGGGAATGATAATTTGCTGAAACAAACGTGGGATGAGGTTAACCTGGTCGATAAGCAGCAAATAATTAATTGGAGAAGTATCAGAAACGACGGTCATGAAGCACTATTGTCTTGTTTTATACGGAGTTGACGGAGGGTTTCACGATCTTGCCTCAAATCCGCCTCGTCGTAATGCAAGTCAGCATTATGTTGCTTCAAAAATGCATCCACTGCCCAACGAGAGGGTAAATCCAGAATGCGGCCTACTTCAGCATTAGTAACTTTTTCAGACTGGTAAGCTTGAATCACTAGTGCTTCTAAAATTTCACGGGCAAGGTGGTCTTGGTTGAAGTACTGAAGCAGTTCTTCAGGCAGATCAAGGGTAACTTGCATATTACGGACTCCGTTTATAAGGGGCAGTAAACCACAGATGATATGAACCTTGCATATCTAAAATTGACTGCTAATAAGTGCAAAACTGCTCTCGCCTTCTAACACTAATTCTTATTCATTAGCTACTGTCAATTTTCGATTCAGGATTCGTCGTACAATTTAGCACCAAACTCTTCAGCTAGTTCATCGTCCAGTTGATCTGCTGCCCCTGCAACATTTAGAATCATTAGTGCAATACTCTCTAGGTTCAATCCACTAAGGGGCATTTCGGCTCTTACTAAAACCTTATCCTCACTGACGCAAACAGCACACCCAATCAGGTATCTATTGAGTTCGAGGCATCGACGATAAAATGGCAGAATGTTTTGGGGTGGAAGTTTCAGAATAGGTGAAACTACTTCTATAGTAGGATCGTCGTCGTCATCATTTTCTGCAATCAAAATAATAATTTGCGCACTCCCTTTTTGAATCAACCAACCTCTATCATTTTTAGATTCAAGGTCAAGCCTAGAATCTTTGATATCTACACCCAGTTCCCTCAGCAAAGCTTCGGCAATTTGAACATAGCTTTCAATCGAAATCTCTTCGCCTTGCTTGCTTCCTAGAAAGCTGCCAACCCCTTCAATCAAGCTTCCAAAAATTCCCATATGACCTTAGCCTCATTTTTATAAAGTAGAACCACAGCTTGAACAATACTTGAGACTTGCTGAGGCAGATGTCCCGCAAGCCTGACTGCCTGACAGAAGTGGGTGAAAGGCTTGAAACCTCGTGCTGCGAGGGGGAAAAGGTGAGGTGACATGAGACGCTGGAATTGCATATCTCAGGGTCTTTGCCATGCCAGCCACCACCTGTCTCTATGATCAAGTGCTGTCCTTGCTGCGTCAATATAGCCATCGTCGGGATCTGCGACACCTCAAGGCCTTGGCGT
>NZ_JACJRS010000252.1 GCF_014697375.1 Phormidium sp. FACHB-1136
CGATTCAGCCGCGTCTTCAGGTCTAGGACGGAGCCATAGAGACGGTCTGCCCCCAGTCTTGCGATGCGAATGGTGTTGATATAGCCGTCAATGACCGACCCTGGATCGGTTTCTTTGCGTTCGGCTTCCGCCATCACGGTGGCGTAGGTATCGCTGGTGAGCTTAATTCTGAGTCGATGGGGACTAGACATGGTTCACGAGGACGCTTCACGTGACCCAATCTTGGCAAATGGGCTCAAGGGGCTGACTCTGTCTGGGGTTGGATTTTGTTACGGGCCGCGCCGCACAAAAAAAGGGCTTAACCTGCCCTCTGGCACGCTAAGCCCCATCGGTGGGAGCGGTTAGTCGTCTAGGTCGTCCTCGTCATCGAGGTCATCGTCCAGCTCAGCGCTGGGTTCGTCTTCCGCTTCCTCATCATCCAGCGTGGTGAAGTCGTCGTCGTCCTCATCGCTCAGGTCATCATCCGAGGCCAGCAGGTGGCTTTCGCCCATCGCCTTGGTGACGGCTTCGGCCAGCGTGGCCTGATCCCGTCGGGCATTGTTGCGAGACTGCACGCTCTCCAGATTCTTATCCGCAAGCTCCTTCAAGCAGGCGGTCACCTCCTTGCTAAAGTGGGGCGCGAGGTAGAAGCTGGCGATTTCCGTCATCGCCTCACCGATGGCATCGAGGGTATCGGCAGCGGCATTGACGGGGTTGCCGCCAATCATCTGGTCAAAGGCGCTCTTGTTCCAGGTGCCCCAGTCCAGGTTGGCCTGCTTGTTTTTAGACAGGTAGGCTTGGGACTGGAGTTGCTGGCCCAACAGTTCCCGCAGGGCGTAATAGGCTTGCACCAGCACCACCCGCTTACCGCCTAGGGCGGCAAAGCCTTGCTTTTTGCAGTAGGCTTTCACCCGGTCGCGAGGGGACAAGGTAGCGGTGCTGGATTTACGAGTCATGGTTTTCGGCATAGGTTTTCTGGGGTTAGGGTTAGCCTAGGCCAAAGCCCCTGACCGGGTTCAATCCCCCGTTAGGTCACGCTCTGGGTCTAGGGTGAAGCGACACTCCACACCTCCCAACCCCGATAGGGGTTCTATTCCATTTCATTCAAGTTGAATGAGATTAACCTCAGATCAGGCTCATCCAGGTCGAGGCTGGGTGCCGTCATGCACGACTCAAGCGAACCTCCGTACGATGTGACAGTTGACCCAAACGAACCTTGTTCTGCCCCATCGAGCCAGGGTCTAGTTGAAGCGGATCATCCCCCTCAGCACCACCTCGACTAGGGCCAGTGCCAAAGCACCATCTTGCCCCTATCTGGTCTGGGTCAAGGTCAGCGTTAGCACCAGACCCATGGCTCTGCCCCATGGCCTAGAGAGGGATCACCACCGACTCAACCCAGGCCCGATGAGCCGCATCGTCATTCCCATCATCCCTTAGTCAGCCCCTAGCTTGTCCCAGGACGTTCCCAGCCTGTTCCAGGATGGCCCCTAGCGGTTCGAGAGCGTTCCTAGCCTGCCCCTAGGGGGTCGGGATTGTCCCTAACGGGTTCCTAGGCGGTACCTAGCCGATCCTTTGCTGGTCTTATCCAAATTTGATGCCAAGTTTGGGCCATTGGGGTGGGGGTGGGCAAGGAACGCATTGCTTGCCTAGAAAATGGCCCACAGGGTTTTGACCCCACCCCCATGGTGAAAATGGCCTGATTTTGGCCTCGTTGGCTCGTTTAGCCCGTTCAGATTTGCACCATTCTGTTCAATTCTGCACAGGAATGTGC
>NZ_JACJRS010000253.1 GCF_014697375.1 Phormidium sp. FACHB-1136
TTCGGATAAGAAGCGCATTGTTGATTTTATCAGTAAGGGAACTGGTGATAGCTTTTTCAGTGTCCTCCATGGATTCTACGAAGAAGTGAAACAGGAATGGGTTGGAGGAGGTAGACGGATTGAAGACTTTGAGCAGGATGGCCCTAAGATTCTTATCATTTTAGACAATGCAAGTATTCATAAAAAGGCAGAGATTCTAGAGAAGATAGCGAAGGAGATGCCCAACATTGTTTTAGAATTTCTGCCACCCTACAGTCCGGACTATAATTTAATCGAGTTAGTTTGGCACTCTGCAAAGGAATTCATTGCCAATCGTCTATTTGAGTCGATTGAGGATTTAGAAGCGCTTGTTCATAACCTATTGAACGAAGGGCAGCTTGTCATCAACTGGGATCGCAAGATCAAAAATAAAGGAAACACAGTCAATGCAATTTAAATGCATATCAGCTTCGGAGTTCTAGGTTTGATTGCGTGAAGTTTATTGATCTATTCGCTGGAGCAGGTGGTTTATCCTGTGGCTTAGAAATGGCTGGTTTTCAAGCCATATTAGCCAATGAATTGGTAGATCAGTATGCAGAAACCTACAGAAAAAACAATCCCGATGTATCGCTTATAATTGGTGATGTTCGCAAAGTATGCGAACTAGATCTAAAACAAAAACTCAATCTCAAGACAGGCGAACTAGACTTATTAGCAGGTGGCCCACCTTGTCAGGGATTTTCAGTCAATGCACCTGTAAGAACCCTAGATGACGAACGCAATCATCTATTTAAAGACTTTCTTCGAGTTGCTGCTGTCCTACAACCCAAAGCCATCTTGATTGAGAATGTTACAGGCATTGTTCAGCTTGGAAAAGGAACAGTAGTTGAGCAAATCTATAACGTGCTTCAGTCTTTGGGATATTCTGTTGCCCATCGAATCGGGCGTATCTAGCGGTTGGGGGAGGGGCCAGAGGGTGCCCGAGGAACCGAGGGGAAGAGGTGATCAACGCGGTCATTGGCCCAGGCCAGTCGGAGGAGGAGAAGATGGTTGAAGCCATCCTCGCTCCAGCGCATGCCAACGCCCTTGAAACGCTGCTGAATCAGCCATTTACAGGCGCTTTCCACCATTCCCGAGCCTAAAGGAAGGCCCAGTCGCTCGAACTGTTGGTACCGGGTGTGCTGGTGGTGCCGCTGGAAGTAGGCCTGCACCTGTAGCAGAGTCGTGAACGCTGAGTCCGACCAACCGGGCAGGTGAATCAACTGGGTTAAGGTTTGCCGGACCCGGTGCGCCTGGCCGTGGCGGAGCAGATGTCGCCAGCGGCGAAACCAGGCTTGGGACTCAGCAGAATTAAGGGTGTCAAAGAGGGCCTGAGTCGCCCGAGCCAGATGCCCTGCGGCATGGAAGCAATCGAGTACGGCGATGGCGGTGGCAAAACAGGTGCGGTAGACCCGCCAAAAGCCACGCCCACCGTCGCTGAGCCAGACGACAAGCGGAGCGGTGTCTACCCCTTGGCGGGTCGCCTCGAGTTGCAGGGGTGGGATGGCGTCATCAATGGTGCCTAACACCGCCACCAGTCGGCGTCTCAGCCGTTGGGGGACAGTCTTTCCCGCCCGGGTGACCCGAGTGCCGAGGCGGGCCAGAATGCCGACTTTTATCTCCCGCCATTGAATGGCACCCACCGGCGTCTTCGGGGTGGGACGAAACGGCACCATCACCC
>NZ_JACJRS010000254.1 GCF_014697375.1 Phormidium sp. FACHB-1136
GCGAGATTCCGGTCTATTTGGTGAACCCAGGCTATGCCCAGATTCAGCAGGTTACTGATGCGATGCCGTTTGGATGTAAGACGGCTCCTGCCCCGTTGGGTGAGTCTTCTATCGACTCGACGCAGTTTCTACCCTGGCTGGTCTCTAATCCATCCGCAGTCCAGGGCATTTTTGTGATCGAAGGCCTGGACATAGCCGAGCATCGCTACCAGGTTCAGAATTTGTTTGAGCAACTTCGGCTATCGGGCCAACCGTGCTACTTGCTGTTTGTGGGAGAACAACCAACGGTGCCCCTGGGCCTGCACGGGATGGTCGAGCCATTTGAGTTTGGCTACCCTACCTCTGGCCAGGTCAGGGATGCGATGGGCGACCTGGCTGGTCAGGAGGACGTTGGCTCTGCTTTCCTTGATGACCTAGACGGCATCGTGCGGGCTGCTCAGGGGCTCAGCCTGGGGGAGATCTATAGTATCGTGCCCCGTGAAGCGGCGTTGAGTCCATCGGGTCAAGACCTGGCCCAACGCCTCTTGGCCTACAAGGTGGCCAAACTGCGGGGTCGGGGTTTTGAGTTCATCGGTGAGCCGGACGTTCCGGAAGCGGCAGGTCTGGATGTGCTGAATGCTCGGTTAGAGCGCATTACGGCCTTGCTTGACCCCGCTGCGGCCCAACATAACCTCAAATTCCCCAACGGCATGGTGTTGTGGGGTCTACCGGGAACGGGCAAATCCTTGAGTGCAAAGTTGGCCGCCAAGAAGCTGGGCGTGCCTTTGCTGAGTGCGGATTGGAACGGGCTGCGGGGGGCGACACCAACAGAGAGTCTGGCTAACCTTCGGTTCCTGCTCGATACGGCGGAGGCCATGGCTCCCTGTGTGCTGTACTTCGATGACTTTGACAAAGGGTTTGCGGGCTGGGACACCGACATCACCGCTAAGCAATGCGCTCAGAAGTTATTGACCTGGATGCAGGAACACACCGCTCCGGTGCTGACCCTGGCCACCGTGAACCGCCTGGGGATGCTGCCCGTTGAGTTACAGCGTCGATTGCCGGAAGTCTTTTTCTTTGATTTGCCCCACGACGGTGCCCGCTACGACATTTTCTACCTGCATCTGGCAAAGTACTTCCCTGCCTTTCGCCATGGGGCCTCTGACCCGTCTCCCTTTACCGATGAGCAGTGGCGAGAACTGCTGACGGCCTATCGCCTCTGTATCCCGGACGAGATTGGCCATGCGGTCAAGCGAGTGGCTGAGGACTGCTTTTACCAACACTATCTAGATGGGCGAAGTGAGCAGCCCCTGGCGCTAAGGGTTGAACACCTCCTCGCCCAACGGGAGGCGTTTACCCCGGCCCTAGTGCGAGAGGAGGGAGCGATGCTGGAAATCCGCAACAAGGCGACCTACGCTAAGCCCGTCAGCAGCCCTGACCATTCTCGGTTTGCTCGACCCCGGCAGACGTTGTTTGGTGATTAGTCTGGGTTGAGATGGGGTTTTTGGCTCAGGTGCAGTGTGGTAAAGATGGGCATGGCGGCGGAAAGGGGCAGCGTTTTCCCCGTCGCCAGGGCCAGGTTGCATAGGGCTAGGTGCAGCCGATCCGTGGGCGATGGATCCTCAAGAATGAAGTTGGGATTGCCCCAGA
>NZ_JACJRS010000255.1 GCF_014697375.1 Phormidium sp. FACHB-1136
ACGTTCGCGGTCTTATGCACCCAGCAGCGCTGGGCCTTCGTGGTGGGAAACACCTGGGGCAGGGCTTTCCAGAAGCCCAACGCCCCATCGCCAATGGCGAGGTGAGGTGCTTGGTCGAGCCCCTGGTCTTTGAGCCGCCGCCGCAGGGCTTTCCAACTCAATTCCGATTCCCGATACCCCATCTCCAGGCCCAGCAGTTCCTTATGGCCCTTGTCTGTCACCCCCAAGATGACCAACAGGCACTGCCGTTCATCGGCCCGGATGGTGACGTAGATGCCGTCGGCCCAGATATAGACGTAGCGCTGGTGCTGTAATGACCGCTGCTGCCACGACCGGTGTTCCTCACTCCATTTCGCTTTCAACCGACCGATGGTGGCCGGAGAGAGCCCTTTCGGCGCTTCGCCCAACAGCGATGACAGCGCCTCACCAAAGTCCCCACTGGAGACCCCTTTGAGGTACAGCCACGGCAGTAATTCCTCCACACTCCGCGCCCGTTTCAGGTACGGCGGCAACAACGCCGAGGTGAACTTGATGCCACTGCCGCTGCGGTCGCGCACCTTCGGTACTTGAATCTCCACCTCCCCAACGCCTGTCGTAATCGTGCGCTCGGGCAGGTAGCCGTTGCGCACCACCACCTGCCGTCCTTGCTCATCCCGACGGTCTCGATACTGAGCCAGAAAGTCTTCCAGCTCCGCTTCCACCGCCTGGGCGATGATCTGTCGGGCTCCCCGGCGAATCAGATCGCTCAGCGCATCGCTGAAGTGCTCCGTTGTCTCGGTTGAAGGCAATGCAATAAGATGGTCGTCATTCATGGTGTATTCCTGATCTGGTGGTTTACTTCATCCAGCAGAATACGCCCTTCCTTCTTTCCCCTCCATACACCAGAAATGAGCATAGCTCTCGTCTTTACCAAAAAGGTCTACTATCCTTTGGCAAAGCCCGTGAATTGGCGTCTCTCAGCAAGTGGGATTTTCATGAACTGCTGAGTCAGGAAGGGATTCAGCGCAGCTGGGCACCTCGAAAAATACAAATCTTATTGAGAATGGGCACGAGACTCCAATGGTTCCAGGCTCTTCAGATTCGCAATAAGGCAATTAATCGAGGTGCCCAGCTACGACAAGGAAGAACTAGAAGAAGACCTTGCCACCATGGAGGCTCTGGGTTGAGGACGAGGCTTCACTTGCTAAAATTAGCATGGGGGCATACTAATTTTATGCAAGTTGCAGAGTCAGCCATGGTTCAGGATGTACGCTACGTACATGGTTCAGGATGTACGCTACGTAACCGATGAAGCAGGCGAGAGAGTGGCCGTCTTGCTAGATTTAGCTACCTACCACAAGCTAACAGCTGCCCGTAGCGACTCTGAATTACTCACGGGATTAAGTCACGATGAGCTAGTGGCCCTGGCAGAAAGTGCCCTTTCTCTATCAACTCAAAATCAACTGCATGATTTATTGAATCGCAATGCAGAGGGAGAACTTCCAGAAGATGATACCAATCCGACATGAAGTTGAGCATAATAGAGGATGACGTTCGAGAGGGTAGAAAGGATGGCCCGTCCCTTCGTGATTGAGGTTGGTGAAAGCGAAACCTTTCTG
>NZ_JACJRS010000256.1 GCF_014697375.1 Phormidium sp. FACHB-1136
GGTTTTGACCCCACCCCCATGGTGAAAATGGCCTGATTTTGGCCTCGTTGGCTCGTTTAGCCCGTTCAGATTTGCACCATTCTGTTCAATTCTGCACAGGAATGTGCGGGTCTGAGCAGATTTGAACAGATTTCGGCTTGAAAATGGCCTTTAGAAAACGATTCATCTCAACGGTACCTTGAGGGGAACGTTGGCGGAACGGTACTGCCCCGACCCGACTCAGGTCTGCCCCACTCAGTCCCGCATCGGTACGCTTAGGTCACGTAAGGGGTCAGTCACAGACCGTGAGGTGCAGGCTGGGGGCCATCTAGGGTCAGGTCAGGGGCCAAGTGGGTACCGGGTTGGGCCTGACTAGGTGTTGAAGGGTTAGGCTTAGGTCAAGGTTGGGTTTAGGTTGGGTTCAGCGTCCGTGATGAGATGGGCCTGACTATCGAGGATGGGGTCTGGCCCTAGTCCAAGTAAGCTGACTGGGGTGCGATGGGGCCAAGTTGAGGCCATCAGAAGGTATGTGACAGTTGGGGGCGGTGGGTGGGGAAAAGAACCCGGCCCATACCGTGAGGAGCACAGGCTGGGCCAAGCTAGGCAGAGCGAAGGGCTTCGGTGATTTGCTGCATCAATGAGAGTTCAGCTTCATCAAAGACCAGGCCCAGGGTGGGGAGCCGATACGCCTTCAGAACGTTCACCGCCTGAATCAACTCAGGGTGATAGACCTCAACCCGCTTTGCCCATACGTTGAACGGGCAGTCATAAACCAGATCCAGCAACGCCTCCTGCCAGCGTTGGTGCCGTTCATCGGGCCAATCGCTCATGACCTTGGCTAGTGCGTTTGCCGCACCACGGGTCAGCACCATGGCCGAGACCGTGGGCGGGAACCCATGCAGGCTGGGCAGCTTGACCCAGGCGATATCCAGGCTTCCGTAGGGTTTGAATTCCATGTCATTTCACACGATTCATCCCCCTGGCCCAACGAGCGTTGGCGTCAGTCGCATCCGTCAAAGGTCAGGTGGGTGGAACCTGGGTACGGTGGGTGGGCTTAACATGCACTCTGCCCAACCCAAAGGGGCTAAGCAGAGCACTGCGGGCTAGTCGATGGCGTCGAGAATGTCGTCCACCGACAGGTTGGCCGCTTCGATGAGCTGCGAGAGGCGGTCTACCAGACGCTCGAACTGTTGATTGGTTGTCTCACGCCCGTCAAACTGTTTCAGTTGTTCGAGGAGATTGACCACGATGTAACCCTTGAACACGTCACCCAGGCCCAGCGTGAGCTGTTGACATCAAGTGGGATTGGGGACGGTGGGTGGGCTAAAGCCAAAGGCTGACCCAAATCCCGTTTAGGGTCTGGGTCAGCCTTCGGTCTTAGTAGCCGCGTTGAGCTTGGCGAGCCCGTCGCAAGACCTGCATCTTGTCGTAGGCCTCGGCCACTTCCTGAGCGTTGCTGAACCCGTAGTAGGTTTTCAGGTTCGCTCGGATGTCAGCCAAGGGGAGGTCGCCATAGTCGGTATTGAACTGCGCCTTAAAGGCTGTCCAATCAAACCTGGCCCCGTCCATCTCGAACTGGGCCTTCGACCTCAGTTCGTTTCC
>NZ_JACJRS010000257.1 GCF_014697375.1 Phormidium sp. FACHB-1136
CTGGACAGTCATAAGTTCTGGACAGGGGTACTAAGTTACTAAGCTTTGGGAGACCTGAGGGGGCAAGGGGTTAAGCTTAGCGGCGATGAATTTAGGCAAAAGTAGAGTGGGTGGACTTTTGAGGAAAATCGCTTCGGCGTGATGTTGCAGAGCCAGTTGGGTAATCCGCTCACTGGGGTAGCCATGCTTGGGGAGGGTGCGAAACCACCTGGGGAAATAGGCCCACACTTGGGTGGGGTATTCAAGCGCCAGGATCTGGAGGAGCCCCAAGGCGATGGCATTGAGATTGATGAACCTCTCAAAGGCCTCGACCTTCGCTAGGATTTGGGCTTGCACCGTTTCGGGGTAGTCGGCCAAGTTGAGATGGGTGGGCCAGGTCGGAGCCGTTGCCATGGCCTTGAGCCAAAACCGATAGGCAAAGCCGCCCAGCAGGTGAACGAGCGTGCGGAAGGTGACCTCAATTTTGAATCGCAGGCCATAGGCCGCAATCACCTCCGGTCCACTTAAGGTGAGATCACTGGAGAGCAGAATCAGCGATTTGCCGTTGGGGTATTGCGTGAGGACAAACAACACGGGCGTTGTCGGGCTGTCCCAATAGAGTTCGAAGCATTGGTAATACACGGTGGTGAGGTGACCATACAGCCAAACCTGGGCCTGTTGACACTGGTGGAGGGGGGCAAAGAGGGTTTGCAGTTTGACCGGGCTGCCCCATTGGCGGGGGCGTCCCCGACCCTTAACGGTGGGCACCACCGAAAACGGGGCATGGGCCACCGTGGAGCAGCGGACTCGACTAATCAAATGCAGCGCATGACGACGGAATCGGCTCAAGACGGGTGCACAGGCGAAATAGGCATCCAACACCACATAGCTGCCCGTTTTGGCATAGGTCGTACAGAGGTCGGCCATCTTCGTGACGAGCGTTGCCTTTTTCCCCTGGCCCTTCGCTTTCACGGGGGGAGTCTCGGCGATGAGGCCATCCTGGAGTTGCAGGATGAGGGGCACCGCAAAGCAGGCCTGACCGGCGCTCAGAAGAAGACTGAGCGCATTGAAGTAGTGGCCTCGAATCCATTCCGGTTTACTCACATCCTCCGATTCTTGGTGGAGACGCTTCACACCGGGCATCTTACGTCCTTCTTTAGCCACTTTGATGCCATCGCCCACATACACCTGTTCACCCCTGATGTGATAAACACTAGTATGCTGGCTGAGCCATTGCCCCCAGTGTTGGCAGAGCCCCTTGACGCTAAACGCACGGGACTCAAACCAATGCAGCGCCTGCTGATACACCGCTTCGCCTAACCCGAGGGCATTGACGTAACTCGTGACTGCCGCCGGTTGGGTATTGAGTAGGATGCCCCAGACCAGAAGGACGAACCACCGAAACGAGGCTTCTCGGCTGAAGACCGGGCGGAAGCCCTCTAGGATGTGCTCAAGACGTTGGGATAACTCCATAATAGGGCTGGCTGAAAGGCTTTACATCAGCCAGTTTCGGACATGATGGGTCGATTGACTCAGCTCATGTCCGTTTTTCTTGGCGTCCCGCTACCGGATACAGAACTTCCCACTGTCCAG
>NZ_JACJRS010000258.1 GCF_014697375.1 Phormidium sp. FACHB-1136
TTGAAGACTTTGAGCAGGATGGCCCTAAGATTCTTATCATTTTAGACAATGCAAGTATTCATAAAAAGGCAGAGATTCTAGAGAAGATAGCGAAGGAGATGCCCAACATTGTTTTAGAATTTCTGCCACCCTACAGTCCGGACTATAATTTAATCGAGTTAGTTTGGCACTCTGCAAAGGAATTCATTGCCAATCGTCTATTTGAGTCGATTGAGGATCTAGAAGCGCTTGTTCATAACCTGTTGAACGAAGGGCAGCTTGTCATCAACTGGGATCGCAAGATCAAAAACAAAGGAAACACAATCAATGCAATTTAAATGCATATCAGCTTAGGTGAAGTTAAAGGGCATATCCAGGCCGCTCTGGTTGGTGATGCGGTCGCTCTGGCTGTCGCTATACTGCACATCAAAACGGGTGTCCGTGCGGGAGAAGTGGTTGAGTTCCATCAGCGCCGCGTAGGCATTGGCAATCACCCGATCCCCCAGGCCCGAAAAGGCTCCCGGTAACACCAAAAAGGCGCTGGTCTGGGGCAGTTCCGAAATCGGCACCCAGTCCCGCAGGTTGTAGGCCAAATCTAGCACCATGCCGGAACCAGTCCCGCCAGAAAGGGAACAGACCACAAAAATATTGATGCCTTTATCAAGCTGGACTTTCCAACGATCCAGCATGAATTTCTCATGGCCAACGATGCGCCCCTTAGCCTTATTGAAATAGTCCTTAATCAGCGGGTAGTTCAAACTAAAGGCAAACCGCCCCAGAGCGCGAATTTGCCCCGCCCCCGCCAAAATCGAATCTGTCCCCTTTAGTTCACTGGGAAACCATTCATCCAAATAACTGTAGGCCGAGAGCTTATTTAGAATGGACTTGGCATCCTCTACCTTGGCCCAAATTTGCTCGATGGGCCGCAGGGAAATATCCTGTTTCAGTACCGTCTGCGCCTCAGAAACCCGCGCATTTTGCTCCGTGTCGATGTGCAAAAACGACACAATCGGCAACGCATCCAGGGAGCCGTACTGCTCCACAATCATGCGGCGGATTTTAATTAAAATCTCTTTGCCAGTCCCCCCCAAGCCGATGATGACGGTGGGGGTCATGCCTGTGTATTCGCTCATAGCTGGGGCACCGAAGGGGTAGGGGATGTAGCGGCTATCCCTCCTAAGCTAGTCCAGCCCTAAGGGTTGTCCCTACAATCTTCAAGAAAATTCGAGAATTGAGATGGGCTTCCCTGAGGAGAGCATAGATCCCTAGGGCAAACCTGCAAGACATCGCCTATAGCCAGCCCCGATGTGCCAAACGTTATAACATGGGCTACCCATAACCCATCTGTACCAGCCAGTCAGGATCAGGGCTTCAGCCATCTCGGATCCTCACCCGTATGGGGTACTAGCCGGAAGGTCTTCAACTATCAGTCGTGCCACCCGATGATTCACGCAACACTCCGGACAGTTTTTTGGGGTTGGGTTGGAAAAAAGCTATCCACCGCATAGAGTGCAGGTGCAAGTAAAACACGGTGCACCGATGGATAGCCTCAACAGCAT
>NZ_JACJRS010000259.1 GCF_014697375.1 Phormidium sp. FACHB-1136
CGGCTCTGGTATGTCGGCCTGAGTCGGGCCGCTCAAAACGGGTATTTTGTGCTGTAGGTGCCCCGCTATCGCTGGGAGGGTGAGTATAACTATCCCAGCGAACGATGCCCACCAAAACCCGCCAAACAAAACCCAAACCGACCCCTGAATCGGGCCAACCCGAAACGAAATCACGTCCGGCCAAGTCCACGACCACCCCGAAAACCGCTCAAACGGGAGCGAGCCCGACGAAAGCCAAGACTCGTTCAACCAAATCCAGCCAAACCGAAGTCACTCAAGCTGACGCTAAACAAGCTAAAACCCGTTCAGCCAAGACCGCTCAAGCTGACGCACCCCAAGCTGACACTAAAAAGACTCAGGCCAAAGCCAGTCAAGGCCAGTCCACCGACGTAGCCTTCTCCATCACCGCCTCACAGAGCCACTTGAGCAGCCTACTCACCACCGTAGCCCCGGCGGTACAGGCCAACCCCACCAACCCTATCCTCAGCTATCTCAAGATTGAAGCCTTAGACGGGGCTTGCCGGATCACGGCCACGGATACGAGCTATACGATTACGGCTCAGGCAGAATGCGACACGGTGCACCCCGGAGTGGGTCTGCTACCCGCTCAACTGGCCCATGTCATCCAGGCCATCCCGGCCTCGGAAACCCTAGCCTTGGTCGGCTCGACGGTCGAAGACGCCACCAAAATAGAGATGAGCAATGGGTCTGGGGTCATCTCGACCACCCCGATTACGCTATCGGTAGACCACTTTCTGGTGGCGGATCTCACCACCCCTGGGTCTCACCACGACCTACCTGCCGAAACCCTGAAGCTGGCCTTACAGACGGCTCTAGGGTCAGCGGGGCCGAAGGACAAAGGGATTCTCCATGGGGTGCAGCTGATCTTCGAGGCCAAGTCCTTGCGCTGTCAGGCCACCGACGGTCACCAAATTGCTATGGCCACGCTGGAGACTCAAGCGCTAGGCCGCCGCCGCCGCCAAACCGCAGAATCCGAACCCGTCGATTGTCGAATCCCCCTCGATACGGTCAAAGCGCTGATTAAACTGTTGGCCCAAGCGGCTAAAGACAGCGATGTCGAACTTCGGCTCGACACGGGCGAAGCGCCCAAGGCCCAGTTCCAGATTCAAACCGATACGGCCCAAGTCACCTTGACCTGCCAATGCCTAGCGGAGGCTTACCCCAACCTCCAGCAGGTGATTGAACCCTTTACCTACGGCACCTCAGCCCTGGTCAACCGAACCAGCCTGCTGCACCAGGCCCAGGTGATCAAGGCCATGGGAGCCAAGACTCCGGTGGCCAAGCTGACCTTGAGCGACGCTCGCCTCCACCTCTCGATGGACGGCAACGAGGTGTCGGGCATCCAAACGGTGCAGGCGTCCCTGGACATGCCAGACCCTAAGTTCGAGACCGCCCTCAACCTAGACCTCCTGATCAACTTGGCCCGCTCGGCCACGGGCGAGCAACTGCGGCTGGAATTGGGTAGCCCCGAAAGCCTGATTAAGCTCTCTCCGGTGGC
>NZ_JACJRS010000026.1 GCF_014697375.1 Phormidium sp. FACHB-1136
CAGCTTCACACTCAATTGGGGCAAGATTAAAAACCACTGCAAGTTTCGTTTGCGACTCGAATACTGAATCGGTTGGGGAAAGACACTGGCCAACACCGACAGCTTTACCTGGCGATGGACTTGTAACAAACATAACAACAGTTGCAGCGTCAAATACTGCTGGGTATTGAGATGAGCTTGGAGGGTCGTTTGGTAGAATGTAGGTAATATCATTTGCTTAGGGGGGCTGCCAAAGCCCCCTATTTTTTCGTCCCTGACATTCTCTCAAAGCCTTGTCCAGATTGACATTGAACTCCCTTGTCACCCGCTAAGGAGTCGTTCAGAGCTTAGCCCTCTGTCCAGTTTGAGGGATCCACTTCAGTTGTACCTCAAAGGGGTGTCCAGTGGGGACTTTAGTGAGGCGCTGTCATCGCTGTTGGGCGAAGCACCGAAAGGACTCTCTCCGGCCACCATCGGTCGGTTGAAAGCAAAATGGAGTGAGGAACATCGGTCATGGCAGCAGCGGTCATTACAGCAACAGCGCTATGTCCATATTTGGGCCGACGGCATCTACTTCACCACCCGGGCCGATGAACGGCAGTGCCTGTTGGTCATCCTGGGGATGACAGACAAGGGCCATAAGGAACTGCTGGGCCTGGAGATGGGGTATCGAGAATCGGAGTTGAGTTGGAAAGCCTTACTGCTGCGGCTCAAAGACCAGGGGCTCGACCAGGCTCCCCGCCTCGCCATTGGCGATGGGGCGTTGGGCTTCTGGAAGGCCCTGCCCCAGGTGTTTCCCACCACGAAGGCACAGCGCTGCTGGGTGCATAAGACCGCCAATGTGCTCAACAAACTCCCCAAACGGCAGCAACCGGAGGCGAAACAAGCCCTCTGGGAGATTTATCGAGCCGACAACAAGACCGAGGCCAATCAGGCGTTCCATCGGTTCATTCAGACCTACCAGGCCAAGTATCCGGAGGCCACCCAGGGTCTGGCCAAAGACCGGGATGTCTTGGTCACCTTCTCAGACCTACCAGGCCAAGTATCCGGAGGCCACCCAGGGTCTGGCCAAAGACCGGGATGTCTTGGTCACCTTCTTCGATTTCCCCGCTGAGCATTGGGCCCATCTTCGCACCACCCATCCCATTGAATTCACCTTTGCCACCGTCCGCCTCAGAACCGACCAAACCCGGGGCTGTGTCTCCAAGGACACCCTCCTGGCCCTGGTCTTCAATCTGGTGGAGAGGGCTCAGAAAAGCTGGCTCAGAATTCGAGGCTTCAAACACCTCGCGGACGTGATTGAAGGCATTCCGTTCAAGGATGGATACCGGACTGATGACAACACCGATGTGACCCAGATGCAGGACGCCGCCTAGATCCTAGCCATACACCAGATTTGACAATATCTCTTGTTTGCCAGCCCCTAGGTTTCCTTCAAGCGCTCGATGAGCTCAAATTGCTCATTACGGTGCTCACTGCTTCCAGTGGCCAGGGTTTTCACCGCTTTACGTTTCCGAAAATGATGCTTCTTCAATAACTGGTCTACCACCGTCACACTCACCCGGATGCCCTCCTCCGGAAGCAAGGCCGCAATCTCGTGGCGCTTGAGATTCGTCCACTTGAGCGTTTCATCCATCGGAGACCCCGCTGTGTGGCGCTCCAGCACCCGCAACAAGGCCTCGTCTAGACCTGCTAGGGTGGCCAATGCGGATTGTCGGCCCCCGCCCGGTTGGCGAATCCCCTCCTGCTCCAGGGCGGCGGTGTCGTTCAGTTCGGCTAAGCCCAGGGCCAAGGTGGCGTGATGACATCCCAACCGTCGTCGGATATAGGCTTGTCCGCCATACCCTAATTTCACCGCTTCGATGGCCGCATAACGCCGACGATCCTTCTCGAACAACGACTGGTAGTACCGCTGCATTTGAGCTTCAACGGAGGCAGGGTAGGGGGTGGTCATCTCTCGGTTCTTTTCGCTGCCTCTCTAGGATAGAAACTCAGCCCTCAGGATTGCATCTTATTCAATCCACGTTCCTTAGCGGTACTTTTGGAGCAGCAGGCTGAGCTTTTCGAGGGTGGCTGGGGGAGCTTTGTCCAGGGGGGTGATGATGGCGTACTTCAGGGCGGAGTGGGCCTCAGATTCGGGCGGGGCGGCGGCGATGCGATTCACCACCTCGCGGATCACCCGCTGGGCATTGGCGGCATTTTTTTGCAGATTGCCAATCACCATCTCCACGGTGACGCTGTCGTGGTCTGGGTGCCAACAGTCGTAGTCGGTGACCAGGGCCAGGGTGGCGTAGGCGATTTCGGCTTCGCGGGCCAGTTTGGCTTCGGGCAGGTTGGTCATACCGATCACCGTCGCGCCCCAACTGCGGTACAGGTTCGATTCTGCCTTGGTGGAAAAGGCGGGGCCTTCCATGCAAACGTAGGTGCCGCCCCGGTGCAGGGTCACATCGGGTAACTCCAGGCTGTCCACGGCGTCGGTCACCAGCTTAGCCAGGTTGGGACAGACCGGATCGCCAAAGGCAATGTGGGCCACCAGTCCTTCGCCAAAAAAGGTGGAGATACGGTTGCGGGTACGGTCAATAAACTGATCGGGCACCACCATATCCAGGGGTTTGGCCGCTTCCTTGAGGGAACCCACCGCCGAGGCGGAGATCAGGTACTCTACCCCCAGGGATTTCATGGCGTAGATGTTGGCGCGGAAGGGCAGTTCCGAGGGCATCAGGGTGTGGCCGCGACCGTGGCGAGCCAAAAAGGCCACACGGGTACCGTCCAGGGTGCCAAGGATAATCGCATCGGAGGGATCCCCAAAGGGCGTTTCCACCCGAACCTCTTCAATGTCCGTCAGCGCCTCCATTTGATAGAGACCGCTACCGCCGATAATGCCGATCTGCGCCTGTGCTGCCATGTTCCCGCTGAGTCCTGCTGATACGCCGACCCCCATGATATAGCGGTAACCTAGGATATGGCGGTAACCTAGGCTTTGTTGTTTTCAATCGCCCAGCGGGCCAGTTCGGTACGGTTGTGTAGCCCGGTTTTGCCCAGCATATTGCTGACGTGGCTTTCAATGGTGCGCTGGCTGACTTGCAGTTCTTCGGCAATTTCGCGGTTGGCCATGCCACGGGCCACAAACTGCACCACGCGCAGCTCGGTGGGGGTCAGTTCCACATCAAAGGGCACCTGAATGGCGGGGCCACCGCCTGCCTTAGCCTGTTGTTTGATCAGCCGGGATGCCTGCTTCAGGGAGGACTCCACCTGAGCCACCAGTTCCTCCGGCTCGAAGGGCTTGACCATGTAAACATCGGCCCCAGTATTGAGCCCCTTCACCCGATCCTGGCTTTGACCCTTGGCGGAAAGGAATAGGATTGGGATCCATTCGGTTTCCGGGTTCTCACGCACATGCTTCACGAAGGTGTGACCATCCATTTCTGGCATCATCACATCGCAAATAATCATGTCCGGCAAACTTTCGTCGAGCAACTCCAACGCTTCACGACCGTTGCCAGCGGTTTTGACGTCGTAGCCACGAAACTCAAGGTAATCTTTGACGAGCAAAATGAGGTTGGGATCGTCGTCAATCAGCAACAGTTGCTTTTGGTCGCCTACGGTGGAATCCTTCATGCTTGGAAAATGAATACGATATCTCTTAATTAATCATTCCCTATTGGCTTTGTTAGCTTACACCAAACGGTTACAAAGCTTTGAGGCCAACCGCGCCAACATACCAAAATCGGCTACTTTAGCCGATACTGCTGATAATACTCTAAGTCACGGGGTTCGGCGTCATGCTGGGTTGAGGGATTCCTGGCCGGGACAGAGAAGTTTTAGATCTGTTTAATGTTTACCCAGAACCCCAAGGGGCTTCGCTAGGCTAAACATGACCTCTCCCCAAACCGGACAGTAGATATTGTGGCGCTCCCAGAGGATCTGTTTAGTCGAGCCAATGCCCGCTGCCACCACCGGGCCTACGAACAATGGCATCGGATACAAAGCAAGCAGCACATTCTGCGTTCTCAGGTGGGGTTCGCGACTTCCGTCCCCTCTCGCCCCGCCCCCTGCCGTCGCTGTGCCAACTACCATGGCATCGCCTACGGCACCGCCCGCGACCGTCGCCAAACCCTAGTTTGCGCCATCCACCCCTACGGCTGGGGGAATGATGGCCCCTGCCCCGACTGGCAGTCCGAACCCTCCACGCCCCCCACGTTCTAGCCTCTAGCGTTTAGGCTGCCCTAGCCTCAGTGCCATGCATCCATTGCCTACTCAGCATGGATAATACTTGGCCAAGACATCCTACGTCTTTGATCAAGGATAAATAGTCTCTGAGAGGGCCATTTTCCAGGTTGGCTGCTCATTGGCTACACATCACCACGTCAGTCCTAGTTAGCCATCCAGGATCGTCACTACGGCTGAGCTTGGATCCCCCCTGGCCCCCCTTGGGAAGGGGGGTGTTTGGTCAAAATCCTCCCTTTGTAATACTAAATCCGGCTTACCTACCCACGGTATCAGCGGGCGAGGAGACCTCGCCCCTACGGTTTGTCGGCCTGGGAATCGGGGTCTTCTGGCTCAGATTTGGTATGAGAGGGTGTTTGGTCAAAGTCCCCCTTTGTAAGGGGGATTTAGGGGGATCTCGCTAGAACTCTCCTACCGAGGTGAACCGTCGCTGATTCTGCAAACATTGCGGCCAGAATTTCGTCAGGAGAAAAGGTTAACCAAAGGCAACTTTTTGACTAAACCTGGCGACGTAGGCTAAACCGGGACGCTGGAACACTAAACAAATCCCGGAAACGGGCCTGACGCTCTGCCGCAGGTTCCGGTGCGTCGTACCAGAGACTTTCGTAGTAGAAAAAGGCGACCCCCAACCCCTGGGCCGTCGCCCGCAGCACCTTGGCTTGAATCATCGACATCGGCATGGGTCGATTGCGTAGCCCAGTCAGGATGCCAATACCCACCGGGATTTGAGTTTGGGCCATCTGAATTTCAGGCCGCAGAATGTGATCCGTAAAGCTGTTCATATCCCAGCGGTAGACCTGTACCAACAGTTCATCCACTAGACCACGGTTGATCCAGTCCACCCAATCCTGCAAAAACGAGTTATAGGCCGTGTCATAGGGATTCGGCGACACCGACACAATAGCGTTGGGGCGATACTGTTTCACCGTCTGGTTGAGATGGGCCACAAAGTCTGTAATCTTGTCGGCCCGCCAGCGCATCCAGGCGGGATCACGAGGGTTACTGGGGACTGGCTGCTCGGTTTCCTGCTGGTAGAGCGCCATAGTGTAGGGGTCGTAGCCAAAGTCGCTGGGCAGGGCGGTGTGATCATCAAACTGAATGCCGTCGATGTCGTAGCGGGAGGCAATTTCGGCAATTAGGCTGGCGATGAACTGCTGCACCTCCGGCTTAAATGGGTTGAGCCACACCACTTCCCCCGCCGCACTGCCGGAGGTCTGGCTACCGTCTTGGCGCTGGGTGAGCCAGTCTGGGTGAGCCATGGCCAACTCCGACGACGGTGGAGCCATAAAGCCAAACTCAAACCAGGGAATAGCCAGCAACCCCTGACGGTGAGCTTGGTGAATCACATCCGCCAGAATGTCCTGCCCCGCCAAGCCTCGGTGAATGTAGGGAATTCCGGCTCGCTGGGCAACCACGCTGGGGTAGAGGGCATAGCCCGAATTCCAGACCACGGGATAGACCGTATTAAAGTTGATCTGAGACAACTCGGCCATGGCGCTCTGCACCCGAGCGGAATCCCGCAGCATCGTCATATCGTTGGTGGTCAGCCACACCCCCCGGATTTTCTGGAAGCTCTGGGGCGTCGGGGCCGTTTCCCACGGATCCGCCCCCCAAGGCACTACAGGCGAAAAGGCGACCGCAGGCCCACCCAGCATCACCACGGCCAGCAGCGCGGCCCAAAACAGTAGAATCCGGCGTTTGAGTTTGTGTTTGAGTTGAGGTGTCATAGGGGGAGAGCGAATCGCTGTTGGCTATTCTATACAATGAGCGCTGGCTGGCATTGAGAATGGTTAACGGGCACCTCGATTCATACCAAAAAGCATTCTCTCTTCGCAGATTCAAATCTGAAGTGCAACACAGTGTTATGGAAGGGCTACTTCCGTCTCACTGTGTTATTTTTTGAGACTGCAATTCCCTGGAGTCTCGATTGATCGAGGTGCCCAACTATGTGGACTGCCATTGCTCAACACATTAGCGCCCAAACGGGGACGGCCTTTGTCATTACAGACCGCCGTTCGGTGGGCGGGGGCTGCATCAACCAGGCGTATCAAATTACCGATGGTCGCCAGCGTTTTTTTCTGAAGCTGAATCGTGCCGCCCAAGTGGCCATGTTTGAGGCGGAGGCGCTGGGCCTAACGGAGATGTACGAGAGTCAGACGATCCGCGTCCCGAAACCGATTTGCTGGGGCACCGCCGAGGCCTCGGCCTATGTGGTTCTGGAGTGGCTGGACTTGGGGCATTCTGGCGAAGGTTCTTGGCGGCGCATGGGGGAAACCCTAGCGGCGATGCATCGAGTTAGCCATGCGAAGGGGTTTGGCTGGCACCAGGGCAACACCATTGGGGCTACTCCGCAGCCGAATCCTTGGACGGCAAGTTGGCTGGACTTTTACCAAGAGCATCGTTTGGAGCACCAGTTTCGTCTGGCTCAGCGGCGGGGCGGGCGGTTTCCTCGACGGTTGGAACTCTTGCAAGCCTTACCCGATCTCTTGGCGGGGCATTCTCCCACCCCGGCCTTGGTGCATGGCGATCTGTGGTCGGGCAATGCAGCGGTGACAGCGGAGGGCGATCCGGTGATTTTCGACCCCGCCACCTACTACGGGGATCGGGAGGTGGATCTGGCCATGACCGAACTGTTTGGCCGTTTCCCCACCGCTTTCTATGAGGGCTACCAAGCGGCCTATCCCCTAGAGGCGGGCTATGCCCAACGCAGAATTTTGTACAACCTGTACCACATCCTCAACCACTTCAATCTCTTTGGCGGCGGCTACGAAGCCCAGGCCAACCGCATGATTGACCAACTGTTGGGATGAGGTGTTGGGATGAGGGGGCTGTTCCCTCTAGACCCACCTACAGCAGGTTTTGGCTATGGAGGAAAAAGTAGGCCAACCGGGCCAAACTCAGGCCAATAAAGGCTATCAAGATAATGGCGGTGGACACACTGACGATCTCACGTAGGGTCTTCATCAAACTTGGTCAAGGGCTAGGGTGAACTGCTATGGTCTGAGAGGATATTGTCTCGCCTTTTGGGCCGTTGCTGGCCCCTTGCCCATGAATCGTCGCAATTTTTTAGCTACCACCCTGGGGCTTGCCCTTACCAGTTTGACCACGGGCTGTCAGCGTCTATGGACGGGGGATGTGGGGCTGGCGATTTTGGCGGGATCGCTACCGGGACAGGTGGTGCAGTGGTTTCAACGACAACCATCCCAGACGGGCCAAGTCTCTGTGGTGGCGAAGGACTCCCTCCTCGACCTCTATCACCTGTTGCAAAGCTGGCAGAGTGAGCATCAGGCAAACGCCACGGCGGCGAACACGAGTGCTTCCCCCAGAACCGCCCAATGGGTGACCCAGGCGGATACCTGGCTGGCTCCCGCTATTCAGCAGGGGCTTATCCAGGCCATCCCTACCGAAACGCTAACGGGTTGGGTCGATCTGCCGGAACCTTGGCCTGCCCTGGTGCGGCGCAATGGACAGGGGATGTCCGACGAAGCGGGGGATGTGTGGGGCATTCCCTACCGATGGACGCCCCTGGCCATCCTCTACGACCGTCGCACCCTGGGGGCCAAGGCCGATCCGGTGCGGGGCTGGGCCGATCTGCTGCACCCGGAATGGAACCAGCGGCTAATGCTGCCCGACGATGAGCGGTTGGTGATTGGTCTGGCGCTCAAGGCGCTCAACGCCTCTGCCAATGCCCCCGACCTGAGCGCGATCCCTGAGTTGGACTCTTTTCTCGCCCAACTCCATCGCCAGGTGCGCTGGTATAGCTCCACCCACAGCCTCAAAGCGTTGATTGTGGGCGATGCTGCGGCTACCGTGGGTTGGCTAGATGCCCTGCGCCCCGTTGCCCTGCGCTATCGACACCTTGAACTGGTGATTCCGACGGAGGGCACCCTCGCCAGCGCCGATCTTTGGGTGCAGCCCAGGGTGGCCCCAACCCCCAACCCCATGGCGATGGACTGGCTCACCTTTTGCCTCAGCGAGACCTTCACCGAGCAAATGGCCATCTACGGCCAAGGGCTAACCCCCCGGCACTGGGGCGCAGGACTAGCCAATCTCCCCCCCGCCTTCCAGTCGGAGGCCGGACTGGTGAGCGACACCACCGGACTGGCTAATAGTGAATTTCTGTGGCCCCTGATCCCCACCGTGCAAGCCCAATACACCCAGCTTTGGCAACGGGTCAGAACGGGATAGGGACGGAGGGTTCACCATCCCTCAGGGCAGGGCGCTAGAGCCGGGTGCTGCAATTAAGTTTTCAATCCAAAGTTTTCCGCCAAAACAGGGGACAGGGGTTTATATTCGGGGAAAGCGAATTGAGGCGTTGTAGTAATTGAGGCGCAGTGGGTCGTCCTTGGCGACCCACTGCCCACCGCCTGATTCCGATCGTGACATCCCCTTTCCCCGCCATGACAGACAGCTTCACCCACGTCACTTGCCCTAAATGCGGCTACGAGCAAAACCCCAGCACCGCCAAAAAGTGCGAAATCTGTGGCCAAGCCCTGAAGAAGGGCAATTCCCTCGCGCCGATTCTGCTGGGGGCGGGGGCGCTGGCATTTTTGGGCGGGCTGGCGGGCCTTGGGGTGATCGGCTACAACACGTTCTTCAAGCCCCAGGCTCCTACCACGCCGCCAGGGGGGACAGTGGTGGTTCCTCCCGGTGGCGGCACCTCACAAACGACACCGACTAACCCGCCGTCCACGGCACCCCCCACGACAGCTCCGACCTCGCCCAGCCCAGCCGGGGATGTGGCCAGCGCCCTCAGTTGGGGGGATCGGGTGCTGTTTGCCGACAACACCAATGCCGACCTCCAGGCCGGGGTGGCTGCCTTTGCCAGCGGGGATTTGGCCACGGCGGTGACGCGCTTCCAATCCGCCCGCCAAGCCCTGCGCAACGACCCAGAACCCTTGATTTACCTAAATAATGCCAAACTAGGCAACACCCCCGCCCTAGGCATTGCCGCCGTGGTGCCCGCCAACGATACCCCGAACGCCGCCCGTGAACTGTTACGTGGGGTAGCCCAGGCCCAGGATGAAGCCATCCAAGCGGGGGTGCCGATTAAGGTGATGATTGCCGACGACCGCAACGACCCCAACCAAGCCGCCGCCATCGCCAATGCCCTGGTGCAAAACCCTGATATCGTCGCGGTGGTAGGCCACGGCACTAGCACCGCTACCCTGGCCGCTGCGCCCATCTATCAGCAGGGCCAACTGCCGATGATTGCCCCCACCAGCACCACCACAGACCTCACGACCCTCACTCGCCAGGGCAGCAACATGATCTTCCGGGTCATCCCTAGCGACCAATTTACGGGCACCACCCTGGCCCGCCATATGCTCTCCACGGGCAAGAGCCGCCCCATCGTGTTTTACAACTCCCAAAGTTCCTACAGCCAGTCTTTGCAGACGGCCTTTTCCACCACCCTCGGCCTAGAGGGGGGGCAGGTGGCCAGTCTGGTGGATCTGTCCCAGGGCAATCCCGCCGCGTCGCTCCAGGGCAGCGGGGCCGATGCGGTGGTGCTCATCCCCGATTCCGCCACCTTTGACGCCGCCATTGCCGTAGCCCAGGCCAACCAAGGCCAGATCCCCATCTTTGCCGGGGACGCCTTCTACCGCATCGAAACCCTAGAAAAGGGCGGCAACAGCTTGAATGGGGCGATCCTCACCGTGCCCTGGCATCCCCTGCGATCCACGCCCCCCTTTGCCCAAACGGCCTCTAGCCTGTGGGGTGGCGATGTCAACTGGCGCACTGCCCTCAGTTACGACGCCTTCCAAGCCCTGAAGACGGCTCGCAGCGTGGGCAACGTGGCACCGGGTAGCGGCACAACAGGGCGGACGGCCCTGGCATCGGCCCTGGGTGGTCAGGGCTTCTCGGCCATGGGGTCAACGGGCGCGGTAACCTTCCTGCCCTCTGGGGATCGCAATGCCACGGTGCTGCTGGTACAGGTACAACCGGGTAGTCGCTCCGGCACGGGGTTTGACTTTGTGCCCCTGCCCTAGCCCGAGCGTTACAACAGCCACTCTAGGGAAAGCCCCCAGCGGCTCTCTTGGCCAAAGCGGGAGTTCTGAAACTCCAAATCACTGCCTAGGCGTAGTTGATGGGTCACGGCATAGCCCAGATTAAAGCGCGTCACGCCCACTTCGCCATCGGTGCCGGGGGCTACCCAGTGCTGGCTAACCGAAAGATCCGCCGCCCCCCCACGGGAAGGAATCAGCATCAACCGCAGGCCCAGGTCAACGCCATCGGTGCTGTAGGCGGGGGCCGATACCGAGCGATAGCCGACGCTGGGGGCCACATTCACATAGCCACCCAAGGGGAGCAGGTAGTAGCGGGCTTCGGCTCCGTAGGCTTCTCGTTGGCCGTTGCTGCTGCGGCTGTAGTCGGCGCTGGCGGTCAGCCCCGTTCCTGGCCACACAAACACATCGTCAACCCCCATCTGAAAGCCGCCGATTGCGCCGTTGGAGGGAAAGTTGGCATAGCCCACCCGTAGCCGGGTACGAAAGCTGGGGGTATGGCGAATTTCCTCGGCAAGGTCAGGCACCTCATTCAGCCACTGCCGCAGCACCGGGCTTTCTTCAATAATGCTGGGATCGAGTTCGAGGGGGGCCAGTTCGGCTTCCGTGAGCGACTCGGTGGAGTCAGGGGATGGATTAGGGGTCAAATGGGGAGGAGAGGTCTCCGAGGGTGGATCAGGAGTGGGGGATAGCGCTGGGGTCTGGGCTAGCAGGGTGACGTCAGACGGACAGACCACTTTAAGGGACACTACGGCCACGGCATCCTCCGCGACACGGGGGGAACAGCCTGCAACGGGTTGTCCTGCGGCCATCGCCGCCCCGCCATTCCCCAGACTGCCGATGACGCCTAGGGCTAGGCCAAGCAATTTCCCATGGATTGAGGACTGGGCCATCACCTCACATACTCCCAAATCATCGAACGGGGACATTAACCTGATCTAAGCCAATCAGCAAAGTCCTTGGTTGCGCTCGGCCCCACCACAACCTATGAAAGACCGATGCTGCATAGGCTACGCTGCGCTAGTTCATCCTACCTTTACTTCCGGGAAAGGGCTAGGGTAGGGCTTTTGAGGATTAGCCTAGCAAGGTGATCAAGTTTTGCCCGCCAATCCTTAGCGGGTGACAAGGGAGTTCAATGTGAATCTGGACAAGGCTTTGAGAGAATGGCAGGGACAAAAAATAGGTAGCTTTGACAGCCCCCTAAGTAAATGATATTACCTACATTCTACCAAACTACCCTTCAGGCTCATCTCAAAACCCAGCAGTATTTGACGCTGCAACTGTTGTTAGGTTTGCTACAAGTTCATCGCCAGGTAAAACGGTAGCTTGGCCTCGCCCTACCCAAGGGGCCAAAAGCCTTGAAACTCAACGGAGAGGGAGGGATTCGAACCCTCGTTAGGTTTGACCCTAAAACAGATTTCGAGTCTGCCGCATTCAACCACTCTGCCACCTCTCCTGGTGGTGAGTGATATTTTACCCTCTGATTAGGTCTTTCCGGCGGAAATTCTGTGGGGAAATTCCGATCAGAGGGCGTTGTACTCCCTGGGCTTCTTGATTTTGGTGGCCTGAATTCTCTAGAACCAGCGCTAGAGAGCCAGCAGTTGGTCTAGGGCATCTAGAGCCTCGCAGGGGGGAGAGGAGGCCGAGGTGGTGGGCAGATCGCCGTAGGCGGGAACGGCTTGGCCGTAGTGGGTTTGGCCGTAGGTTGCGCCCCCCTCAGCTAGAGAGCGTGATGACCAGGGGGACGGGCTGGGACGGCCATGGAGGTAGTCGTCGCAGTATTTGCGAAAGACAGCTTCCACGGCGGCACGGGCATTTTTGAGACCCCATTCGGCGGCGATGCGTTCGGCTTTTTCCAGCACATCGGGGCTGAGTCGGACTTTGTTGTCTGCCCTGCTGGGGACGGTTTCACGGGTGACGTTGGCCATGGCTAGACCTCCCCGGCGGTGAGTAACAGGCCGCGCACGTTGGCAAATTGGGGGTCGCCCATAACGGCAAAGAGGGGGTGCCCCTGAAGCCGATCCGCGATCAGGTGGGAGCCGCCGCCCGTGACCAAAAAGCGAGTGACGCGGGGCATGTAGGGGGTGTATTGGGCCTTCACGGTTTGGAAGATGCCCTTAAACCAGGGGTCGAGGTATTCGTCGAGCCAGTCGGCCCAGGAGAGGTCGGTGTCGGCGTAGGTGTGATCGACCCGGAAGCCATCCATGACAATGCAGGGGTCGGCGCTGCTGCCCAGGGTATCGGTGAGGCGGCGATCAAAGCTGATGGCGACGGCCAGTTCGTAGGTGCCGCCCCGGTCTAGGATGTTTTCGTCGATGACCTCACTATCGGCATCCACCAAGCGGGTAAGCCAGGTGCCACCGCCAATGTCGATGACGATGGTATAGCCGTTGTCGGGAATGACGCCCTGGGCCTTGGCGTAGTAGTAGGCTCCCATGCCCTCGCGCTCTACGGTGACGCTTTCGACGATGACCCGGAAATCTAAGCCATTGCGGGTAAATTCGTGCAACCCCAGGAGTTCGCCCTGGATGGCTTCTCCATTGCGCAGGGGGTCGGGGGTAGACACGATCAGATGGAGTCCGTACTCCGTGACGCCACCCGCCAGAGGCTCTAGGCAGGCATAGAGATGTAGGCGGGTGAGATCCACTTTGTTTTCAATCACCGTTTGCTGCTGGCGACGGTACTTATAGGACTGGGCACCAAAGTGGTAGCGGCGACCGTCGGGCAATTCAATCAACGGTGAGGCGTTGGAATAGCTGACGGCATCGCGCCCCTGGGGGAGCTGGTAGCGCACGGATCGAATGGCTTTGGGATGGCTGTGGCCATTGCAGAACTTGAGATCGTAGTTCCCGGCATCCAAGGCGAGGATGGGCGTGGTGGCCGAGGGCTGGACGGTGCGGGTTTTGGTCGCGGCCTTTTGGGCAGTGGTGGAGCGACCGTTGGTGGCGGCAGGGGCAAGGGTGGTCGAAACGGAGGTAGTCATAGGGCTTGGATAGTGGGACGACAGGGGAGGGGACGGCTGTCCCCACGAGTACACCTGAATTAATTTAGTTGATTTGTACTATTCTGGCAAGCCCCCAGACGACCATCTAGGGAAAATTCATCACCATGATGTTGGTGTCCCAGTTGGCGCGGGTGATGGCCTCTGGTTCGCGACCGAGGGCGGGTTGTCCCACGTTGTAGGTGCTGGCGATGACCATCAGCAGGGTATTGGGCTGAAGGGCTTCGGAAATGCGCCGCACGGCATTGCCCTGGACGGGGTTGACGGTTACCGCTTGGGTTCGCAAAAACTGGGTGAGGGCACGATCTCGGTTCGATCCAATGGTGAGTTGCAGTACCCGCAGGGGAGCCTTCAGTTCCTCGGCCATGGCCTGGGCCACCACTAGGGTGCTTTGGACTTGGGCCAGATCGGCCTGTTGCCCTGTGATGGCAAAGAGTATGGCTTCAGTGTTACCAATTGGCTGGGGAAAACGGCTAATCAGAACGGGGATGGTGGCCGAACGCACGATATTATCGAGTACGCTGCCAAAGAAGTTTTCCCGATAGTTGGAATAGCCCTTCCAGCCGCAAATGAGTAGGTCGGCGTCGTGTTCTTGGCTGGTGCGCAAAATGCCCCAATCCACCGAATCATCGATGCGACCAATGGGCTGCACGGGAATGGCGGCGGCATGGGCAATTGTTTCAGCGGTTTCTAACAAACGTCGCTGATGATTTCTGGCCGTTTCCGCGATGGGTTGGTTGCGATCTGGCAGGACATGGAGCGGCAGCAAGGTTCCCCCTACGCGCTTAGTTAAAATAATCGCCAATTGCAGCAAATTGTCTTCAGTGCTGGGGTTCGCTACGGGCACTAAAATTCGTTTCCCCAGGATAGGATTCTCCTCCGTTGCTCCATCCTCCGAGGGTCTCGCCCTGGGTTGAGCAGAGAGCCTGGTGGTCTCCATAGGCATCTTTGACCCCCACTGAGTCACAACCCAGGGTGACAGCACACAACTGACTAAAATCATCAAAACTATGGCATTGACTACCACCTCATCCACCAGGTTAATATTGAAGGCGATGGTAATAGCTGCTAGCGTAGAGGCGGCTTGGGCAATGGAGAGGCCAAACATCGTCATGGTACTGGGGAATTGCCAACCAAACCAGCGGGCTGATCCCCAAGCGGCCAGAAACTTACTCACCAATTCTGTGCCGATCAAAATTCCGGCAAACAGTAAGGCTTTGGGCTCCCGAATCAAGATCGATGGATCTACCAACATACCCACCGAAATCAGGAAGATAGGCACAAATAGAGTATTGCCAATGAACTGCACCCGGTTCATTAAGGGGCTGAGACGAGGAATAATTTGGGTGATCGCAACCCCAGCCAAAAAAGCTCCTACAATGGGCTCAATCTCAATCAAACTTGCTAGGTAAGAAGCCACAAACAGAGCCGCTAAAACAAAGGTGAATTCTGCCCCTTCGTCGTGGCCAAATTTTTTGAAAAACCAGCGTCCTAGCTTCGGCACTCCCCACAGCACCGCCACGGTGTAAATCGTTAAGGCTGGAATGAGAAATAACCAAAACCCTAGGGTTAAGTCCCCCTGATCGGCTTTGATCACCACCGCCAATACTAGCAAGGCCAACACATTGGTAATTAGCGTTGCGCCTAGGGTAGCAATGGTGACTGGGTGGCGCATAATACCCAGCTTATTCAACACAGGCAGGGCCACTAGAGTATGGGAGGCAAAACAAGACGCCACCAACACCGCAGCCCAAAAGCTATAGCCTAGGAGGAGGGTTACCCCAGTTCCCAACACCATCGGTACTAGAAACGTCGCCAAGCCAAAAATAATGGGCTTATCAGCATTGCTTTTTAGATCATCCAAGCTGGTTTCTAGGCCGCCTAGAAACATCAAAAACAACAGACCCACCGTGCCCAGCAGAACAATCGTATCGTCCCGTTCTAAAATGCCAAGTCCGTAGGGGCCAATGACCACCCCGGCTACAATGAGGCCAATAATGCCGGGTAGTTTCAGGCGTTCTACCAACAGCGGCGCAATTAACATCACCGCCAAAATGGTCAGAAATATCGCTACCGGGTCGGTCAGCGGTTCCTCAAAAAAACGAGCGGCCAACAGCGGAGTGCCCACCCCTGGTTCCACTCCCAAACCGACCCCGATGGCGTTCCACCCGCTGATCACACCCATCACCATCGCCCCCATCACCCTAATTTACGCTCAGCATTCTCTGTAATTGACTTGGCCTATGCTCCTATAGCGGTTCTCGCTTCAGTGAGGTACGAGCTTGTTTAGCTTCAGCTCCCCCAGTTTATCGCTGTAGAAGATTCACCTTTTATCCCCCTTAATAAGGGGGGCTAGGGGGATCTCAGCGGTGTACTTCATTCGGGTAAAACCCGCTATAAGTCGTCGGAATCCCACTTGAGGATGGCGGCATCAATGCCCTGTTCTCGCTTGCGTTTGGCGTCTTCCTCAAACCACTGAATGATATGGGTGGCGGAGAGGGAGGCTAGGGGAATCCCTAAATCGGCGGAGATGATGCCGAGCAGTTTGGCGGTGGAAATAGTGAGTCGGGCCAGGAATTTTTCCGGGGAGGACAGCAGGGCGGCATCAACCTTAGCGGATTCGGCCTCGGTCAGAAACTGAGTAGACTGATCAAGCATAGGTAAGGACGGGTAACGACAGATTAAAGGGGGCGGGAATGAGGGGGGGCAGGGGCATAAAAGGCCAGATGGGTGGTGCCATAGTGCTTTTGCCGGACAAGGGTCAGCCCCGGAAGGTCGGTGGGTTGCCAGCCCTCTGCCCCGTGCTCCACGGCCATTTCTCCGGTGGGGGCCAGCAGCCCGTAGCGGACAATGCGTTCTAGGACAGGGCCATAGAGGTCGCTGGTGTAGGGGGGATCGAAGTAGATCAGGTCGAAGGGTTGGTGCTTCAGCCGCGAGAGTTGCTTCACCACATCTCCCTTGAACAGGCGAAACACCTGGTCGGGCTGGGCCACCCGCTGCCAGTTTTCCCGTGCCACCGCGTAGGCTTTGTCCGATTGTTCAATGCCAACCACTTCCGCCGCTCCCCGACAGAGGGCTTCGGCCCCCATGGCCCCACTCCCGGCACAGAGATCGAGCCAACGACAGCCCCCAATACGCCCCTGCCAAATATTAAACAGGGCCTCGCGGACACGGGCGGCGGTGGGGCGAGTGGCGTCACCGGGGAGGGTTTTTAGGGCACGATTACCGTAGATTCGCAGCATAGGTCAATCCTAGCAGTCTGGTAGCAACAGGGGGCGGGGGCACAACTATCGAGAAGCCAAGACCTGGCGGGGTAGGGTAACGACAAAGGTGGTCCCCTGAGCCACCTGGCTATCGACGGTGATGGTGCCACCCATGATGGTGATGAGGGACTGGACGATGGCCAGCCCTAGGCCCGTACCCGGTCGGCGGCGACGGAGGCTTTGGTCGCCCTGGCGAAAGGCTTCAAAGATGTGGGGGCGTTGGTTGGGGGCAATGCCAATGCCCGTATCGGCCACGGTGAGGAGGAAGGTATCGGGGTTGTCGGGGGCGGCGGCGGTGGACACTCGCACATAGCCCTGATCGCTGAATTTAATGGCATTGGACACCAGGTTGGTGAGGATTTGGCGCAGTCGCCGTTCGTCGT
This sequence comes from Phormidium sp. FACHB-1136, assembly GCF_014697375.1. GTDB lineage: Bacteria > Cyanobacteriota > Cyanobacteriia > Phormidesmidales > Phormidesmidaceae > Nodosilinea. The sequence goes on from NZ_JACJRS010000026.1 coordinate 16,859, forward strand.
TGACCACCATGGGATCGGTGAGGGCTAGGTCGGTTTCCAGGGTGAGCGCCTTGCCCTGGGCGAGGGATTGCAAATCCGACAGCACCGCCTGGACAAGACCATGGAGATGGACGGGGGCAGGGTTTAGGGTCAGCCGTTGGGCCTCTAGCTTGGAGAGATCGAGGATGTCGTTGACCAGGTTGAGCAGGGTTTTGCCATTGGTGAGGATGCGTTTCACCATTTCGGCCTGGTGGGGGGTCAGCGGCCCCTTAGATTGGCTTTCCAGAATTTGGGAAAACCCCAGAATGGCGTTGAGGGGGGTGCGCAATTCGTGGCTCATGGTGGCCAAAAATTCCGACTTCACCCGATAGGCTTCCAATAGCTTCAGGTTTTGGTCTTCGATGTAGTGGCGTTGGCGTTCGAGTTCTTCGTTTTGCTGGGTTAGCAGGCGGTTACTCTCCTGGAGTTTGGCCTGGGCTTCGGCCTCCCGTTGTTCGGCGGCATAGACCCGCAGGGCATTGCGCAACAGCAGGGCCAATCGGTCGGCAGACACCCTCGTTTTCACCAGGTAATCGCTGGCTCCGGCCTTCATCAGGTCTACGGCAATTTGCTCGTCCCCTTGGCCCGTCAAAATAATCAGCGGAATACTGACGCCCTCCCGCCGCAGTTGTTGAATTAGCGTCAACCCATCGCGATCCGGCAATTGGTAATCCAAAAAAACGCAGTCGTAGGGATCCTGCCGCAGCCGATCTAGCGCCTGATCGGCATGGGTCACTTCCGTTACCGCCACCGCCAGGGCCGACCGCCGCAGGGCACGGCAGATCGCCATTCGATCCACCTCGTCATCGTCCACCAGCAGCAGCCTAAGTTGTTGGGTCACAGGAGGTTCGATCATCTAGGGAATCTCGCAGATCGCCCAATAGTGGTTGAGGGAGGCCATCACCTCCGCAAAGGTGGCAAAGGCAACGGGTTTGAGGATATACCCAGCCACGTTCAATCGATAGGCTTCCAGGCGATCCTGATCGGCATCGGAGGTGGTAAGGACAACCACGGGAGTTGAGCAAAGTGATTCATCCTGCCGTAGCTCGTGCAGAAATTCTAGGCCGTTCATTTTGGGCATGTTGATATCCAGCAACACCACCCGCCGATGTTTAGGGATAGCGGCCTCAGGGCTGGCCACACCGCGCAGCATGGCCAAAGCATCCAGGCCATTGTGGGCCACATACAGCGGATTACGGATCTGGTGGCGACGAAAGGCCCGCTGCACGTTCATCACATCGACCTCATCATCCTCCACAAGCAAAACATGGACGGTTCGTTCTGGCATGGTTTTGTGCTCCGATAACCAACAATCGAGGCGAGGGCGATGTTTTCCGGTTGGGCTTCCCGCCAACGAATCTTCTAACGAATCTTCTGTCGATGGCGCTTTTCCCGATTCACCAACGACGGATGGCCCCAATCAAATGGCCCCAATTCCTAGCCCCGATGCTGTCGATTGCCTGTCAACAGACAACCGATTGACATCACGGTATGGCCCGTTTTGCCTCGTTCTGCTCGTATTGTAAAAAGCCGTGGGAACAACCTTAATCTGTCCTAGGGGAGAACCTCATCGGCCAATGGGGAGAGATGGGGAACCTGGGCGGTCAACGACTGGGGATGCACTCCGGCGCGATGGGCGGCGATGACCCCAACGGCTTCCAAATAGGAGGATACGTTGACGGGATGTCCCCCCAAAGCCGTTAGGGGCACATTGAGAGTCGTGGTATTGTCAGCCACGGCAATCACTAGGGTTTTGGTGCGGCTGAGACTCAGGACGGCACCGCCCCCGCAGGCACTCGCAGGGACGAGAATGGCGTCCACCTGGTCGGCCCAGATGTCCCCAGATTGGCCATAACTGGCGGGTAGATGGTCAGACAGCGCATTTCCCGGACGGGTGACAAACTGGGGCGCACGGCTCAGCCCCGCCAGCACACAGGGCAAAAAGGTATAGCCAATTTCCTCCGCCGCCGCCTTGGGCGACACTGCCGAATCGAGGGGCAAGGGACTGAGGGCCGGAGCATGGGCGCAGGGCACCCCAAAGGTGCGCACGACTAAATGGCTAATCACCGCTTCGGCCCCCGCCACTAGGTCAACCCCTTGACCGAGGCGATAGTTTTGCAGGGTTTCCAGATCGGCCTCATCCTCATCGTCCGGGAAGCGGGCCACCACGGCCATGGCTTCTGCCCCTGCGGCCATGGCCTTTTCCGCCGCCCGCAGCAAACTATCGGGCTGTTCCAGCGTGCCCCAGGTGGCTCCAGAGTCTGCCTGCCGCAGGGTCACCCCTAGAGGCGCATCGGTAATCACATAGTCCAGCACATCCAGGCCCAGGGTGGCACGGGTGGCCTCGGCGGCTTGCAGGTGTCGTCCACGCAACTCTGTTTCAATGGCGGCATCCAGCACCAGCCCAACCCGATTCCGATGCACCGGACGCAGCCCCCACCGTCCCGCCGCAAACTGATCCAGCCCAAACCCCTCCACATACAGGGCATTGGGCAAGGGCCAATACAACTGCGCCCCATTCATCACATTGGGATGGGTAATCAGCCGATCCACCACCGAAGCCACCACCCGCGCCGCAGGCAGGGCATCCCCGGCATAGCCACCAATGGCCGCCCCCACCCCCGTCGGCACCACCATCACCGCCGTATAGGGTCGCAATGCCATCCCCTGAAACCCGCTAGCCATGCGCTACCCCCTCGTCACGGAACCCACCTATGATCCCATAGGGAGGGGGGCAGGGGGGATCCTCACGATGCACTTCAACCGAGTGAAATCCGCTATGGGCAAGTCTAAAAAGTCAAGGTATTCTTGTACTAAACAGAATTCGCCATGATGACGCCCCATCCCCTCGGTTCGGTCATTCAGGGATCCCTTAGCCAAGGGCTAGACATTCGCCTCCATCCCGATATTTCGGTGGAAGATATGCGGGTGGGCAAGTTTTTGGTGGTGCGGGGGCGACGATCTCAGTTTTTTTGCATGTTAACCGACGTGGCCCTGGGGACGGGGAGCCAGCGAATCTTGGCCCATCCTCCAGAACCCGAAAATCTATTTTTGCAGGAGGTTTTGGCGGGCACGGGCACCTACGGGACGTTGACGTTAATCCCCATGTTGATGTTTACGGAGATGGCGGAAGAACAGGGAACAGGGAACAGGGGACGAAAAAACATCGCCAAAGATGATCCGGGAAAGTATACGGGATTGGTGGCGCAGAGTAATGCGGACGTGGAACTGCTTCCAGTGAAGACGATTCCCGCCCACTTTAGCCAGGTCTATGAAGCCAGCGAGCGGGATTTTCGGATTATTTTTGGTTGGGAGGACGACCCCCATCGGCGCAATTTTGCCATTGGTCAACCCATTGATATGGAGGTGCCTGTTTGTCTAGATCTAGACCGCTTTGTAGAGCGCAGTAATGGCATTTTTGGGAAGTCTGGCACCGGAAAATCCTTCTTAACTCGGCTGCTGCTAGCGGGCACCATTCAGCGAGGGGCAGCGGTCAATCTTATTTTTGATATGCACTCGGAATATGGCTGGGAAGCGGTCAGTGAGGGCAAGGCATTTAGTACCGTAAAAGGGCTACGACAGCTTTTCCCTGGTCAGGTGCAGATGTTTACCCTAGATCCAGAATCGACCAAACGACGGGGGGTGAACGATGCCCAGGAGCTCTTTATTGGTTTCGACCAAATTGATGTGGAAGATCTAGCGTTAGTGCGGGGGGAACTCAATCTTTCGGAGGCCAGTTTAGAAAATGCGATTATTCTGCGTAACGAATTTGGCAAATCCTGGATTAACCGCTTGCTGATCATGACGAATGAGGAAATTCAGGAGTTTTGCGAAACCAAAATGGGTAGCAAGTCCTCCATTATGGCTCTACAACGGAAGTTGACTCGGCTGGCCGATTTGAAATATCTACGCAACACCAGCACCACAAATTATGTGGGAAAAATCCTTGCTGCACTGGATGAGGGACAGCATGTGGTGGTGGAATTTGGCTCCCAGTCCACCATGTTGGCCTATATGCTGGCGACCAACGTGATCGCCCGCCGTATTCATGCCAATTATGTACAAAAGGCCGACCGTTTCTTGCAGACCAAAAATCCGGTGGATCGCCCCCGCCAACTGATGATTACCATTGAAGAGGCCCACCGATTCCTCGACCCCGCCACCGCCAAACAGACCATTTTTGGCACCATTGCGCGGGAAATGCGGAAATACTTTGTCACCCTACTGGTAGTGGATCAACGCCCCTCCGGCATTGACAACGAAGTGATGTCCCAAATTGGCACCCGCATCACTGCCCTGCTCAACGATGAAAAGGATATTGACGCCATTTTTACCGGGGTCTCTGGCGGGCAAAATCTGCGATCTGTCTTGGCCAAGCTGGACTCTAAACAGCAGGCCCTTATCCTGGGCCATGCCGTGCCCATGCCCGTGGTGGTGCGCACCCGTCCCTACGACAGCACGTTTTATCGCCAAGTGGGCCAAACCGCCTGGGAAGACCTGCCCGACGACCTGGTTCTCCCCGCCGCCGCCCAGGCCAGAGCAGATTTGGGGCTGTAGTCCTGTCCTCTACCCTGCATCAGAACCCAGGGACGGAAGGCTAGGACACCGAGGGCTGGGCGGCCTGGTGGGCCAAGATATCGCCCAAGATATCGGCCAAACCGGGCACAGCGGCTTCTACATCCCCCTTTACAGACTGTCGTAGGCGCTGGTAAGTGGTTTTAATGAGACTGTTGCTGCTGTGGGCAATGCGGGTATCGGTCACGCTGAGCAGGCTATCGGCGGTGAGAGCGCGATGCTCCTTGAGGTAGGCGGCGGCATCTCCGGTGGCCGCTCCTTCGCTCCAGAGCGGGTCTAGGGCGGTCAGCATCTCCGGTAGCAACCGTTCTATCGCCCCTGGGATATAGCTTGCCCCTAGCCCCTTCACCACGCCATAGGCCGTTTTGAGGGCCACGCCCCCTAAGCCTCCCTTGGCCGCGACTTGGGTGTCGATCAGGTCAACGCAGGCGTTAATGAGTTTGGCGCGGGTGGTGGCATCCTGTAGCAAGTCGGGCAAACCCATGGAGATCCTCCGTGATGGCAAAGGTATTGCCCCCTATTTTAGGCTGAGGACTATCCGCGTAGATTCCCGTAGGGACTGAAAAGTCCTTCATCAACGCTTTATCCCCTGTTGGGACAGGATGGCTCTGGTGGGGTAGTAGCAGAAGACTCCCGCAGGATGGTGATCCCACCCCACAGCACCAGGAGGGTAATCCCCAGGCCAATGATCAGATCGGGGAGGGGCGACCGCCACCAAACCACCAGCCCAGCCGCCAGTATCACCCCTAGGTTAGCAAGGACATCATTGCGGGAAAAAATCCAGCTCGCCCGCATGTGAATCCCCCCCTGACGGTGACGGGTGATTAACGCCAAGCAGATGACATTGGCCACGAGGGCTAAGGCTCCCATGATGACCATGAGGGTGGATTGGGGATCACTGCCCTGCCAGAAGCGACGGAGGACATCCGCCAACACCAGGGCCGCTAGGGAGATTTGGAAATAGCCGCTTAACCTGGCCGCCCGCCGTTGATGGCCTTGGCGGCGACCCACGGCATAGAGCGATACCCCGTAGACCGTGGCATCGGCCAGCATATCCAGGGCATCGGCGGTGAGAGCCGTGGATTGTGCCCACCAGCCCACCAGTCCCTCGGCCACAAACATGGCCGCGTTAATGGCCATTAGCCAAACCAACACCCGCCGTTGAGCAACGGTTTGGGCCTCAACATGACATCCACAGTCACCCATTATCCTTCGCCTCAGTACAGAAAAACCACCTAGGACAAGGCCCGCAAATCTACAATGAAGGTCTGCCCCGCCACCACTACCCGATCTCCGTTAACCAGCTTGCGACCTCGGCGCAATTCGATGTCATCATTGACTTGCACCTCACCACTTTGCACCATCACCTTGGCCTGTCCACCGCTGGCGGCTACCTGCATTTGTTTCAGGAACTGATCGAGCTTGATGTAGTCGAGGCTGGGCATGGTGAGCTAAATCGCAATGACGGCTAGGCTGAAGCGGTTGTGTATCCAACGGGCGGGTCAATATTGCGGGTCGATATTCCTAGAGTTCTCGGTAAAAGGCTGGCAGCGCAATCAGACTGGTGCAATTCTGACACAGGATCCTCCTTCAAGTCTTGCCATATCCCCGGTCCCTTAGCCATCCTTCCGTGGCCGTTCAGTGCCCAGGCATCATGAAATCCGTTAACGTTGTACGGCCTTGACTAGCACCCCCGATTTCAACCTTCTCTACGACCAACTGCATCGCCTCGATGGCCAGGGCTATGGAGCCTACAAGTCCCTCAAGGGTGCCTATCGATTTGAGGCATTCACGCTCCACATCGACCATGTGCAGGGGGATCCCTTTGCAGCCCCTAGTCGGGTGCGGGTGGTGATGCCCCAGGCGGTGGCGGGGTTTCCGGCGGAAGTGCGGCAGACCCCAGGGCGGGCAGTGGCGCTGGCGGATTTTTTGATTCGAGCGGCGTACCAGGCCACCCAGCAGCGAGAGCGACAGGCAGGGTCGGGCAAGCGTGGGCTGATTGGCGTGGTGCGGCCCAGTCAGGCGATTCTGCCTCGGAGTGCGGCTCAGGTGACAGCAGAAACGGTGGAACTGCGGCTGACGGTGGGGCTTCCGGCCTTTGGGCGGCGCATTGCCGGAAAACAGGCGGCAGACTTGCTCTGTCGGGCGCTGCCGGAGTTGGTTGATGACACCCTGCGCTATGCGGCCTTGGATGCGGCGGCGATTCAGCGTCATATCTACGGTGCCGAGGATGCCGATGCCCTGCGATCTCAGTTGGCGGATCGGGGGCTAGTGGCCTTTGTGGCGGATGGGGCGGTGTTGCCTCGGCGCAGTGGCGTGGATGAGCGGCCCTTGGCGGATGGGGCGGTGCCGTTTCAGTCGCCGGAATCGCTGCGGGTGACGTTGCCCTGTCCCCACGCCGGATCGGTGACGGGGCTGGGCATTCCCCAGGGCATTACCCTGATTGTGGGCGGTGGCTACCATGGAAAATCGACCCTGCTGCGGGCCATCGAGGCGGGCGTTTACAACCACATTCCCGACGATGGACGGCACCAGGTGGTTACCGATGGGGCGGCGGTAAAGATGCGGGCCGAGGATGGCCGAAGCATTGCCGGGGTGGATATCTCGCCCTTTATCAACCACCTGCCCCAGGGCCAATCGACCCGCCAGTTTTCCACCACGAACGCCAGCGGCAGTACTTCCCAAGCGGCGGCGATGATTGAAGCCGTGGAAGCCGGGGCCAGGGTACTGCTGGTGGATGAAGACACCTCCGCCACGAACTTCATGATTCGGGATCGGCGAATGCAGGCGCTGATCGCCAAAGACCGAGAGCCGATCACCCCCTTCATCGACAAGGTGCGCCAGCTTTATACTGACTACGGCCTTTCCACGGTGTTGGTGATGGGGGGCAGCGGCGACTATTTTGACGTGGCCGATACGGTCATCGCTCTAGATGAATTCGTGCCCCAGGACGTAACTACTCAGGCCAAAGCCATTGCCGCCCAATACCAAACCGACCGCCACCGCGAGGGCGGCTCCCGCTTCGGCGACCTCACGCCCCGCATCGTGCAGCCCCACAGCATCGACCCCAGCAAAGGGCGGCGCAGCGTCAACCTCAAGGCTAGGGACACCGATCAGTTGCAGATCGGCACCGAAGCCATCGATCTCTCTGCCGTGGAGCAACTGGTGGAACCGGGCCAGGTACGGGCCATTGCCGAGGCCATCGTCTACGCCCAGCGCTACCACATGACCCCAGATCGTCCCCTTGCACAGGTGATTAATGCCGTTATGGCCGATTTAGCCGATCATGGTCTGGATGCCCTCACCGACTGGCCCATGGGGGATCTGGTGATGTTTCGCGGGTTAGAACTCGCTGCCGCCATCAACCGCCTCCGTAGTCTTCAGGTGCAGTCCGTTCGTTGATGACTCTTGATGCGAACTCTTGATGCGATCCCTTAATGTCCTCATTTTCCATTCCCGGCTATCATCTGCGCCTAGGATCACCCCTGGATCGGGCCACCCTGGTCAAATTTATGGAGCGCACTTACCAGGAATTAGGGGAGGCTTCCCCTCTTAAACACCTCGCGGCCACGGTGGATCGCTATCTTTCCTGCGATACGCCCCTGTGGATGGTAGAACGCCCCGGTAGCCGAGGATCTGCCATTGCCGTGGGCTGCATTTGGCTGGGCCAAGCCACCGACCAACGCAGCGGCCTACTCCATCCCTATGTGCTGCTGCTCTACGTTCATCCCGACCACCGCCGTAGGGGATTGGCGACGGAACTGCTGCACACCGCTCACCAATGGGCCACCGCTGAAGGTCACCCCCAAATCAGTCTGCAAGTGTTTAGCGAAAACGCCCCGGCCCAGGCGCTTTACCAAAAATTGGGTTATCAACCAGAGGCCCTTTTGATGAAGCGTTCTCTCAAACCGTAGGGCGTTCATCCATTCCAGATCGCCCCTGCATAGATTGCACGGCGTGAACCGATCCTCCGAATATGGGATGCTCCAGAATAATGGAACCGGGATGAGCGAGGTATGACGGGTGGGCGGAATTGTGATTGCGGGGGAACGCAGCGGCGTGGGCAAAACCACAGTCACGCTGGCGTTATTGGCGGCCTTGGCCCAGCGTTCCCAGCGGGTGCAGTCCTTTAAGGTGGGGCCAGACTACATCGACCCCATGTTCCATACTAGGGTGACGGGCCGTCCCTGCTACAACCTCGACCCAGTGCTGACCTCAGCCGTCTACGTGGGCCAATGCTTTGCGGAACAGTGTCGGGATGCGGAGTTCGCCGTGGTGGAAGGGGTGATGGGCCTGTTTGATGGGGCCACGGGCACCGCCGAAACCGCCAGCACCGCCCACATCGCTAAGCTGTTGAACTTGCCCGTGCTGTTGGTGGTGGATTGCAGCCGACTCTCGCGGTCGGTGTTGGCCATTGTGCATGGCTACCGTTCTTTCGACCCGGCCCTGAACCTAGCAGGGGTGGTGCTGAACCGGGTGGGCAGTGATCGCCACCTGCAACTGTTGCAGGATGCCCTCGCCACCTTTGATCTGCCCATTTTGGGCATTCTACGTCGGCAGGCAGAGATTACCCTCCCCGACCGCCACCTGGGCCTGGTGCCCACCGCTGAATTGCCCCAGCTTCAGGAACGCCTAGATCGCCTTGCCCACCTAGGACAAACCAGCTTCGATTGGCCCCAACTGCTGCCGCTGCTCAGGGTCTCGAAGGCCGTCTCCCCAGCATTACAAACGCTGGAAAGCCCGGTTTCTGAAGACAGTCCCCGATGCCACGATCCCCGATGCCACGATCCCCAAAGCCACGATCCCCAAAGCCACGATCCCCAAAGCCACGGTCTTCAAAGCCAAGAGGTACCTCAAAGCCGCTCCCAGCCCCACGAAACGGCAAATCTGGAGCTGATTCGCCGCACCAAACCCCGCCTTGCAATCGCCCAGGATGCCGCCTTCAGCTTCTACTATGCCGATGGCCTAACCTACCTAACCTACCTGGGGGCGGAACTGGTGCCCTGGAGTCCCCTGGTGGATGCGACCCTCCCAGAAGCGACGGATGGGCTGTACCTCGGTGGCGGATTTCCAGAAATGTTTGGGGCGGCACTAGCGGAAAATCGGCCCCTACGGCAACAATTGCGTCAGCGCATTCAGGCCGGATTGCCCACCTACGCCGAATGCGGCGGGTTGATGTATTTGGCGGAACATCTGGTGGATTTGCAGGGGCGAACTTGGCCCATGGTGGGGGTTTTGCCCACGACGGTCACCATGGAATCGCGGCTCACCCTAGGCTATCGACGGGCCACCGCCACCGCCACCAGTGTGGCTCTCCAGGCCCAACAACAGGTCTGGGGCCACGAATTTCACCATTCCCAGGTCACCAGGCCACCCAGTGCCCCCCTCTACCAATTGCAGCGGTTTGATGCCAAAAGCCCCCACACCACCGAGGGTTGGGGGGCTCGTCATCTCCATGCGTCCTACCTGCATCTGCACTGGCAGGGCAGTCAGATCCAGGCGCAACAGTTCCTTGTCGCCTGTGCGACCTATCACCACGCCCAATCAGCCATCGTAGAACGGTAGGGGCGCGGTCTCCTCGCTCTGCCCGCTGATACCGTGGGTAAGCAAGCCGGATTTAGTATCCGTTACAGGCCGGGATTGTAGCCACGGCCTAGCGTTTTAGCCATGCGGACATAGTTTTTGGTCGTCCAGGTTTGGCCATCGGGGATATCACCTCCCAGGCCAGGGTCATATCCAACGCTCAGTATGCGGCCAAATTGGGTCAGTTCTTTGCTGTTCCAGGATTGAGTCGTAGTCATAACGTCTCCGGTTTGTTAACTCATTTTCTTGACCCTTAAATCCTAACGAACCGTAGCCTATGTTACCAAAACCTCCGTTTATGTCATTCATGAGCAGGTTGCATGGAAAGGCGCAAGGCCGTCCTCCTGGGGCGTTGGATCCTTGGGGTTGGGGCTTGGCAACTTGGGCTAGGAATTGCCGATAGGACAGCGCGATCTAGCCCAATGGCTTCCCGCCACCATGGCAAAATGGGGGAATCTGTTTTCTGCCGTTCATCCCTGGATTGTTGCAATGTCTAGCCCCGACGTTTCCTTGCCCAGTCCTCCGCCCGCTCAGTCGGCCCGCCCCAATTTAAGCCTGCTGACCATGCTGCGCCTGGGGGTGTTCAACATGGGATTGGGCATTATGTCTTTGCTCACCCTGGGCGTTCTCAACCGGGTGATGATTGAGGAACTGCGGGTTCCGGCCTTGATTGCGGCGGGCACCATTGCGGTGCATCAATTCATGGCTCCGGCGCGGGTGTGGTTTGGCCAAATGTCCGACGCTCGGCCCCTGCTGGGCTACCACCGTAGCGGCTATATCTGGTTAGGGATTGGCTCGGTGGCGGTGATTTCCTTTTTGGCCCTGCAAGTGGTGTGGCAAATTGGTAGTCGTACCCTAGAGAACGGGTGGGGGCCAGCGGTATACCCCTGGGTAGGGCTGCTGGGGGTACTGTTTGCGGCCTACGGTTTGGCCCTGAGTGCGACCTCAACCCCCTTCACCGCCCTGCTGGTGGATGTGTCTGACGAGGACAGCCGCTCCCGCCTGGTCAGCATCGGCTGGGCCATGCTGATGGTGGGCATTATTACCGGGGTGATTATCACCTCCATCGTGCTCAAGCCCATCGAGCTAGATGCCCCCTTCGAGCAGGTGCGGAGTGCGGTGAATCGGCTGTTTATCATTGCCCCAGCGGTGGTTTGTGCCCTGGCTGTCTTCAGCACCTACGGCATCGAGCGCAAATATTCGCGCCTGCGGGAACGGTCGTCCCTCAAGGATCGCGAGGACAACCTCACCCTAGGTAAGGCGTTGCGGATTCTCACCGCCAGTCGTCAAACGGGGTTGTTTTTCAGTTTCTTGCTGGTGCTCAGCCTCAGCCTGTTTATGCAAGACGCCATCCTCGAACCCTACGGCGGCGAAGTCTTTGGCATGACCATCGCCGAAACCACCCAACTCAATGCCGCCTTTGGCATGGGCACACTATTGGGGATTATCTTCACGGGCTGGCTGGTGGTGCCCCGCATCGGCAAGCAGCGCACGGTGAAGCTGGGCTGTACCTGGGCGGCGCTTTGTCTAGTGGGTCTCATTTTGTCGGGACTGACGGCCTCGCCTCAAGTATTGCTGTCGGCGGTGTTCTTGTTTGGTACGGCTTCTGGGGTGCTCACCCTGGGGGCCATCGTGCTCATGCTGGATCTCACGGTGGCGGAAACGGCGGGTACTTTCATCGGCGCGTGGGGGTTGGCCCAGGCCATCGCCAGGGGCAGCGCCACGGTGCTAGGGGGTGGTTTGCTGGATCTGGGACGGGTGATCTTCGGCGGCGGACAGGGAACCGCAGCGGTGGGCGAACCCAATGCCCTGCTGGCCTACGGGCTGGTGTTTGGCCTCCAGGCGGTGGGCATGATGGTGGCCATTGGGCTGCTGAGCCGGGTGGATATTCACGAATTTCAATCCAATGCCAAGGCTGCCATCACCGCCGCCTTGGAAAGCGACATGGATTAGGTGGCCCTCACCCCCAGCCCCTCTCCTAGTAAGGATCTGCGGCTCATACACATTATGTTTTCATGCCGCAATTCCTTGGAGATCCCCCTAAATCCCCCTTGGAAAGGGGGACTTTGAATCCGGTTCCCCCCTTCATAAGGGGGGCTAGGGGGGATCAACCCTAGGAATCCAGCAGAATGGAGACTTGTGTATAAGCATGAGCCCCAAGGGAGAGGGATTTAGGGTGAGGGCGACCCTAGGTTAGGCGGGATTGCGCTCCTAAAATCGCCTCTCAAAATCGCCCCTCAAAATCAACATTCTCAACAGGTTTTCCATGGAATTGTTTTGGCAGACGGTGCTGGATTTTGCCCAAATCACCACCCAGCGCGTGGGGCAAAAATTACTGGAGGATTTTGGCCATGCCCAGGCCGATCTCAAGGCCGATGGCAGCTTGGTAACGGCCTCCGACCGTTGGGCCGATGAAGCCCTCCGCACCGCCATCCACGACACCTTCCCCGACCACGGTGTCCTCAGCGAAGAGGTGGAACATATTTTCCCTAACACCGACTGGTGCTGGATTATCGACCCCATCGATGGCACCACCAACTTTACGCGGGGCATTCCCGTCTGGGGCATTTCCCTGGGGTTACTCTACCGAGGGGTGCCCGTGTTTGGCTATGTCGCCCTGCCGCCCCTGGGGCAGGCCTTCCATGGCTATTGGCCCGGTGATAGTGGGTTAACCATGTCCAGCGGTGCGTTTTTCAATGGTCGCCCCATGCAGCCCAGCCCAGCGGCACCTGGCCCCCAGGAATTTTTTAGCCTCTGTGCCCGCAGTACCTCAGTGATGGCCCAGCCCTTCCCCTGCAAAATTCGGATGCTGGGAGCCGCCACCTATAATCTGTTGCTGGTGGGGGCGGGTTGGGCGATTGGTGCGGTGGAAGCCACCCCCAAAATCTGGGATATTGCCGCCGTGTGGGCCATTGTGCAAGCCGCCGGAGCTACCTGGGTTGCCCTGGATGGGGGCAATCCCTTTCCCCTCACCGTGGGCCAAGACTATAGTCGTCAGCCCTACCCAACGCTGGTGACAGCTCAGGCAACTTGGGTAGATACCTTTTTGCCCCTAGTTGCCCAGGTAGGACAGCGGGGGTAAGGAATTTACAGCATTACTGTCGCTAGGGTAATTCTGCCTACCAAACCACGGCTTCGCCCTGGCCCCAAAAGCCGTCGTATTTGGTGACTTTGACATCCCCTAGCACCTGGGTTTGGCAGGCGAGGCGAAGGTTACGGTCAGCTTTGTGGGGGGGCAGGGAACGGCGGGTTTTGTCCTTCCAGGTTGGCTCTGACACATCCCCTTCAGCCTGTACGGCACAGGTGCCGCAGGATCCGAGGCCACGGCAGTTAATCACCGTAGACTGGCCGTTGTAGAGATCTACCCCATTGGCCAGCAGCACCTTTCGCAGGTTGGCACCGCTTTCGCATTCAAAGGTTTTGCCCTGGGCAGATACCGTCGGCATGGGTCGATTCCCCTGTGCATAACATACCTAGTTTTATAACGCACGGATCGGGAATTGGGGGCTGGGATGTGAGTTGGGGTTAGACGGATAGCTCGGTGGCGGCGGTGGCGATTAGATCGCGCAGTTGGGTTTTCCAGGCTTGCTCTAGGGCAATGAGTTCGTCTCGGTGGGCGGTGACGATGACTCGGTTTTGGACAGTGGCGTCATCCTGGGGTTGGGCCTGCACGATCACCTGTTCCTCGCGACCCGACCGCCGCCAATAAAACCAGCCCGCCACAGGTGCTAGGAGGATCAGCCCGCCAAAGGCCATGCCCACCCCCGGAAAGAGGCTGGACAGCACGAGGGCAAAGCAGAGACAGCCCACCGCCGCCAAACTAGTGAGGAATCCGGCCAAAAAGACGCTGGGGCGCACCTGTCCCTTGAGGGTGAGGTGCTGGGTGGCCCTATCCATGGCCTCTACCTGGTAGGCCCGCTGCTCAAAGTAGGCCGTTAAGGCATCCATGGTGGTTGCTGCCGGGGCTGGGGGATCGAGGATGAGACGTTCGATCCGGTCTTTGGTGGAGGCCCGAATGAAAAAGAATAACCCCACCATCATCAGCAGGGTTAGGAACAGCGTGGAATAAATGACGGTGTTGGTCACAGCAGCGCTCGGCAGTGAGGGTATTGTTCTACATTATTAAGCAATGTTGAGCCATTCAGCTAGCGCCCGGTTTTGGCCTAGCTATGGGGGAGGATCTGCCCAGGCCCACCTAGAGCCGAGGCACCGATAGCACAGGGCTATCGGTATAGGCTGGCGTGATGGAGTTTCCCATGTAGGTTTTCCAAAATTCCGCCAGTTCCTCCGCCTGAAGTCGCCAATCGGGATTAAGCCGATACATGCGCCGAGGCCGCCCTCGCCCTTCCACCTTTTTCCAGTAGCCATCAATGGCCTTTTCGTCTTCCAAAAACTTGAGCGCCCCGTAGAGTACGGTATCCGAAAGGCGGTAGTGGGTAAACTGATCTGAGAGGTGCTGAATGAGCTCTGTGCCGTAGGAATCTTGCTGCAACAATACGGCTAGCACGTAGCACACGGCCAATTCCTTATTGAGATAAATTGGCGGCGGATCCTCGAAAAACTGATATATATCTTCAAATTTCATGGGATCTCTCCAAGAGATTAACGGGCCACTCACCCGGAAATGGTGGCGAACTAGGCTAGGCGACAGGCCGTCGCAAACCAAATCCATTCACCACAAATCATGAGTTTCTAGGAACTCAGGCGCATATCCCGCAGGGCGCTACCGCCTCATCGAGCAACACCGCTTTAACGGGATGGGCTGCAACGGAATGGGTAGGTTAATTCTAAGCACAGGTGATCCCCGCCGTGACACAGAATGGCTAGATAGTAACTATCTGCAAATTTTTTTAGAGATTATTAAATATTCGCGACTAGAGAGAATTCGGGGTGGCAACCATGGCGATGCCCCATAGGGGCTTCCTAACCTAGGGATCGGGGGTGAATGGGGGGATCGGGGATCATTGCCCTAGGGCATGGGAACGACGGTTGGGCGGGCAAAGTCGCGGGTGCTAAACAGGGTTCGACCGTTGCGGGTGGCGACCAAATCAACCTGAATGGGGCCAGCGGCATAGAGGTCGGTGAGGGTAACGGTTTGTAAATCGAGGGGCTGGGTTTCCTGCTGAACGGCGGATAGAAAGCGCAGTAGAGTTTCCGTTAGGTTATCGGCGATGATCAGTTCGTCTTCGATGACGCCGTTTTGGGTGGCGATGAACTGGGTAGCGGCGAGGAGAACGTTCACCCGCTCCACCAGCTCTTGGTCGGCGCGGGTGGAGGTTTCTAGGGCAACGGTGGAGAGTAGGGTGCCTCGGGGATAGATCAGGGCGTTGGGGCCAGCGTCCACAAAGACGCGAATACAGGGGGTTTCGCCCATCACCACGCAGGGTTCGCCAATGACATAGTTCGCCGCCGAGAGCACTCGAATCACAAATTCCCCCCCTAGGGCCAAACGGTCAATCAGGCGATCCACCTCCTGGGTGCCGAGGGCAATGACCTGCTGATCGAGCGAGGTGCCGGGGGCAATGGCCTGGATGGCGCGGCGGTTGGCCTCCGCTAAAATTTGGTTGACGACGGATTGGGCTTGGTTACGGTTTTCAATGGTGATCACCCCGGAGAGCAGTTCCTGGTTGCGGCCTAGCACAATACTGCCCTGAAACAGCCCTTGAAACTGACGTTCTAGGTCGCTCACCTGCCGGGAGAGCAGGTTTTGTCGGGTTTGCAGGTCGGCCAGCCGCTTTTCCCGTTCGGCGATGGCCTGATCGCGATCCGCAATGGATTGATCGAGGGCGCGGATGGCTTGATCTCGCTCGGCAATGGCGGCATCCCGTTCGGCAATTTGGGCGCGGATGGTTTCCTGTTGCTGCACCAGGCGATCCCGCTCGACCCGCAGGCTGTCGGTGGACTGCCGCAACGCTTCCGCCTGCTCCGACACCGCCACCAGTTGATCGCGGGTGCCTTGCAGTTGGGCCTGGGTTTGCGCCTGCTGCTCCACCGCCTGATCTAGGGATTGGTTAATTTCCCGCAGCCGAGCCAGGGCCCGTTGCCGTTCCGTGGAGGCCGCCTGTAGGTCCTCCCGCACGTTCTCCTGCTCAGCTAGGGATTGGGCCAGTTGATCTTCGGCATTGGTGAGGTCGGCCTGAATGCGCCCTAGCTCAAAGACCCCGGTGCGGAGCTGGCTGCTGATGCCAAACAAAATGGCCAGGGTGGAGGCCGAAATCACGCTACCGGTCGCAATACTGACCAGGGTTGCCGTCTGCCGAGGGCGCAGGTTAAACAGGCTGAGGCGGGCCTTCCCTACCTTCGTGCCGATGCGGTCGCCGACGGTGGCAATGATTCCCCCCAGCACCAGCATCGCCAGTATCAAAACATATCCAGAAACCATGCCCTGCGGTCAGACCCTTTCCATTCACTCCCAGCCCCACTCTACTGTAAGGATGTGAGCTTGGGAGCGGATATCCTAGCGGCCTCCCAGGGCTAGAGCAGGCTAGGGCTTCCCCCAAGCCCTAGCGCCCATAGTTGTAGCCCGTGGGCAGGATGGTGGTTGGGTCGCAGCGGGCTCCGGTGAGATCGGCCCCGACGGCGCGGAAAAGGTTGCAACGCTTCAGGCTAGCGTCGTGGAGAATGGCCCCCTCCAGCCGAGCCCCCACCAGGGTGCAGCCCTCTAAATTGGCCGCCGTCAGATCGGCCTGCCGCAGGTCGGCCCCACTGAGGTTAGCGCCCCGCAGATCGCAGCCCTGCAAGTTAGCGGTTTGGAGATCGGCGCGGCTAAAATCGGCCTGGGGGCAACGGGCCTCGGTTAAGTTCGCGCCATAGAAGTTGCTGGCCCCCAGTTGGGCCTCGGTAAAGTTGACGCCCGTGAGGTTGGCCAGGGTGAAGTTGCCGTAGGGTAAGTAAGCCTGGGCCAAGCAACTCCCCTGGAGATCGATTTCCCGTAGGCCCGCCTGAAACAGGTGAATTGCGGTCAGGTCTCGTCGGGGAAACTGCCGCTGACCCTCACGGTAGGCTTGTTGTAAAGCATCCCCAGTCAGTCGCTGCATGGTCACCAACACTCGATTCGACAATCTTGGTTAAGCCGTGGCAGATGGGTATATGTGCTCAACCAAAACCCGCTCTTCAATGTAAAGGTTTACGTTTCGTCATAACTCACCGTTAAGCATCTCTTCAGGTTTAGGCGGGCCTTCCCCGCTTACCGAAACCTCACCCCATGGCCAAGCCAGCCCCTGATCGGAATTTTTCTGGCATTTTTTTCAAACTTGTCCGGAAGCTATTCAGCCCCTCCGTATTAGAGAAGAGTAGATGCACCCTGATTGTTGAACCCTGGGATACCTGGAGGGATCCCAGGGTTTTTCTTTGCGACCCTACTGCACAGGCGATGGGGTTGGCAGTGGACAGTGGCACAAGGTGGCGATCCGGGGCCGACGATTCCGCCTGGGATCGATTACCCTGATGGTTAGATTTGCCTTGTACACTAAAACTGCCGCGTTAGAACTGCTGTGCTCAAACGGATTTCTCTGCTAGCTGCCCTGGCCCTGAGCGGTTTCCTGATCGCTCCCCAGCCTTCCAAGGCCCAGGCTCTCACCCCCTATGTGTTGCCCCTAGACTACGAGCTGATGACCGAGCAGGGGCGCTATCTGGCCAGCGAGGCTCAGCAATTAGCCGAATATCGGCAGTTTAACCAAGCCTTGACCCTGGCCCAACTGGCGGTTCAACTAGCCCCCAACGATGCCCAGGTGTTGGCTCTGCTGGGGGGGCTGTATCTCCAGTCTGGCGACACCGAACGCGCCCTTGCCCTGCTCACCCAGGCTAATACCATCTCCCCTGAAGAACCGCGCATCCTGTTTGCCTTGGGGTCGGCCCATATCCAAAAGAAAGACTACCTTCAGGCTAGCCGCTACCTAGAGCGGGGTTTGCGCCGCGAGCCCAACAACGCCAACGCCCTTTTTGATCTCGGCAATGCCTATCTCCTGCTGCAACAGTACGGCGAAGCCATTGCCCGCTATACCGCCTCGGTGCAGGCCCAGGACGACTTTTGGCCCTCGGTCAACAACATTGGCTTAGTGCTATACGAGCAGGGGGACGCCACCGCCGCCGTGGCTAAGTGGGAAGAAGCGCTGGCCTTGGCCGGAGGGGAAGAGCCCGAACCCAAACTGGCGATTGCCGTGGTTCGCTATGCCGAGGGTAATTGTCGGGCGGTCGCCAATGCGGGCAGTAGCCAATGCCAGCAAGCATTAGCCATGGGCATGACCGCCCTAGAACAAGATAGCCGCTACGCTGACGAGGAGTTTCTCCGCCAAAACCTGTGGGGCAATCGGTTGATGGAAACGACCCAGCAGTTTTTTAATACCCCTGCGGTGCGCAGCTTAATTGCTGAACTTTAGGCTGGGAATCGTGAGTCTTCCTAACGAATTTCTGCCAACCGAGGCAATCCTCGATACGGTAGAGGAGCAGCGTGATGTGGAGAGACGCCCTTGAAATCGGCTTCGGTAAACTGGCAACCTGTGATTCTGAGCTTTTTAGCCATTGTGGGCTTAGCCTTAGTCACCAGTAGCTTTGTGATTATTAACCCTGGTCAGGCGGGGGTGTTGAGCATTCTAGGCAAGGCCCAGGACGGGGCTTTGCTAGAGGGGTTGCACCTCAAGCCGCCCCTGGTGTCCACGGTGGATGTCTATGATGTGACGGTACAAAAGTTTGAGGTTCCGGCCCAGAGTTCCACGAAAGATCTTCAGGATTTGTCGGGCCGCTTTGCTATTAACTTTCGCCTTGACCCCACCGAGGTGGTCAATATTCGCCGCACCCAGGGCACCCTAGAAAACCTGGTGTCTAAAATTGTCGCGCCCCAAACCCAGGAATCCTTTAAGATTGCTGCGGCCCGCCGTACGGTCGAGGAAGCCATTACCCAGCGGTCAGAACTCAAGCAGGACTTTGACGATGCCCTCACCTCCCGGCTTGCCAAGTACGGCATCCTGGTATTGGATACCAGCGTGGTGGATCTCACCTTTTCCACCGAGTTTGCCAAGGCCGTAGAGGATAAGCAAATTGCCGAGCAACGCGCCCGCCGTGCCGTCTACATTGCCCAGGAGGCCGAGCAGGAGGCCCAGGCCGAGGTGAACCGTGCCAAGGGTCGAGCCGAGGCCCAGCGCCTCATTGCCGAAACCCTAAAGGCCCAGGGTGGCCAACTGGTGCTGCAAAAGGAAGCCATTGAAGCCTGGAAGGCCGGAGGATCCCTCGTACCCCAGGTGCTCGTGATTGGCGACGGCCAGGGCAGCAGCGTCCCCTTTATCTACAACCTCAATGCTCCTGCGGCGGGTGCCAATCCAGGCTAGGGACGGTTGTCATTCCATCAGGCCGTCAGATCAAGCCCTAATTTGTCCTGTCACCCAACAAGGGGCTTAAGCCCCTTGTTGAGACAGCGAGGGTTACGACCACCTGCCAGGTCTATGCCGTGGACGCGCCCTAGGGGGCGAGGCTCAGAATATTGGCGGGGGAGTAGGTGACTTCCTTCACCGTGCCCGGTTGGCCCAGGGGTTCTGCCTGCTGGTTGTTGTAGCTGATGACGACGGCCCCTGCATTGCCTGCCCGAATCGTGAGCGCCTGATCCGCTGTCCACAGCCGACTGTCACCCGGTTGCAGGATCCCTTCAAAGGTCGTGCTGCCGTCGGTGGTCACCCGCATCCAAGATTGGGCGGTGAGGGTTGTTTTAACTTCGATGGGGGCGCTGGGTTCGCTCACCTCCGGGACAACCTCAGGAGCAACGGGAGCCGTCGGAGTTGCCGGGGCATCTACGGAGTTCAGGGGATCCAGGGGCGGCAACGTGGTCGTTTCTGGGGTGGTTTGCCTGAGCAGGTGGGACAACCCACTGACCGCCGCCAACAGAACCACAAAGTAGGCCGCATAGAGATGGAGCGGGCGCAGTTGGGCCGCTGGAGAATCTTTCCAGGATCGAATTTTGACCTTGGGTGGGGCAAAAAACTGGCTGGCTAGGGTCTCCCCATCCAGACCGAGGGCATCACCGTAGCGTCGCAGCAATCCCCGAACATAGACAGGTTCGGGAAGGTCGTCTAGCTTCCCCTGCTCTATGGCCGCCAGCAAACTGGCCCGAATCAAAGTCTTACTGGCCATCACCTCTAGGGAATGGCCTTGATCCTGACGGGCAGTCTGTAACAATTTCCCCAATTCAATGAGTTGGGGCCGATACAGACCGTTAGAATCAACCAACTGTTTCGTCTTCATACAGGGAGCATTCACTAAAACGGCGACGTACCAACTAAAGACCGCAAGGATGGCCGTGGGACCGTCGGTTGAACCTCTGACTCAGCTAATAATGCCCTAATTTCGACCGATGATAAAGATCGGTAAGCCCCCCTTTTCAGTTTACCCAGCCGAACTGGCCCCACGGCTAGGCGATGGAGGTGTAGCACCCGGTGACCTAGGACTTCGGCCACACGGCGAATTTGGCGATTGCGACCCTCCCACAGGGTGATTTCTAACTCGGTGCTTTGGGCGGTGGGAGTACCCATCACCAAGACCCCTGCCGGACGGGTCATGCGGCCATCGAGTTCCAGACCCCGTCGCCAGGTTTCCAGGGTTGCGGACGACACCCGACCCTCCAACCGCACCCGATAGACCTTGGCAATGTCGTGTTTGGGATGGGTGAGGCGGTAGGTGAAGTCGCCGTCGTTGGTCAGAATCAAGGCTCCGGTGGAGTAGGTATCGAGCCGCCCCACGGGATGCAGCCCCAAGGTCTGAAGGTGAGATGGCAGGGCATCTAAGACCGTCGGGCGACCCTCTGGATCGGCACAGGTAGAAACCATACCCAGGGGCTTATTTAGCAACAGGTAGCAGGACTGGGGCCGTTGCTGAGGCTCTAGGGGGCGCTGATCCACCGCCACTTGGTCGTGGGCGAGGTCTACCTTTTGGCCTAGGTGGGCCGGAACACCGTTCACGGTTACACGCCCCGCCAAAATCCAGGCCTCAGCTTTTCGCCGCGAGGCCAGACCATGCTGGGCCAATAGCTTTTGAAGGCGTTCTGCCATGGGGGTTAAACCGCAATTGCATGGGTCAGTTTACTATTATAGCAATTGTTCTATAGGTATAAGTTCTTAGGTAACCCATCCAGCCAACTAGGGCTAGGCCCAGATGTACCCTGCAATGTTCTCCGGAGTCCGTTAGAGGATCCGCCTAGGGCAATAGGGGCGGTTGGGATTGGGGGAGGGTGAGGCGCAACCAGGCTCCACCGAGGTCGGGATGATTGGCGGCGGCGATGGTGCCACCGTGGGCTTCGACGATTTGGTGAACGATGGCCAACCCCAGACCCGTTCCCTGGCCCAGGTCGGAGGTGGCGGCATCGGTGGTGAGGGTGCTACGGCTACGGGAGGGGTCGGATCGGTAGAAGCGATCAAAGATGTGGGGCAAATCCTTGGCTAGAAATCCCGTGCCACTGTCGATGACATCCAAGTGGAAGGTTGGATCGGCGTCAGGGTCAGATGCGGTGACGGACGGCGTTAGGCAGACCCAGATCGTGGCGGCGGCGGGGCTGTGTTTAATGGCATTGTCCATCAAGTTCAGCAGCACCCGATGGAAGAGGGTTTCGTCAAGGGTGACCAGACACTGGCTGGGGCCTTGGTAGTCTAGGCGGATTTGTTTGACCTGGGCCAGGGGTTCTAGGCTGTGCCATGCCGACTGAATCATCGGCGGCAGATCAACGGATTTGAGGGTTAGTCCTTGGAATGGACTGCCCTGCAATCGGCTGAGGTTGAGTAGATCCTCCACCAAGTTGCTCAGGCGAATGGTTTCGTTGATGAGGCGATCCAGCCAAATCTTGAGCGATGAATCCACCCTGGGCTGAAGGGTTTCGGCCACCAGGCGAATGGAGGTGAGGGGGGTTTTGAGTTCGTGGGCCACATCGGAGGTCCAGCGATCCCGCTGCTGCACCAGCAGGGCCGCCTCCTGGCGATTCTCCAAAAAGACCCCCACCTCGCGATCCCCCAAGGGCAGGGCATAGCCTCGCAGCGGGTAGGTGGGCTTTTCCTTGGGATGGAGGGGATCGGGGGAAATTTGGTACAGCATCCATTCCCGCTGGCAGGGCTGTTGCTGATCGCGGGCCTCATCAATCAGGGCATCCAATTCGTAGGAACGGGCCACCTCCAAGAGCAACCGTCGCTGCTGCATGGGCCTCGCCAAGGGCTGACTGATGTGTAACAGCCGGGTGGCCTCTTCGTTGCACCAAATGAGCTGATTTTCCTCATCCACCTGCAAATAGCCCACCGGAGCCACCTGGAGGATCCGTTCTAGGGTGTCGCGGCTGGTGCCCAACTGATCGATCTGCTCCTGCTGTTCGGGATGGGCGGCGATCAGTTGTTCAACGCGCCCTTGGGCCACGGCCCAGGATGACGTTCGCAGCAGAGCCAGAATGCGTCGCTGGCGACTCCGTT
This sequence comes from Phormidium sp. FACHB-1136, assembly GCF_014697375.1. Classification (GTDB taxonomy): domain Bacteria; phylum Cyanobacteriota; class Cyanobacteriia; order Phormidesmidales; family Phormidesmidaceae; genus Nodosilinea. The sequence goes on from NZ_JACJRS010000026.1 coordinate 39,466, forward strand.
GCCGGAGACATGGCCACCCCAGCACCAGAACGCCCGTTAACAGGCCCATAAAATACCAAAAAACTGCCACAGACAAAGGGTTAATAAGGGCCAAGCCATCCCAAAGCAGCCTCGCACCGGAGACCCTGGGGTCTGCACCACCAAGTCATGCCGCCCAGGACGCCGCCTTCAAGCTTATCGCAAAAAAAAGCACCCCCCAGGGGTGCTCAAACGAGATGAGATGAGCAAAACTTCAATCCAGTGACCTATATCAGGACTCCTAGGCTTCGATTAAAACTTTTCTGACTAGGGTCTAGCGTACCCATGCGCCACGATACTTCAGCCCCTGGGCATGGTCGGCCTTGGCATTCTTAGCCAGATGACGGGTGGCCACAGCACCGCGATAGCGACCAATCACTTCTTCAGACATTTCAACCGCTGCTTGGGTGGGGTTGTAGGTGATGCCACGATACATTAGGGACATAATCGCCTCTCCTTAGTGGAATATGAAGGGATAAACAGAGGCGCGTTCCTTCGAGCTAAGCTCTACTTCCGTCTCCAAAGGTCGATCACGATAGCGGCAACTAAATTTGGAGATGAACGTTATTTCTGTATGTATTGTTACCGTTTACGCTGGATTTGTCAAACTCAATGTCAGCAAACACTCACTAAGCCGATGCCCCACTCCCTCGACACCTGAAACCCTATCCGTTGGTAGCGTCTTGGGCTGTCTTGGGCTATCAACGGGCGCTTCACCCATGCAACATCTCGCCTTAGGTTTTGCCATGCACGGCCCCATTCCTCCCCACCGTTTTTTTCCCTACCTCACCTGGACTGAGATTGAAGCCATGCCCCACCGGGATCAGGTGGTGATTGTGCAGCCCATGGGAGCCATTGAACAGCATGGCCCCCACCTGCCCCTGGTGGTGGATAGCGCCATTGCCACCACGGTGTTGGGCCATGCCCTGGCGCGGCTGGATGAGACGATTCCGGCCTACAGTTTGCCGCCCCTGTACTACGGCAAATCCAACGAGCACTGGCATTTTCCGGGTACCATCACCCTGTCGGCGGAAACCCTGCTGCGGGTGATCACCGAGGTGGCCGAAAGCCTTTATCGGGCTGGGTTTCGCAAATTGGTGCTGCTGAATGCCCACGGTGGCCAGCCCCAGGTCTTGGAAATCGTCGCCCGCGATTTGCACTTGGCCTATCCTGACCTGATGGTGTTTCCGCTATTTGTGTGGGCGGTGCCCAATGCGGCGGTGGATCTGCTGCCCCCCCAGGAGCTAGAACTGGGCATCCATGCCGGGGATGCTGAAACCAGCCTGATGCTGTCGATCTTGCCCGACCAGGTACGGATGGACAAGGCCCAGGCCGAATTTCCCCAGAATTTGCCCACCAACACCTGGCTCACCATGGAAGGGGCACTGCCCTTTGCCTGGGTGACGCAAGACCTCAGCCAAAGCGGCGTGCTGGGCGACCCCACCGTGGCCACCGCCGCCAAGGGGGATCAGTTGTTGGAGTCCCTGGTACAGGGTTGGGTGACGGTGCTGGGGGATATTCATCGGTTTCAGCAGCCCCACGCCTAACGAATTCCCCCCTTTTTAAGGGGGGCTAGGGGGGATCGATTCCCTATTCCCGATATCGTCTACGTCAAAGACTTATGTGTACACAGTAGCCGTCCTGAGGGGATGGGTGGGCGAACCTAGCGCAGGCGAGCCCCTCGGTAGCGCATTTCCCGCTTGAGGACGTTTTGCTGCACGAAGCTGGGCATATCGCCCTGGTGACCCATCAAAATCACCGAATCCCCCTGGGCCAGGTAGGTGGTGCGGGGAGGATGGATGATCACCTCGCCATCGGCCCGCCGCAGGGCCACGGTGATGAAGGTGCCTTGGCCTTTGACTTCGATGTCGCCAATGGTGCCGCCGATTAGGGAAGAGTTCGCCTCGATGACAATTTCATTGAGCTGGATATCCAGTTCGGCCAAAAATTCGTTGAGCCCTTGGTGGCCGTTGGTTTGGGATAAAAAGTCTACAGCGGAGGGATGGGTGATCAGGTGGGCGAGGCGGAGGGCGCTAATGCTGGCGGGCAACACCACATGGTTGGCTCCGGCGAGGCGCAGCTTTTTTTCGGTGGAGGGCAGTTCGCCCCGGGCCAGGATCATCAGGTTGGGGTTCATTTCGCGGGCGGTGAGGGTGATGAAGACGTTGGCGGCATCGTTGGGTAGCACCGTGGCCAGGGACTTGGCCCGATGGATGCCCACGGCCTCTAGCACCGCTTCGTCGGTGGCGTTGCCCTGGTACATCAGATAGCCTTGCTCCTGGGCCTGGGCGGATCGGGCGGGGTCGCTATCCACCACAATGAAGGACTGATGATCGGCCTTGAGCTTGCGGGCCACCAGTTGGCCAATGCGGCCAAACCCGCAGATGATGACGTGCTGGTCGAGGTTTTCAATGTCCTTGGTCATACGTTTGAGGTTGAGGGCACGGTGAATTTCCCCTTCGGTAATCAGTTGCACGAAGCCGGAGACGGTGTAGGCCACCGATAGGGCTCCGGCTACAATCACAAAAATAGTAAACAGCTTGAGGATGGGAGATGTCAGGGGTTTGACTTCCCCATAGCCCACCCCAAAGATGGTAATTACCACCATATACACGGCGTCGAGGAAGCCCCAGCCCGCCATCATGTAGCCCGACACCGCAAACAGGATCGTCAGCGAAAAGAAGACGATGCCAATCACAATGCGCTTAAAGGAGCTAGTCCGCATTCCGACCTCAGGCGTTTAGGACGGATTGACTCAGTGATACTAAATCCGGCTCGTTTACCCCCGGCATTATCAGTGGGCGAGGAGACCTCGCCCCTACCGTTTTTGGGGCCGGGAATCAGGGTTTTTCAATTTGGATTTGGCATGACTCATCGATTCATCAACCTATGCGGCACCCACCTAATCGGCCTGATTATAGGCGAATGCGGTCGTTGCGATGGTATCCCGGCTTGCATCCTTGGGAACGACCTGGCTTGAAGGGAAATGGCCCTAGCTTTGGGCCACCTCGGCGGCGAGAAGCTTGAGAATTTGCAGGGTTTGGGCCAACCCGTCATCTTGGTCAAGGATAAATTCCCGCGAGCGGGCAAAGCGGGGTACCCCTTGCCATTGGAGCTTGATAAAGATAAAGCTGCCGCCGTTGGTCACCAGGCCGTAAAGGGGCCGATGGGGATCGGGAACCGTCAACATGTAGCCCAACACCTGGGGAATGCCCACCTTGAGGGAAAACTCCGCCCGCTTGGCTTCAATCACCAACACCCAGAGCTGTTCCAGCAGCACCAGCACATCCAGCCGCCCTCGCAGGATCACCTCCGCCTCTTGGGCGACAATTTCCACCGTTTTTTCTGTAGTGACATAGAACGGCGGCAAAAACAGCCCTGCCAAATCGAGCAGCGGGGCCACAATCGCCAGCTTGACGGTGTTTTCCAGGAGGGATCGCCGCTCCAGGTTGGCATAGGCCGCTTTCACCCGATCCAGCCTAGCCCGTTCATCGCCGCTGAGGGCTGGCCATGGCCGCTGCCATTCCCCAAAAAAAGCGGCTTCCTGCACCTCTTCCAGGCCAAAGCGTTGCTCTAGATCAAGTTGCTCTAGATCAAATAGAGTGAGTTGCTCAATGGCGACCGTCTGCATGGATTTCAGTCCCGCAATGCTGCCGTATTAGACTCAGTATACGTTTGCGATCAGGATAAGTCTGCGATCCGTTGGCGCTGGGTAGGGATTGGCCTCCGTCTCAGGCGATGGGTCTCAGGCCATCTAGTCTCAGGCGATAATGATCGGCAGCTCCGTTGCAATGGTTGGATTGGCCCTATGGATCTCTTTTCCCAGACAAATCGCTGTCGGATTGGCAAGGTGGTCAAGTCCAACTCCCACTGCGACTATGTGGTGCAGGTGGACGATGCCCAGGATGTGGTGAACCCGCCCTGCCCAGAGGATGGCGGCTTTGGCCAGTTCGTCAGCTTCGACAACGACAGCCGCCACTGGGCCGTGGGCTTGGTGTACAACTCCCAGTTGTTTAACCCGCTGTTTCTCAACAATGGCCCCCGCCTTTCTAGCGAACCCGATCCCCTGTTTACCCCCGACCTGGTGCAGGAAACCCGGACGCTGTTGGGGACAGTGCTGGTGGGTAGCTTTGCCGAGGGCGATCAGGGCCGCTACGGTTTCCACGGCATTCCCCGCGTGGTGGTGCCTGCCAATACCGCCGTTTACAAAATGACCGAGGCAGAAATTTATCAGTTCCATCGTAGCGAAACTGGACAATCGCAATTTAGTTACTACAGCCATTTGCTGCGGTCGGGGGGACTATTCGCCGCCCAACTCGCCCAGCAGGTGTTGGCGGATTTGGTGGCCAGCGACCTGTTTAGCGGGGACGAACAAAAGGCGCTGCGGGTGCTGGGTAAGGAACTGAGCTGGAAAAATACCCTAGGGGCGATTCGTTAGACGGGCGGTGTTCAACGGTCGAGTCTGCGGGGCAGGACAGGATGGGGCGAGGTTCCCTCGCCCCTACGGTAGCGGTGATTTTGGGGAGTGGCTTAGGGGGTGGGGCTATGGCGTTCGAGTGCCAATTGCACTAGGGTATCCACCAGTTCCGGGAAGGGAACGCCGCTGGCCTCCCAGAGCATGGGGTACATGCTGGTGGCGGTGAAACCGGGCAGGGTGTTGATTTCGTTGATCAGGATTTCCCCGGTGGCCTCGACATAGAAAAAGTCCACCCGTGAAAGGCCCGCTGCATCCACCGCCTGGAAGGCCGCTACGGCCATGTCCTGAATCTGGCGGCTAACGGCTTCGGGCAAGGCGGCGGGGATGGTGAGATCGGCTTGGCCGCTGGTGTATTTGGTTTCGTAGTCGTAGAAGTCGCTTTGGAAGGCAATTTCCCCCAGCACCGAGGCCCGTGGGTTGTCGTTGCCCAGCACGGCACATTCCACCTCACGGGCGACAACTCCGGCTTCTACAATCAGCCGTCGGTCGTAGCTGGCGGCACTGTCCAGGGCGGCTTCCAGTTCGCGGCGGTTGGTGGCCCTGGCAATGCCCACGGAAGACCCCAGGTTGGCGGGTTTGACAAAGCAGGGATAGCCCAGTTCCGCCTCAATGCGGTCGCACAGCTTGGGGAAGACGCAGGGATTCGACCATACTTCGCTGCGGTTTACGGCCAGATACTTCACCTGGGGCAGACCCGCCTGGGCGAAGGCATTTTTCATCGCCACTTTGTCCATCCCCAGGGCCGAACCCAGCACCCCAGACCCCACCCAGGGCCGCTGCATGAGGGTGAACAAGCCTTGTACCGTGCCATCTTCGCCGTTGGGGCCATGGAGCACCGGAAACCACAGGTCGATCTCATCTGCCGAGCTAAACTGGGGCAACCGTTGCAGGGGGGGAATCATGTCAGGTTCCGGGAGGTCAGTCAGGGGTAGCCCAGAGGCCAACACCTCAGCGGCCTCTGCCCCCGCCAGCCATACGCCATCCTTGCGGATGTAGACGGGCAGGATCTGGTATTTCTCGCCATTGGCTCCGCTGCCCAGCCCCCGTGCAATGGCCTGGGCTGACCGAATCGAGACCTCATGCTCCCCAGAGCAGCCGCCAAACACCAGACCCACCGTAATTGCGGTCATTCCGTCGCCCTCCTCATGCTGATTAGCGGATAGGGTATCACACCCTGCCCCTGCGTCTGCGATAGCCCCCGCTATCCGGGTGAATGAAAAAAGCGCGGGGATGAGAAAAAGCGTAGTGTCAGCCAAAAAAGACCGTCGAGGGACTACGTCGCATGTCACCAGAGCCTACCGCGAACATCTCAACGCACTCCCGACCGTTGGGGAGGGGGAACCGAGTGCCGAAGGCGATATCGAAGCGTTCACGCAAGCGTGGCAGGAACTGGGTAGAACGATCCTGGAAGGACAATTACAGTAGCAGATCGAGACCTGCGAGAGTGAGTCTGGGGAAGGGCGCTCGAAACGAACCCGGCGCTATCAAATTCCTGTGGGGACGGTAGGGTTGACCCGGCGAGTGTACGACAGCGATGAGGGGGGCTGTCGGGTGAATAGGGGTCTGGGACTGCCGAGGGACGGTTGGTTCAGGATTGTTCGAGAATTCGCGAGTGCGTTGGGGGTGGGCTGCGAGTTTGGCAATGCCAATCGCCTGCGGCATCACTGGAGTGGGATTTTGGTGAGCGAGAAGACCCTGGCCAATCCTGTGGAGGGCGATGGCCAAGACCTGGTGAGTGCCCCTGCGAGCCATAGGCGCTATGATGGGTCGCTAACCCGTGGAATCGAGGTAGGACTTGCTGGAACAATGCCCGTGGTGATGGAGAAATAAGCCATGCTGAGTTGGGATCAAACACCAAGCTTAGGGCCAATGCGCTGCTGTCGGGCTTGGGTGGAGGTTGACCTAGACGCCCTGCACCACAATGTGCAGCAGTTTAGGCGGCACCTAGGCGACCCCACTCAACTAATGGCTGTGGTCAAAGCCGATGCCTATGGTCACGGGGCGGTGATGATTGCCCAAGCTGCATTGGAGGCTGGGGCAAGCTGGCTGGGGGTGGCCACGGTGCCGGAGGGCATTGAACTGCGCACCGCTGGGGTTCAGGCTCCGATTTTGGTGATGGGGGCGGTGAACAGTCCCGAGGAAATGCGGGCCATGGCCCGCTGGCAGTTGCGGCCCACCTTGGTCACGCCAAAGCAAGCCCTGGTGTTTTCTGAAACCCTAGCACCCCTGCATCTGGCCCATCCCCTGGAGGTTCACCTGAAGCTAGACACGGGGATGTCTCGGCTGGGCTTTCCTGCGGCTGAGGTCGTGGACTTTGTGCAATGTGTGTCCCCCTTGCCCCACCTCACCATTGGCGGGCTCTATTCCCACTTGGCCACCGCCGACAGCCCCGATCCCACCACCATGATCCAGCAGCAGCAGCGCTTCCAGGCGGCGGTAGCCCAACTCCAGACCCAAAATTTACTCCCCCCCCGGCTGCACCTGGCCAACACCGCCGCCACCCTAGCCGATCCGGCCCTGCACTACGATATGGTGCGCGTGGGTCTGGGGATCTATGGGCTGTATCCCGCACCCCACCTGCAAGGGGTGCTGGCTCTCAAGCCTGTCATGCAGGTCAAAGCCCGGATCACCCTGCTAAAAGACCTCCCCGCCGGAACCGGGGTAAGCTACGGCCATGCCTACGTCACCGACCGCCCCCTACGCATGGCCGTGGTAGGGATTGGCTATGCCGATGGGGTGCCCCGCATTTTGTCTAACCGAATGAACGTCATGATTAAGGGTCAGCTTGCGCCCCAGATCGGCACCATCACCATGGATCAACTGATGGTCGATGTGACCCACATTGCCGATTTGCAAGAGGGCGACGTGGTAACGCTGCTGGGCCAAGACGGCCCCCATCGGATTACCGCCGACGACTGGGCCAACCTCACCCAATCGATTTCCTGGGAAATTCTCTGCGGCTTCAAACATCGTCTGCCCCGCATTGCCACCGAATCTAGCTGCCATGGGGTAAAACCCACTGTCATCGGTCAAATCCCGCCGCCATAACCCACGGCCAATCGCCATTATCCGAGGTCAACAGCCCCAGGTCGCTCCCAACCTCCATAATCCGTTAACACTATCCCCTTGGGGGGGATGTTAGCCTAAAGGGGACGATTTCCCCCAAGGGCCAATATGGTTGCAACCCCCGATATCATCCAAAGTACCAATGCCCCCGTGGCCGCGTCCGGGGAGAACCGGGTGGCGGTGCTGCTGATGGGCTACGGCGAAGTGGAAAGCTACGACGACTTCGCCAACTGCAACGAGCAAGCCCTGAATTTGCTGACGGCCAAATTTGCCCCGGTGCCCACCTGGGTCTATCCTCCCTTGGCCAAGCTGTTAGCCGCCTTCGACCTGCACGAATGGAGCCACCAGCACGGCAACTTTATTTCTCCCCACAACGCCATTTTTGAAGCCCAGCGGGCAGGCATCGAAACCCACCTCAAAGACCGCTGGGGGGATCGGGTGAAGGTGTTCAAGGCCTTCAACTTCTGTAAGCCCTTCCTGCCGGAACAGGTGCTCGAACAGGTGAAACAAGAGGGCTACGACAAGCTGCTGATCTATCCCCTGCTGGTGGTGGATTCCATCTTCACTAGCGGTATTGCCGTGGAGCAGGTGAACGCCGCCCTCACCCAACTGGCCGACGGCACCGACCATTGGGTGAAGGGGATGCGCTACATTCCTTCCTTCTTCGATGCACCGGAATACATCGACCTGCTAGCCCACACCGTCGAAGAAAAAATCCGTAAAGACCTGGCCGTGGCCCACCTGCCCTCCCAAACGGGCATTGTGCTGATGAACCACGGTTGCCCCCACGAGGCCAAGGGCTTCACCTCAGGAATCGACGAAAGCCAGAAGCTCTACGACCGGGTGCGCGACAAGCTGATTCAAAAATATCCGCTGATTTCCGTGGGCTGGCTCAACCACGATACGCCCCTAATTAAATGGACGCAGCCCAACGCCACCCTGGCCGCCCGCAACCTGATTGACCTAGGGGCCACCGCCCTGGTGTTTATGCCCATCGGCTTTGCCACCGAAAACCACGAAACCCTGCTGGATGTGGAGCACATTATCAGCGGCCTGCGCCGCCAACACCCAGAGGTGACCTACGTGCAAATGCCCTGCGTCAACGACCAGCCGGAATTTCTGGCCATGGCGGCGGCCTGGGCCGATAAGCCCATCGCCGACCTGCTGGAAGCCGAAGCCCTGGCGGTGAACCCCAGCCTCGCCGCTGCCCAAGCCGCTGCGGTGCAAGGGCATCACCATGGCCACGATCACGGTCACCATCATGATCACGGTCACCATCATGATCACGGTCATCACGACCACGGTCACCACTAACGCAAGCTCTAGACCAGGGGACCAGCAATTCTCAGTATGACTAGGCTGGCGAATAAATACCGCTCAGGCTGAGCTGTGAGCCTGTCGAACAGTCGAAGCCTTTTCACCCTTCGACAGGCTCAGGGCGAACGGCCAATTTGCCAAAATGAGAACTGCTGCCAGGGTACCCTGCATCCCCCATCAAGTATTACAAGACATGACCAGAGCGGCGTACCTGATCGTTTCTCCGCAGGATTGCGGAATACTAACGAAGAAGCCTACGCCCTGGCCCCTGCGCCCTAGGGGTTTGTTCTATGGATTGTCACCGTGCTGCCCCCGCTGTGTTTAAGCATCGGCCCCACCTTCGCCGCGAACGTTCCCAGGATCTCCGTGCCCCCCGACGGCTGCACCTGCGGGATGCGTTAACCTGGTCGAGCCAGCGAGGGCTGGTGCTGATGGCGGGGGATGGGTTGGCCCTGGCCCTGTCGTGGCATATGGCTCGGTCGTTAAACCAGTTGTTTTCGCCGATTCCACCCCAGTTGGTGTGGTGGACATGGCTGGGCTTGCCGAGTCCGTTTTGGGTGATGGTTGCCTGCACCCTGGGCCTGTTTTGCTATGCAGGGCTATATCGATCCACCCAACACATCAAAAATTACCTCCAGGCGGGCAAGCTGGTGAGCATGGTCTACCTCGCCTCCCTGGTGGGGATGTATTTCTACGACCCCAAGCTGGATCTCCCCCGGTCCCTATTTTTCGTGGCCTGGATTAGCAGCGTGGGGCTGGTGATGATCGCCCGTGTGGTGGCGACGCTGGCTCTGCGCCCCCTCGAAAAGGCCCACACCCCCACCCGTGTCTTTTTGATTGCCCCGGCCCAACGGCTGAAGCGGCTGGCGGATATTTTGGATCAGCGGGCCAAGGTGCCTGTGATTGGCGCAGCCCTGGCTTCTACGGCCAATTCCAACGCCACCTACCAAGCCATCCTGGCCTCCAAGGCCACCCTGGTGCTGGTGGAGAACGTACCCACCGCCGACCTAGCCTCGGAATTGTACTGGAAACTACGGCGGGCAGGGGTGTCCATGCAACTTCTCCCCACCAGTCGGGATATGCTCTACCGCCGAGGCCAACCCGAAACCGTAGCCGGATTGCCCACCCTGCGCCTGGATGCTCCCCTGGTGGGCGGCTGGGATTATCGGGTGAAACGCTGGATGGACTACCTGGGTGCTGGTCTGGGCGTTTTAGTGCTGGCCCCGGTGTTTCTGGCCCTGGCGGCGGCGATTCGGCTAGATTCTCCCGGCCCCATCTTTTTCCGTCAGGAGCGGGTGGGCCTCCATGGCAAAACGTTCCGGGTCTGGAAATTTCGCACCATGGCCGCCGATGCCCCCCAGCGACAGGCCCAGCTAGAGCAGCAAAACGAGACCGCCGACGGCATTTTGTTCAAAGTAAAGCACGACCCTAGGGTGACGCGGGTCGGCTCCCTTCTCCGTCGCACCAGCTTGGACGAACTGCCCCAACTCTTCAACGTCCTCTGCGGCCAGATGAGCCTGGTTGGCCCCCGCCCCCTGCCCGTGCGGGATGTGGCCAAATTCGACGGTTGGCACAATATTCGTCACCAAGTGCTGCCAGGGGTGACGGGGCTATGGCAAATCTCTGGCCGCTCCGACATCGACACCTTCGACGACGTGGCCCGCCTCGACCTCCACTACATCGATAACTGGTCCATCAATCTCGATCTCGAAATTCTGGCAGAAACCGTCGGCATTGTTTTGCTGGGCAAAGGAGCCTATTGAACCAAAGCCCCACGGTGTGGTCACGACTCAGAACCGCCACGCTCCAGATGAAGGCAAGGGGCTTAAGCCTCTTGCCTAGGCGGCTAGAGTGCCGAGAAACCCTTCATTGCACTCCAAGGGATACCCTGCCCTTGGGAATGGGGCGATCTTAGTCAAAGGGTCTATCGCTGCCCCAGATCAACCGAAGGCGACCCGCCCCAATGATTTGATAAGATCGGGCCAGGACAGATCATTAAACCTCCCTTAACCCGATGCGCCATGGCTGATTACCCCAGGGGCGAGTCGGGTTCTGTTAGCCGCTGATCCAGCCTGCCCCCGGTTAATCAGCAAAGCCGCTGTGTTGTTATTCGCTTGCCTGCCGATGTCCCCGGTCGGTCTGTTCCCTAGGACAGGCTAGTGACCGTTGCCCCCGATTTTCTATCGCGCCGACCCCATTACCCCACCATTGCAATGACTTTTCCCGCAGAATCCTTGGCCCATTCCGACGAGTCTCCCAGCCATGGGGGACGTTCCCCAGAGCGCCCCGACAAGCCCGAAGAAGCCTGTGGTGTGTTTGGCCTCTATGGCCCTGGGGAGGATGTGGCTCGGTTGGCCTACTTTGGGTTGTTTGCCCTCCAGCATCGAGGGCAAGAATCGGCGGGAATTGCCACCTTTGATGGCCGCACCAGCCACGCCCACAAGCACATGGGGTTGGTGTCCCAGGTGTTTGATGACCACGTTTTAAAGGACTTGCCGGGGCAGATTTCCGTGGGCCACACCCGCTATTCCACCACGGGTTCTAGCCATGTGTGCAATGCCCAGCCCGCCATAGTGCCCACCCGCCTAGGGGATTTGGCCCTAGCCCACAACGGCAACTTGGTCAACGCCGACCACCTGCGGGAAGAGTTGCTTCAGCGCAACCACGACCTGGTGACAACGACGGATTCTGAGATGATCGCCTTTGCCCTGGCGGAGGCGGTGAATGACGGGCTGGACTGGGTGGAGGCCGCTGAAAAAGCCTTTAACCGTTGTCAGGGGGCTTTTAGCCTGGTGATTGCCACCCCCGACGGCATTCTGGGAGCCCGTGACCACCAAGGGATTCGGCCCCTGGTGCTGGGCGTGCTGGGTAGCGACATCCCCGCCGAGGGCCGTCCGGCTCAGTATGTGCTGGCCTCAGAAACCTGCGCCCTAGACATCATTGGGGCCACCTACGTGCGCGACATTCTGCCGGGAGAACTGGTGTGGATCACCGATCAGGGCCTTCGCTCGCGGCATTGGGCCGAGGCTACCCAGCGTAAGCTCTGTGTGTTTGAGATGATCTACTTCTCCCGCCCCGACAGCATCGTCAATGGCGAAAGCCTCTACAGCTATCGGCGGCGACTGGGCCACCAACTGGCGAAGGAAGCCCCCGCCGAGGTGGATTTGATCATGGCGGTGCCCGACTCCGGCGTTCCGGCGGCTATTGGCTTCTCCCAACAGTCTGGCATTCCCTACGCCGAGGGGCTGATCAAAAACCGCTACGTGGGCCGTACCTTTATCCAGCCCACCCAGTCCATGCGGGAGGTGGGCATTCGGATGAAGCTGAACCCCCTGCGGGACGTGCTAGAGGGCAAGCGAATTTTGATTGTGGACGACTCCATCGTGCGGGGCACCACCAGCCGTAAAATTGTCCGGGCCTTGCGCGATGCCGGAGCCACAGAAGTCCACATGCGGATTTCTTCGCCCCCCGTCACCCATCCCTGCTTCTACGGCATCGACACCGACAGCCAAGATCAACTGATCGCCGCCACCAAATCCACCGAGGACATTGCCAAGCAAATTGAGGTGGATTCCCTTGCCTACCTGAGTTGGGAGGGGATGCTCAATGCCACCTACCAGGAACCCAGTAGTTTCTGTTCCGCCTGCTTCACCGGAAAATATCCCGTAGACATCCCAGAACCCTTCAAGCGATCCAAACTAAAGTTTGAGGCCAAGCAGCCCGTCACCCCCTAGCCCCACGGCAGGACGAAGGGCGTGGCTAACCCCATGACTTTGCCCGCAAGGACGGATTTTTCTTTACCATAGAACCCGTACCCCAGCCGATGCTGGGACTCTGGATTCCTGTCACGCTATCCCCTACTCACCCCTCAAAACCGACCGTGGAAGAACAAACAACCTCCTCAGAAGTCATCACCCTACTCTCTAGCCGCGAACTGGAGAAAATGCGCAAGGCTTGCCAAACGGCGGCTCAGCTCTTGGACTATTTGACCCCCTACGTAAAACCGGGCACCAGCACCCTGGAACTCAACGACCTAGCCGAAGCCTGGACGAAAAAGCGAGGAGCCATCAGCGCCCCCCTCGGCTACGAAGGCACGGTGATGCCCTTCCCCAAGTCCATCTGCACCAGCGTTAATGAGGTGATTTGCCACGGCATCCCCAACGCCAACCAGATCCTACGCAATGGCGACATCATCAACATCGATGTCACCCCCATCGTCGATGGCTACCACGGGGACACCTCCCGTACCTTCCTGGTGGGTGAGGTTGCACCCAGGGTTCGCAAACTCGTAGAAGTGACCGAAGAATGCATGTGGCGGGGCATCCGTGAGGTCAAACCCGGTGCCCGCATTGGTGACATTGGAGCCGCCATTCAAGAATATGCCGAAGCCGAGGGCTTTTCCGTCGTGCGAGATTTTGTCGGCCATGGCGTCCACCGTATCTTCCACACCGCCCCCCAGGTGCCCCACTATGGGGTGCGCGGCAAGGGCAAAAAACTACGCCCCGGCATGGTGTTCACCATCGAACCGATGATCAATATCGGATCCCACGAGGCTGAAATCCTGGAGGATGGCTGGACGGCTCTGACGGTAGATCGCCAACTCTCCGCCCAGTTTGAACACACCGTTGCCGTCACCAAAACCGGAGTCGAAGTGCTCACCCTCTCCCCGGCCAAAGTCCTCGCCTAGGGGCCGTGAGGTATCTGCGAAGGATTCAAAAAATACAAAAAAGGGGGTGCCCTCTCGGACGCCCCCTTTTTCCATCGTCCTTAACCGACCGACGGACTTAACCGACCAAAACCTTAGAGGTCGCCGCCACGCAGGAACAGCAAAAAGACGATGGTGGGGCCAGCGATAACAATCATGGCCAACATCGCTAACTGGGCAATTAGCTCGAAGTTGATGCTACTCAAAAAGCTCATGGATCCTCCCAACACAGACCAACTAGAATGAAAGCTAGCAAATTACTTGTGGCTTATTTTACCCGCTTACGGCCTGTCTATTTTAGATAACTTAACAAAATTCTAAGGCCCATCGCGTTCGGGCAGTCTCCTCGTCCCGCCTGTCCCCACCCCGCTGATAAGAACGCCACCCAAGGACTCAACCCAAGGACTCAACCGGACTATGACCACCTGGCAATGTGTGACCAACTGCGGAGCCTGCTGCTTCCTCGACTCCAGCGAACGCCCCGACCTAGAGGACTATCTCAGCCCCGACCAGCTTCAGCAATACTTGAGCCTGGTGGGAGACGATGGCTGGTGTATTCACTACAACGCCGAAGCCCGCAACTGCTCGATCTACGACACCCGCCCTGAGTTTTGTCAGGTCACGCCCCACACCTTTGAGGCAATGTTTGGCATTGACCCCACCGACCTGAACGACTTCGCCATCGACTGCTGCCAGCAGCACATCGAAGATCGCTACGGCGAAACCAGCCCCGAAATGCAGCGCTTCAACCAAGCCGTCGGCTGGGTCGAACCAGAGCCTCCCCTCGACGCCGATTAGGGTCTCCCGGTGCCACGTTACCGCTACCCCAGCGCACAACAAGCCCCTCTCCCGTCAGGATCGGCGCGGATACCCATCTGGCCTTTTCCCTTCACCGCCTGGGAGATCCCCCTAAATCCCCCTTAGCAAGGGGGACTTTGAATCCGGTTCCCCCGTTGCTAAGGGGGGCTAGGGGGGATCTCCTCGGCGCAAGGCAAAATACGGGCTGACGTATCAGCAGTAGCCCATCAGGAGAGGGGTTAGGGATCGGGGCGTCCAAGAAGGATTTACCCTACCTGGAGGGCGTTCCCCGTGATGGCCTAAACCGACCCAGCCGCAGCGGGAATCCCCTTGGCGGATTCGTCATCCAAACCCACCAGTTTGGCGCTCAGATCCCACAGTTTACGGGCCTTGGCGTCGTCCTGGGCTTCGTTAGACACTTCCTGGGCAAAGGAACGACGACCGGGCTTTTGGCGGTTGCCCCAGCTCCAGTACATGCCAGATTCCTTCAGGTCGGGATCGGCCACCACAGCGGCGACCCGTTCCCCGGCCAGTTGTTGGGTGACATAGCCGCCCGTGATGTTCTTTTGGAACCAGGGGAAAATCACCTGGAACGCCTTAAAGTGGTTGCGGAACAGGGGCGTATCGGCCACACAGCCCGGATAGAGAGAACTGAAGGTAATCCCGGTTTCGTCGTGGTAGCGGCGGTGTAGTTCGCGCATGGTGAGCACGTTGCAGAGCTTGCTATCTTTGTAGGCTTTGCCCGACTTGAACTTCTTGCCGTTGATCATCGAGATGGGAGCCTTGAAGCCCGCCTCGAAGCCCTCCAGGTTGCCCAAATCCGGCGGGGCGGGGATGGGAATCTTGCCGCCCAGTTCCTTCGGGTTGGCGGTAACGGTGCCGAGGATGATCAGGCGCTTGTCGGCGGCGGGGGAGGACTTTAGATCCGGCAGCAGCAGGTTGCACAGCAGGAAATGGCCCAGGTGGTTGGTGGCCACGCTAACTTCGTAGCCATCTTCGCTGTAGATCGGATCTTTTTCTAGGGGCAGGTAGACTGCCGCATTGCACACCAAGGATTCCAACGTGCGGCCCGTGGCCCGAAAATCACTGACAAACTGGCGCACACTGGCCAAAGAAGCCAAATCCAAATGAATGATGCTGTAGCTTCCGGCGGGCATCCCAATTTCCTTGGCGGCGGCCTGGGTCTTCTCCAGGTTGCGGCAGGCCATCACCACATGCCAACCCATATCGGCCAACGCCTTGGCGGCATTCAGCCCCACCCCAGACGAGGCTCCAGTCACAATAACGGTTTTTTGCTGTTCCATAGCGGTTTCAAAGACGGCTGAAATGCTTCTAGTTTTCCAGTCTTAAGGATTCTCCACGCAATACCGCCAACTCTTAACGTTTTTTGAAATGTCGTTACATCCGACAACCTTTCTTGAGGAAGGCCGTTGGCTGCCGTGCCGCCCAGTCTATGGATCTGGACGTGGCTGATCACCGAGACCACTCCTCGCACCTTCCCTACCTGAGCCAAGGGACTAAGGCTGGGTCGGCAAAGGCAGTTCGATTCCCAACTTGCCGCTCAGATCAACCACGTTATCCACAAAGTCGTTGGTGGCCGCCACCCCACCCGCTACCCCACCTAAAGCGAGAGTGGCCGCTGTAGCCAAAGCCGTCAGCCGCTTTTTGAGTTTGGGCAAACTGCGCTGGTCTTCGGGCTTCTGGATTTCAGCTTCCACATCATCAATGTCGATGATTAAATCCTCTTGCACCGCTGGGGGAAACTGAGCCGCAAGTTGGCGCAAGCTAGCAATGATGGTCAACAATTCTGCGGTAGAAACGCCGCTGGTTTGGTTCACCCCTGCCGCCACCACCTGGGCCTGATCCTTGACCTCGTTGACCACGCTGGCGATGTTGCCCCCGTTGATTTGATTGCCGATTTTGTTGCCCGCCACCTTGTCGCCCAGTACCTTATCTCCAGCAATGTTGTCGCCGCTGCCGTGTTGATGAATTGTGTTAACCATGGTTGAACCTTGTGCTAAATCCTCTGCGGAAAAGATGTCGGGGGCATAGTGGAGTTTGACCAATTGGCTGGTATGCAACGGCAGCATCGCATAGGTTTGGCCGTCATCGTCGCTAAAGTCTACTTCGTAAACATCGAGGGCCAATTGTTCGACCAAGGTGCCTACCTGCCCAGCCATCAGATGATGATCAGGTAGATCCTCTTTGAGTGCCACCACATCCAGCAGTTGAAATTGAGTTAAAACACTGACCACAGGCATCACCTCAAAACGTAGCAACTCACTAGGCGGGGAAATATTTCATCTGGGCGAACAATCCAAACGATCAGTTCCCGCTCTGGCCAGTCTCGTCAATCGGGAGAGCGGGTCTTTGCCAGTCTCAGAGCCGGGGAAACCCGGATCCTGTCCGGCAAACGGTGGGTCTGGGGCTGACGGGTCTACGTCGTCGCGCCCCGTCTGGCCGATGGCGAACTCTTGATGCTCGCCACCCACCACGCCCCTCAGACCGCCCTCGCCGACTACCGCTTACGCTGGGGCATCGAGACCTTGTTTTCCGCTCTCAAAACCCGAGGATTCATCCTCGAATCAACCCACTTCCGCTACGCTGAACGGCTCAGCAAGTTGATAGCCCTGCTGGCGTTGGCGTTCTGTTGGGCGATGCTCACCGGGCTCTGGCAACACCAGCAGCACCCCATTCCACTCAAGGCCCATGAGAGCCCGGCCAAAAGCCTATTTCGCCATGGCTGTGACGTTCTACGACGCACCTTCTGCGACCTCGCCCTCCGGGTCACTGAATTTGATCAGGTACTTCAACCTTTGTTTACATACTGATGACCATTGTGTATAATTTGTTCTGACCTTACTTACAAGGATCACGAGCATGAGAGAGTTTGCACCACCAAGAACCGCTAATTTTGGCGGCGGTCGCAGTGTTGTCTTTAGATTAGAGCAGCCAACCGAGACTGATAAAAGCGGCTTCGTAGTAGTAAAACAATACGACATATATCTTCATGGCACAAAAAACGTCGATATGTGGTACCGGGACAAAAACGCACAAGGACAGCTGTGGGTAATTAAAGATGCTCCATTCGCCGAATATTACACCATCCAAAATAAGGAATCTGGTCTATTTTTAGATGGTAGTGGGGGAAGAGTCAGTGTGTGGCATTGGACTGGCTTGCCGCAGCAATACTGGAAAATCAAACATGTGGGTGGCGGGGAATGTTCTTTGCAGTGCAAGTTAACTGATCAGTTTTTGGTGGGCTCCCTCAAAGGAGTCTCCCAGTGGCATTGGGAAGGTAAGTGGCATCACCGATGGGCAATTATAGATGAAGAAGTCATTCGCCACTGGGAGAAGGAGATCAAGTTTACATAGGGTCTAAAAAGCCTCTGAAAAACCAGGGCGGATTGCACGAGAATTGTATCGTGGTCGCGAGCCAAGACTGAGCAGGTCTTCTACGAAGTAGAAGACCTCATCTATGAGACGGTCAACACCCCCCTCAGTGCTCGGGGGATAACGATACTGCAAGGCATGATCGTTTATGCCGCCTTGATCACGGCTCCCAGCCTCACCAAGAACAAAGAGGGCAAGCAGGATCCGGAGATACACCAGAGGGCACCTCAAAAAATATTGAAAATACCATCTCACAGCCTGGAACCAGGAAAGGGGCAGCAGGTTATAGACTTCTCGCAGTTTGCCCACTTCTTTGGTAATTGTGGCCCGCAATTCTTCAATGCCTTGGCCCGTTTGGCAGGAGGTTTCTAGGATGGCGCAAATGTTGGGATATTTTTGCCGCAGGGCTTTGCGGTTAATATCTAGGGGTTGTTCGTCGCTTTTGTTGCCGACGATGATCACGGGCGATTCGCCGCCAAAGCTTTGGATGAGTTTGAGCCAATATTCAATGCGGTTTTCTTCTTCGCTGGTGCGGCAGTTGCAGACGAGAATGTAGAGGCTGCGTTTGGTAAGAAAGAACTGGTGGGTGGCGTGGTAAATTTCTTGGCCACCAAAGTCCCACACGTTGAGGCGCACGTCTTTGCTGTTGACATGAACGCCCCATTCTTGCACGTTGATGCCGTCGGTTTGGGGTTCGTTGGGGTCGTAGCGATTCTCTAAGAGGCGATTGATCAGCGAGGTTTTGCCGACACTACCCTGACCTATCAGCAGCATCTTTGCCTCATTGAGAGGTTTTTTCTCACCACTACGAAGCTGGCGCACATAATTAAAAATTTCCTCCACTGCCTCACGGTTTTTATACAACCTCGGTGGAGCGATAATTTCTGGCGAAATTGGTAAGAAATTGAGCCTTAAGTCCAGCGTATCTAAATTAGTCAAGTTTTCGAGGCTGTCGGGAATCGCCGTGATTTGGTTTGCGCGGAGGTCAAGCTGTTGGAGGCTTGAAAGCTGGGCGAGGCTGTCGGGAATCGCCGTGATTTGGTTTGCGCGGAGGTCAAGCTGTTGGAGGCTTGAAAGCTGGGCGAGGCTGTCGGGAATCGCCGTGATTTGGTTCCCCTCTTTTCTACGTTGCAGCAATAAGTCACCCGCAACCATGAGTACTTTTAATGCGCGAAGCTGCCCAATTTCATCAGGCAAGCTCGTTAGCTTATTCCCAAAATATTGGTATCCATCCTTAAAATCCCATTTTCCCAGAATTAGGGTTTCTAGCTGGGTAAGCTTGCCAATTTTGGGGGGCAGTTCTGTCAACCCTTGGCCCGAAAGGTCTAGCTCCGTCCAGCCCTCGGCGGCGGCTTGGTCAATCAGTTTCAGCAGCTCATCTTGGGTCATGGGCGTAGCTATAGGGTGAAGATTAAAGGAATAATTCTAAGAGCAAGGGCCGATCACGCATAGATAGCCTCTTGATCAATACGAGCTTTGAGATAGGGGTTCATACCCTGCCGGTAGCGGATAACGTCTACTTTTCTACCAAAAACAGCTTCTAAATCTGCTTTTAGGCAAGCCCGATTTAACATATTAGGCGGCATAAAAACCACAACATCAATATCACTGCTAATCGTGGCTTCTTCTCTAGCAACCGATCCAAAAATACCGATTTTCTGGAGGCCATAGTTCTCCACAAGCTTCGGCTTAAGCGCCTGAATCTGAGCCATGACAGCATCTTTGTCAATAGGGCTTACAGGCTGGTCAATCAGTTGCAGCAGCTCATCTTGGGTCATGGGCGTGGGGGTGGCGGGTATTTTCCCAGTTATAGCGGCGTTTGGGGGCTGTTGGCGAGGTCAGAACCCCGGTTTCTTAGGGAAGCGAGTCCTACCAGAGAACCTTGATGATTTCCGAGTCTCGCAGCATGGTGTCGCGGCTAATTAGGGTTGATTTCTCGCCGTGCCGCTGCAAAGTCATCCTCTGAAACATCCACCCCTCGCCACAGCCCTTGAAGCTGAGTGGAGCGCGGCCCCACCTGGGTTTGCTGGAGAACCGTCTGCCGTAGATGTTCTAACTCTTGCTGCAAAGCCTCAATGCGGATCAGGAGGTAATGACTCATATCACGTCTGGCCCACGAATATTCTGAAAAAGCTGGCTCTATTGTAAGTGCCCTAGATAGCTTTGCCAGCAAGGTCTAGCTCTGTCCAGCCCTCGGCGGCGGCTTGGTCAATCAGTTGCAGCAGCTCATCTTGGGTCATGGGCGTGGGGGGCGGGTGTTTTTTCAGTTATAGCGGCGTTTGGGGGCCATTGGCGAGGTCAGAACCCCGGTTGCTTGGGTAATTCCTAGGCTGTTTGGGCAATGGGTTGACCGGGCGTATCTAGCGGTTGGGGGAGGGGCCAGAGGGTGCCTTTGGAACCGAGTGGAAGAGGTTATCAAAGCGATCATTGGCCCCCAGGCGGGTCGGAGGGTGAGATGAGGAGATGGTTAAAGCCATCATCACTCGAGCGCATGCCGACGCCCTTGAAGCACTGCTGCATTAGCTATTTACAGGAAATTTCCACTATGCCCGAACTCAAAGGGCAGTCCCAGGCAGTCGAAGGTTTGATAGCGAGTGTGGTGGTGGAGCTAGAAGTAGGTCTGCACCTGGAGCAGGGTAGCGAAGACCCAGTCGGATCAACCGAGTCAATGCCTGCCGGACGCAGTGGGCCTGACCATGGCGGAGCAAGTGTTGCCAGCGACGGAACCAGTTACCGGACTGCAACATTTAAATTTCATCCGGTTTTCTAAAGCGTCTTGCTTCAGCTAAAAATACGCCCAGCTTTTGTGGAGTCAAATCACTAGTACTAAGAAATAGGGAAGGAGGATCTTGATTCCTAAATACTCGGTTTAGCTTAGTAAAGCCACCCGTTGTATTGACAATAAAATCAGCACATATGACAGCATGAACTGATTTCATGAATTTCATCTTGGAATCTTCTCCTAAAATAAGTTCGGCGTTTATATGTTTCGCAAACTCTACAATCTCTTTCTGTTGTTGTCTAAAAAAAACATCGATCTGTTTTCTGTCAGATTGTGAGACCTGAATTCTATTCGATCTGATTGCATGACTTAATTCTTGATATGCCCTCTTATATCCATCAGAAATTACAATTATAGAGAACATGGCTCTTCCGTGATCAAGAGAGAGTTGTTCAAAAACTTGTGCTATTACTTCTATGGATACGGGCTTCCTAAATCTTACAGGAATAGATGCGATTGAGAGACTTTGCGTATCAGAGTTTTGTAAAGAGTTAACATTTTGATCGATCACCAAGAATTCGTTTCCGTGCATTAACAATATCTTATCTTTTAATTCAATCCAAGCCCGATCACCTCTACGAATATGTATTAATAATCTGATTTTATTGGAGTCAAAAGAAAGAGATATGGGTTGTCTACTCCTTGCTTTCCAATATCTTGTCGCGGCAAATTCCTTGAAAGAGCTGCCTACTACACTAGCATGACAGTCCTCCAACCTGGTTGATCCTAATAATCTTTCTAGATTGCCAGAAACCTGATCATTGTAGATTTCATCAGTCACCAGAAAGTTAATGATGATTGAGTTGATTGATGGTATTGAGTCTTCAATCTTGGTCTTAAAGTGGTCAAGATCCTGGAAGTAGTGATCATCCAATAACCTTGCTATATCAACAGTAAACTTTGGCCTGGCATCAAAATCAGAATCGCATTCTGAGTCTCCCATACCCAGAAAATTTGCCACAAACAAGTCATTCTCTTTGATAAAGCGTGACGACTTTCCATCATTGAAGCCAGAAATCTTTCTGATTATCCTGTCAAACATCGAGATGGGTAGACTTCTACGACAAAAAAATGGCTGATGAACATAGGAATAAGATAATGAAATACCCAGGCAATAAGCCTTGTAGAGCCTTGATAGGGTGTCAGAGATACCAATGTATTTGCTTTTTACCTCAATCGTAAAAAAAATGGTCATTTTAAAGCTTATTCCTGATCTGCGACTGGAACTGCATTTCTAGATATATTTTCCTGCGTGAACTTTTCTGGAGACCTTGCTAAGCTTATATATTGGCTTTTTCTATCACTCTCAAGCTGGAAGTTCTGTCTCGAAATTCTATCTCAACTGAGTACGCCTACGCAACTGGTTCGCTGATACCAAGGGGGTATTCAATTTTGGGATCGCCGTCCAATGGCTCCTGAAAGGAGGGAATCTTAGTGGTCCAGAAAACTCCTGAAGCCCTTATAAACCAAGAATTCTCATCGAGACAACGATCTTGAGATTTATCGGGCAAACGAACGAGGGCAATGGACTGGTTGACTGACAAAAGTTGCTTATCGGTGGCTGTGTGCCTTGCTGTGCAGTGGTTTAGGAGATTGAATGGAAGAAGGGGGAGGCCGCGTTCTAAGCCTAGATACCACTCAAAAGCGTGAACGCCATGAAAAAAACTCCCCCGGTAGTGCATTAATCTACGGGTCAGAGAAAAAACAGCCAAAAACAGCAATCTACTGCCGTAAGGTCTCTAGGGTCGCCTGATTATTCTCTAGCCTGTACGAAATAGGACTACCAACTCCCCCCTCTACGATGCCTTGAACGCTTGGCTAGGGCAATCGGTGCCGTGGGTGCATCGTGCCCATCTGACGACCTGCCTCTGGATGGTGATGGCGTTGCTCCAACGCCGGGAGGTGAGACTGACACGGTGGCTACCCTATGTGCCCTGTCGAGGGGTGCAAGTCCAAAGTAAGCAGCGGTGCTTGAGTCGTTGGCTGCACAATCGTCGTCTGAACATCCACCCCTCGCCACAGCCCTTGAAGCTGAGTGGAGCGCGGCCCCACCTGGGTTTGCTGGAGAACCATCTGCCGTAGATGTTCTAACTCTTGCTGCAAAGCCTCAATGCGGATCAGGAGGTAATGACTCATATCACGTCTGGCCCACGAATATTCTGAAAAAGCTGGCTCTATTGTAAGCGCCCTAGACAGCTTTGCCAGAAAGGTCTAGCTCTGTCCAGCCCTCGGCGGCGGCTTGGTCAACGAGTTGCAGCAGATCATCTTGGGTCATGGGTGTGTGGGGGCAGGTGTTTCCCCAGTTATAGCGGCGTTTAGGGGCTGTTGGCGAGGTCAGAACCCCGGTTGCTTGGGTAATTCCTAGGCTGTTGGGGCAATGGGTTGACCGAGATCGTACAGAAACTCTGGTGCAAAGTCTGCCCCGTTGGGCCATTCAATCGTTTTGGTTTCAGGATTTAGAAAGACTTGCTTAAAGGATTCAATATCCTTCAGGAGTTCAAAGATTTCGCCGTACAGTTCGTGGGCTAGATCCACATCTGTGACGGCCTGGTTGTTAAACGTTAGTCTAAGTCTACTGGACAGTCATAAGTTCTGGACAGGGGTACTAAGTTACTAAGCTTTGGGAGACCTGAGGGGGCAAGGGGTTAAGCTTAGCGGCGATGAATTTAGGCAAAAGTAGAG